>NZ_JBQCIP010000035.1:0-6228 GCF_051953575.1 Microbacterium sp.
GATGGTGCCGAAGGCGCGCCCGATGTCCCACTGCGTGGAGCTCACCGGCTTCACGACCCGCAGGATGTCGTCGGGCCGCGCGTCGGTCGTGAAGTCGAGGTCATTGGTGCGCCGCCCGAGCAGCGCGTCGCGCACGGGACCACCGACGATCGCGAGGTCGAACCCGGCGTCCGCGAAGGCCCGGGCGAGCGTGTCGACGACGGGGGACTCGGCGAGCGCGCCGAGGCGCGCGACGCCCTCGGCCATGTTGAGCATGGTCTCCAGCCTATCGAGCGTCAGTCGGCGAACCGCAGGAACCCGGTGAACAGCAGCTCGCGCACCCGGGGGAGCAGGTCGGCGCGCAGGGCCGCGGGGTCGACCTCGAGCAGCTGCGCGATCGCATCGATCAGCACCCCGACCGCGAGGTCGCCGTCGCACGCGCCGACGAGCGCGGCCAGCCCCGGGTCGACGCCGAGCGCGCGGCCGAACCCTCCGCCCTGACGCAGCTCGATCACGGTCGGGTCCTCGGCGCCGGGCAGGTGGTGCCGGGCCTCGGTGACGTCCCCCGCGACGACGAGGACGGATGCCGCCAGCCCGGCGTCGTCGAGCGCCCACAGCCGGTCGTGGGCGGCGAGGGCGTCGGCGAGATGTGCGCCGAGACTGTCGCCGGCGAGCGCGGTGTGCAGGCGCTCGTAGCGGGCCAGCGTCGGAGCCCCTTCGGCCGGACGCCGCAGCAGGATGTACCCGAACCCCACCTCGGTGACGCGGCGCTCCGAGAAGTCGTCGAGCCACGCGTCGACGAGGCGCGTGAACCCGTCGGTACCGGCGAGCGTGCCGCCGTCGCGCACCCACAGCTCGGCGTACGACAGCGGATCCAGGCTCTCGCGCTCGACCACCCAGGCGTCGAGCGGCACGGGCGACGCCTCGACCCACGCGCGCACCCGGTCCAGGCCGTCGACGCCGTCCCGGGTCTCCCAGTTGCCGAGCAGCTGTGCGATCCCGCCCGGCGACAGGTGCGTGCCCACCTCCATGACGAAGGCCGACACGACGTCGTCGCCGACCATGCCGCCGTCCCGGTACTCGTAGGCGGGAATGTCGGCGACGCGCGGCGTGATCACGAACGGCGGGTTCGACACCACCCGGTCGAACTGCTCGCCGGCAACCGGCTCGAACAGGCTGCCGAGGCGCGTCTCGATGCCGTCGACGCCGTTGAGCAGGGCGTTGAGCCGGGTGAACGCGAGCGCCCGGGCGGAGATGTCGGTGGCCACGATGTGGTCGACCTGTGCGCGGGCGCGGAGGGCCTGGATGCCGCATCCCGCCCCCACATCGAGCCCACGGGCCGCGGGCGTCGGCAACTGCAGGCCGGCGAGCGTCAGCGATGCGCCGCCCACACCCAGCACGTGGTCCTCGGGCAGCGGACCGCCCAGCGCCGCCTCGTCGAGGTCGCTCGCGATCCACCACTGCCCCGACCCGGTGGCGTCAGCGTACGACTGCGGCCGCACGACCGCCAGCGGCCGCACCCGATCGCCTTCGACCGTCGCGAGCCCGAGTCTCACGAGTCCTTCGGCCTTCGTGCGCACGAGCGCGAGATCTGCGGATGCCGCGGCCTCCGGCATCCCGAGCACGAGAAGCCGTGCCAGCACGGCCAGGGCGTCGGAGCGATCGCCGAGCGCCCGCAGCGCCGGGGAACGAAGGCCCCGGGCGATGGCATCGTCCGCTGCAGCGCCCCAGGCGTCGCGCACGCCCTCGGCGGTGAATCCCGCGTCGCGGAGATCGTCGGCGAGCGAGCGGCAGAGGGCGGGATCCGGTTCGGGCAGCACGTCTTCACGTTATCCGGCCCGGCCGCGGGTTTCCCCGGATCCGTGCCTGCCCGCCCGGCGTCCGGCGGGCTCAGAGGCACGGACCGTAGAATCGCTGACGATCGTGCGGTCAGGACATCGCACAGGAGCGAACCCCCGACAGGATGATCGTGACCAGACCGCGAGCTCTGCGGCGCCCCCCGGGCCGCGCCCCTCGCCTTGTGACCGCCGCCCTCGCCGTCGCCGCGGCGCTGGCGGTCGCGCTGCCCGCACCTGCGTTCGCCGCGACAGAGCCCACCCCGACGCCGACCCCGTCGATCGCGCCGGGCACGACGGTGTTCACGCTGTCGCCGGTGTCGAACGGGATCGTCCGCCCGGGCGACGCGCTCACGGTCTGGCTCTCGATCCAGAACGGCACCGATGCCGAGCTGGCGCCGACCGAAGTCACCGTGTCGCTCGGTCGCACGCCGCTGGGCTCCCGCAACGCGCTGCGGGACTGGCTCGGCGGCGACCTGGGAGAGGCCGAGGTCGCGCCGATCGCCACCAAGCCGCTGGATTCGGTCGCCCCCGGCACCGACGAGGAGAGCGCCCTCACCCTCGCCGCCGATGATCCCGCGCTGGCGGGACTCGCCCCGGGCGTCTACCCGCTCGCCGCGTCCTACCCGTCCGAGACCGGACCCGTGACGTCGACGAGCGTCGTCGTCGTGCCCGACGACAGCCGGGCGCCCGTCGCCGTCGGCATCGTCGTGCCGATCACCGCCGGCCCGCGCGAAGAGGGGCTCCTGACCTCGGACGAGCTGGCAGAGCTCACGGCGCCCGACGGTGCGCTGACCAGCCAGCTCGGCGCCGTCACCGGGACGGACGCGATCCTCGCCGTCGACCCCGCGATCCCCGCCGCCATCCGCGTGCTCGGAACAGCGGCGCCGCAGCCGGCGCTCGAGTGGCTCTCGCAGCTGGAGGCGCTGCCCAACACCCGGTTCGCGCTCCAGTTCGGCGATGCGGACGTCACGGCGCAGCTGCAGTCGGGACTGGAGCGCCCCCTCGCCCCGACGTCCTTCACGTACGCCATGTCGCCGGACGACTTCACCGCCGCCACCCCGTCGCCCGAGCCGACTCCCACGACCAGCCCGACCACGAGCCCGAGCCCCACGCCGACCGATGGGAGCGCGCTGCCGTCGACCGACGAGCTCCTCGACATCGGACCCGCCGACCGCGCCGCGATGTACTGGCCCGCCGACGGCACCGCCGACACCGGCGTCGTCAAGACGCTCGGGGCCCTCGACACCGACGACACGGCATCGCTCACCGTGATCCCGTCCGCCACCACCCGCAGCGGCGCCGCCGGCGGGACCGTCTCGGCGCGCGGCCTCGTCGGCGACGCGGACGTGCTCGTCTACGACAGCGACGTCTCGCAATCGCTGCTCGAGGGGTCGGAGCTCGAGCAGACGTGGCTGCGCGGTGCGCCGCTGACCGCGGCGACCGCCTACCTCGCCTTCGCGACCGCCGAGTCCTCCGGTCCGCTCCTGGTCACCGTCGGGCGCGGCGAGGACCGCTCCCGCCTCGGACTCGGCACTGCCATCACGGCGGCCGCCGCCGCGCCCGGCGTCGAGCCCCGCACGCTCGCCACGCTCGCGTCGGCCGACCCGGTCGGCGTCGAGCTCACCGATGTGGCGGCCTCGCCCGAGCGTGCGGCCGCGGCATCCGCCCTCGTCGGCGACGAAGGCGAGCTCGGCCGCTTCGCGACCATCCTCGACGACCCGTCCCTGCTCACCGGGCGCGAGCGGGCCTCGATGCTGCAGGTGCTGGGCGTGGCCTGGGTCGGCGATGCCGAATGGCCGACCGTGCTCGCCGACCACCGCGACGCCACCCGCACCACCCTCGGGTCGGTGGGCCTGTTGCCCACCACGACCACAAACCTCTTCGGTTCGCGCGCTCCGCTGCAGTTCTGGGTGCGCAACGACCTGCCGTACCCCGTCAACCTCGTGCTCTACGCGAGCCCCGACAACCTGCGCCTGGACGTCCAGGGCGAGACGCCCATCGTCGCCACGCCGCAGAGCAACACCCGCGTCGACGTGCCCGTGCAGGCCCGCGTCGGGCGCGGCGAGGTGACCCTCACGCTGCAGCTGCGCAGCCCCGCGTTCGTCGCCATCGGCCAACCCGAGACGGTCGACATCAACGTCTGGGCCGACTGGGAGGGCGTGGGCATCACGGCCCTCGCCGTCGTCATCGGCGGACTGGTCGTGGTCGGGGTCGTCCGCACCGTCCTGCGCATGCGCCGACGGCACCGTCGAGCGGATGCCGCCGGCGCGGGTGAGGCGGCGGCCGAGGGTGACGGAGCCGAAGGTGAGGGCGCCGAGGGTGAAGGCCCCGACGGTGAAGGCCCCAACGGTGAAGGCCCCGACGGCGACACAGCCGAAGGCGACACAGCCGAGCGTGACGCGGCCGATTCCTCGGGCGTTGAAGAACCCGGGCACGAGGCATCCGGCCGTCCCGCGGGTGACGACGGAGGCGAGAAGTGAGCAGCATCGGGCGCGCGAGCGTCATGATCGGCGCGGGCACGATCGTGTCGCGGCTGACCGGGTTCCTGCGTTCGGTCGTGCTCGTGTCGGCGATCGGGGCGACGAGCGCGGGTGGCAACGCCTTCGCGGTCGCGAACCAGCTGCCCAACAACATCTACGCGATCATCTCGACGGGTCTGCTGAGCGCCGTCGTGGTGCCGCAGATCGTCAAGGCCGCGGCTCACGACGACGGCGGTCGAGCGTTCGTGTCGAAGCTGTTCACGCTCGGCACGGTCGTGCTGCTGGGCACGACACTGATCGCGACGGTCGCGGCCCCATGGCTGGTCGCCCTGTACGCACCGAAGTTCGGCCCCCAGGAGCAGGCGCTCGCGACAGCATTCGCATACTGGTGCCTGCCCCAGATCCTCTTCTACGGACTGTTCGCTCTCGTCGGGGAATCGCTCAACGCGCGACGCGTCTACGGCCCCTACACGTGGGCTCCGATCGTCAACAACATCGTGTCGATCGCGGGCTTCCTCACGTTCATCTGGCTGTTCGGGCCGGCCGGAAACTCCACGGTCTGGACGCCGGACATGATCGCGCTGCTGGCCGGCACGGCGACGCTCGGCATCATCGTGCAAACCGGCATCCTCTTCGTCTTCTGGCGGCGCACCGGCCTTCACATCCGGCCCGACTTCCGCTGGCGCGGCGTCGGGCTCGGCCAGATCGGCAAGCTCGCGGGCTGGACATTCCTGATGGTGCTCGCAGGCCAGCTCGCAGGTCTCGCCCAGTCGCAGGTCATGTCGAGCGTGCCCAAGGGCGACCCCGGCATCTTCGTCGCCCAGAACGCGTGGCTTCTGTTCATGCTGCCGTACTCGATCATCGTGCTGTCCATCGGGACCCCGTACTTCACGCAGCTGAGCGAGCACGCCCGGGCCGGCCGCGGTGAAGAAGTTCGAGGCGACATCGGCCGCAGCATCCGCACCCTCGGCTTCTTCGTCGTCGCCGCCACCGCTGCACTCGCGGCCGCCGCGATCCCCGCCTCGCGGATCTTCACCGGAGATCCCGCAGAGGCCGTCGGCGCAGCAGGGGTCCTGCTGTGCTACCTCGTCAGCCTGATCCCGTTGGCCGTGCTGTTCGTGGTGCAGCGCACCTTCTACGCCTACGACGACACCCGCACACCCTTCTTCTTCACCATCGTGCAGTGCGCGCTCGTGGTCGCCACGGCTTGGGCGGCCTTCTGGGCCTTCACCGCGGGCATCCTCCCCTCGTCACAGCTCGTCGCCGCCGTGGCCCTCGGCCAGTCCTTCGCGAGCGTCGTGCAGGTCGTCGTGGCTACTTGGCTCCTGCACCGCCGCCTGGGAGGCATCCAGCTCACATCATGGCTGTCTGCGCTCGGTCGGTTCGCCCTCGCCGCGATCCCCGCGGGGATAGTCGGCTGGCTGACCTTCCAGCTGATGGGCGGCGTCGAGGGATGGACGGTGTCCGACAAGATGCTCGGCGCCCTGGGCGCCGCCATCATCGGCGTCGTCGTGCTCGCCGTGTACGCCGGCATCCTCGCGCTCTTCCGCGCTCCCGAGCTGTCGGTCGCGACCGGACTGCTGCGCCGGTTCCTCCCCGGCGGACGCTGAGCGCGCCGACACCGGACCGGTCGGCGGAATGCCACGCGGTTACCATGTGTTGAGGCATCCGGAGCCCTTTCGTCCGCCGTGGCGAACCGCGCTCGGTTAAAGGAAGGTGCGCACGTGCGTCAGGTCATCATCATCGGTTCGGGCCCCGCGGGGTACACCGCCGCCATCTATGCGGCCCGTGCCAACCTGAACCCGCTCGTCGTGGCGAGCTCGGTCGAGGCCGGCGGCGAGCTGATGAACACCACCGAGGTCGAGAACTTCCCGGGCTTCCCCGAGGCGATCATGGGGCCCGACCTCATGGCCAAGATGCAGGAGCAGGCC
>NZ_JBQCIP010000036.1:0-9159 GCF_051953575.1 Microbacterium sp.
GGTGCTGCGCATCACGCCGGCAGCTCTCGCGCAGATGCGATTCGAAGGTCGCGGACCGATCTTTGTGAAGATCAGCGGGCGGTCTGTCGGCTACGACGAGAGCGATGTGGTCGCCTGGATCGAGTCGCGCAAACGAAGGAGTACTGGCGATGCCTGACCGCACCAGTCCAACCGGTCCTTGAGGTCCTGAGGCTCGGTTGGGTGACCGAAGGCGCTGCGCACAGGAGAGCTTCAAAGGAACTCAGCGGGTAAAAGGTGGGCGTTGTCGCATGCATCGTCAGGATGCGATCGCGTGAGCTCTGGAAGGTCACCAGACCGGGCGCGGTGCCCATTTCCTGCCCACAACTGTGGGCAATTGAACGCAACCATACGAGCGTCAGATTGTCAGGATGCGCGTTAGGATGGCCGTTCAGCCCCGTCGCCCCTTGATCTGTCAGGTGTCGTCTTCGGGTTCGAGTCCAAGTGGGGGAGCGAAGGCCTCGGGGCTCCACCCCCGGGGCTTTCTTCGTTCTCGGGTCCGTTCAACGAGGGGTGTCATGCCGGGTCGCGCCAAGTCCTCACCGCTGGTCGCGGTCGAGGGTTCCGTTCCCGCCCCGCGGCCGATCTACCGCTCCGTTCCGCTGCTGACGGTGCTCGCCGTGTACGCGGGCGTCGTCGCCTGGGTCTCACTGACGGTCCTGTTCGGCCACGAGCCGTGGATGTTCCCCGTGGCGGTGCCCGCCCCCTGGCTCTTCCTCGCGCTCGTCCCGTCGGCTGCCGCGATCCTCCTGGCGTTCCGCGGCAACGTCCTGTGGGCGGCCCTGCTCGCTCTCGCGAGCCTCTGGCTCGTCGCCACGGGGCTCGCGACCATCGCCGTGGTCGCGGTCGCCCTGGTCACCGTGCGGAGCATCCGCCGCCAGTGGGCTGCGCACGACCTCGACACCGTGCTCGCGACGGCGTCGGCCCACGGCTTGCCGGTGCTCGTGGTGCAGCACGTCGCCGGGAAGGCGCGGCGACGGTCGGCGAGCGACAGCACGCAGGTGCAGGTGCGCGACGTCGACACCGGCGCACTGTCGACGGCGCGGATCTGGGGACCGATGCGGGCGGGTACGCATCTCGTGCGTCAGGGGATGAACGTGATCGCGCAGGCGCCGCCCGGCGCGGATGCGGAGCTGCGCCGCTGGGTCGAGCGCCAGAACCGCCGCGCCGACGCGCCCGCGTCCTGACGGGCCCGCCGGGACCGCGGTGACATGATTCGGCCATGGCCGAGTCGAGACCAGCGATCCTGACCCGTGGCGTCGCATCCCTCGCCGCCGGCGCCGTCGTGGGCGTCGCCGTGACGCCGCTGCTCGGCCTCGCCGCCGGGCTGCTGGCAGGCTGGGCGGCGCTGTCGCTGACGAGCCTGCTGATCGTCGTGCCGAAGGTCTGGAGAATGGATGCCGCACAGACCCGCTCGCATGCGACCGTCGAGGATCCGAGCCGGCGTCTGACCCGTCTCATCGCGCTCGTCGGCAGCATCGCGAGCCTGGGTGCGGTCGCGGTGGTGCTCTTCCAGGCACGCCACGCCGACGAGCTGACGTCGTTCCTCCTCGCCGGCACGTCGGTCGTCGCGGTCGCGGCATCCTGGGGGCTCATCCAGGTCGACTACATGCTGCGCTACGCGCACATGTACTACGCGGAGCCCGGCGGCGGGATCGAGTTCAACCAGGACGAGGACCCGGTCTACACGGACTTCGCGTACTTCTCGCTCGGTCTCGGCATGACCTACCAGGTGGCCGACACGGACGTCACCGCCAACGCCATCCGCCGGACGGTGATCGCCCAGACGCTTCTCGCCTACCTCTTCGGCGCCGTGATCCTCGCGACGGTGATCAACCTCGTCACGAGTCTCGGGTGAACGGCGCGTGAGGACCGGGAAGGCTCGGCCGAGCCTTCCCGGTCCCTGCCGTCAGAGGCTCTCGGCGAGCTGCCGCATCTCGGCGATCTCTGCCGTCTGGTCGTCGATCACCTGCTGTGCGAGGGTGAGCACCTCGGCGTCCGCCGCGTCGTCGAGCGCCGCCTGCGCCATCTCGACCGCGCCCTCGTGATGCACGACCATCTGCTCGAGGAACAGCCGCCCGGCCGTCGCCCCGTCCGCCTCCTGCAGGGCGCTCATGTCGTCTTCGGTCATCATGCCGTCGCCATGCGCCATTCCGGCTCCCGCCGAGTCTGGGTCGACACCCCAGTCCTCGAGCCAGCCCTGCATGCGCTCGATCTCGGGCCCCTGAGCGGCCTGGATGCGCTCGGCGATCGCGGCGACCCGCGGATCCACGCCGTCCTTCGCGAGGACGATGTCGGCCATCTCGACGGCCTGCTCGTGGTGGGGGATCATCATGGTCACGAACATGATGTCGGCGGGCGTCGCACCGGCCGTGGACTCCGTGTGGGCCTGCGAGCCGTGGTCCATGCCCGGCATGTCTCCGGCCTCACCGGCGGTGCCGGTGCACCCGGCGAGACCCAGGGCGGCGACGAGGGGGAGCGCTGCCAGCAGCGCGCGTGTACGGGTGTTCATGTCTTCTCTCTTCCGTTCGGTCTCTGATCCCGCGCGTAGGCGCGGTGGAGCTTCGCCCGGTCGCGCCGGGCACGAGGCCGATCAGGTCCGACTGATGGAGAGGACGATGAGGGAAGGCGGATGCCGCGGCCCGCTGTCGCCCGCGACCCGGCTTCCGCGGTCCGCCGCGTCCGCACGGCGCGGCGGCGTGCGCCAGAAGACGGCCGGCCGTGCTGCCAGCAGCGCGGTCAGCAGCAGCGCGAGGACGCACACGACGGCCCAGACGCCGGGGTCCGGCCTCGGGAGGGCGTCGGCGCATGCCGATGCGGAACAGTCGTCACTAGGAGGATGAACTGCCGCGTGCTCGCCGTGGGGCGAGACGGGCGACTTCGTCATCGTGACCGTCGTCGCGCTGTGCGCGGCGTGCGCGGTCGGCGACATCATCACGTGCATGCCCAGCAGCCCCGCGATGATGCCGGCGGCCAACAGCAGCCGCACCGCGAGTCCGATCACCCGCGGGCGTGGGAGGACGTGGGGGTGCGGCATCCACTCTCCTCCCGACGGCGGCACGGACGACCGCGTGCGCACCACTTTACGGCATACCCTACCGGGGTATGCCGTCCTGGGGAAGGATCAGGCTTCGAGGTCGTCGACGCCGGGCGTCCAGGCGCTGCCGGGGCGGCCCCAGCCGCGCTTGCGCGCGATCTTCTGCACCGTCTTCCAGTCGCCGTCGTCGAGACGGTCGACGTAGAGGATGCCGTCCAGGTGATCGAACTCGTGCTGCATGATGCGCGCGCGCCAGCCGTCGACCTGGATGCGCACGGGTTCGCCTTCGAGGTCGATGCCCGTCACGAGCACCTCGTCGGAGCGTCGCAGCGGGAACCGCTCGCCCGGGAACGACAGGCACCCCTCGGACTCCTCGTCCGGATCGGGGGAGCCGGGCTCGGTCGGCCGCATCCACAGCTCAGGGTTGATGATGACGCCGCGCCACGGATTCCCCTCGTCGTCGGCGTACGTGTAGGTGTAGATGCGCAGCGGCACGCCCACCTGCGGAGCCGCGAGGCCCACGCCGGGTGCGGCATCCATCGTCTCGAACATGTCGGCGACGAGCGTCCGGATCTCGTCCGTGATCTCGCCGACGGGCGATGCGGGGGAGTGCAGGACGGGGTCGCCCATGATGCGAATCGGAAGAACAGCCACGCCTTGAGCCTACCCAGCGGCACGTCCGGCTAGTGTCGAAGGGTGGTGTGGACTGCGGATGAGCTCGGGGACGTAGGCGATCAGCTCGTCGGCGCGTTCCAGAATCCCGGGATCCTCATCGGCATCCCGCTCGCGCTGCTCGGAGCGGTGTTCATGTCGTTCGGTGCGCAGTACCAGCACCGCGGCGTCACCAAGGTCGAGCGTCTGACAGGATCCTCGGGCAGCGGCGGACTGGAGTTCAGTCATCTGCTCAAGCTGCTCGCCCGCCCGTCGTGGGTGATCGGCACGCTCATGCTGGGGCTGGCGATCGCCTGCCAGCTGTCGGCTCTCGCGTTCGCCCCGCTCATCGTCGTGCAGCCCCTCGGCGCCATCGCGCTCGTCATCACGACGCTCCTGAACGCCCAGATCAGCGGGCATAAGCCTACGCGGCGGTCGCTCATCGCCATCGGCGCCTGCGTCGGCGGCATCTTCATCTTCGTGGCCATCGCGGCTCTGTTCGCGACCGAGAAGCCGGTGTCGGATGCCGAGCTCATCACGATCCTCCTGCTCCTGGCGGTCGTCGCGATCGTCTTCACGGGACTGTGGCTGTGGCTGCGCAAGCGGATCGGGCCGCTGTTCTACATCATCGCCGCGGGCGTACTGTACGGCTTCGTCGCGACGCTCGCGAAGGTGATCATCGAGCGCATCAAGGCGTCCGACTTCGACTGGCTGACGTTCACCTGCCTGGGGGCGCTGCTCGTCGCCGCCATCGTCGGGGCGTACTTCGTGCAGAGCGCGTACGCCTCGGGGCCGCCCGACCTCGTCGTCGCCGGCCTCACCGTGGTCGACCCCATCGTGGCGATCATCATCGGCCTCACGATCCTGCAGGAGGCCGCCGGCGCGCCGCTGTGGGTGTTCATCTCGTTCGGGATCGTGGGCGCCATCGCCGTCTGGGGTGTGTTCCAGCTGGCGCGCCACCATCCGCAGGTCGTCAGCGACAGTCAGGAGCTGCCGATCCAGCGCGGCAGCCACGGCGAATCGCCGGATGCCGCGCACCCGCGCACCGGCTCCGTCAAGGTCACCGAAGCCGTCTCGAAGGTGTGGCCCGAGCCTCCGGTGAAGGATCGCGCCGACAAGGACGCCGCAGGGCGCGACGGCAGCGGCAACAGCGAGGACCGCTGACGGTAGGCTCGTGTGCGCGCACGCGCGCGGGGCGGTGGCCAAGCTGGTCAAGGCAGCGGGCTCATAACCCGACGATCGTGGGTTCAAGTCCCACCCGCCCTACCCTCGCGAAGGCCGTTGCTCCCCGGAGCAGCGGCCTTCGTCGTCCCCTCTGGGCGATTTCGTTCACCCTCCTTACTTTCGGGGGGAGAACTACTGACTTGGCGGGCCGATTGGCTGTAGCGTCATCGACAGCAACCTGTCCCTGACTCCTCGACGGAGGCAACAATGAAGTTCCTGCAGAGGCTCGGCAGATCGATCATGCTCCCGGTGGCTGTGCTGCCGGTCGCCGCGATCCTCGCCGGCATCTCTTACTGGATCAAGTCCGCAGCGGGCGACAACCTCGTCTCTGCATTCCTCGGCGCCGCGGGCGGTGCCCTGCTCGACAATATGGCGCTCCTGTTCGCCGTGGGCATCTCGATCGGCATGGCGAACAAGTCCGACGGCACATCCGCGCTGGCGGGTCTGGTGTCGTGGCTCACGGTCACGACCCTTCTGAAGCCCGAGACCGTGGCACTGTTCACCGGCGTCGGAGACGTCAACGAGGTCGACCCCGCCTTCCTGAAGGTCCAGAACGTCTTCGTCGGCATCATCTGCGGCCTCATCGGCGCGTACTGCTACAACAAGTTCAAGGACACCAAGCTCCCTGATGCGCTGTCGTTCTTCTCGGGCAAGCGCTCTGTCGCGATCGTCACCGCAGGCTTCTCGCTGGTCGTCGCCATCGTGCTGTTCTTCGTGTGGCCCTGGGTCTACGGCGGCCTCGTCGCGTTCGGCGAATGGATCGTCACGCTCGGCCCGTTCGGCACCGGCATCTACGGCTTCCTGAACCGGTTGCTGATCCCGGTCGGCCTGCACCACGCGCTCAACTCGGTGTTCTGGTTCGACGTCGCCGGCATCAACGACCTGAACAACTTCCTGGCGGGCGAGGGCACGTACGGGGTCACCGGCCAGTACATGACCGGCTTCTTCCCGATCATGATGTTCGGCCTTCCCGGCGCGGCGCTGGCGATGTACCTCACCGCGCGGACGACGCAGAAGAAGATCGCCTACGGCATCCTGCTCGGCGGTGCGATCTCGTCGTTCTTCGTCGGTGTCACCGAGCCGCTCGAGTTCGCGTTCATGTTCGTCGCGCCCCTGCTCTACGTCGTGCACGCGGTGTTCACGGGCATCTCGATGGCGATCAGTCAGATCCTGCCGGTGCGCATGGGCTTCGGCTTCTCGGGCGGCTTCATCGACCTCGTCCTCGGCTGGATGAACCCCATGGCGCAGAACCCGTGGCTCATCCCGGTGATGGGCGTGTTCTGGTTCTTCATCTACTTCGGCGTGTTCTACTTCCTCATCAAGAGGTTCAACCTCAAGACGCCGGGTCGTGAAGACGACGACACCCTCACGCAAGGCACGGAGTACGACACGTCGGCCACCGACGACAAGTACCTCGTCACCGCCGGCCGGTTCCTCACCGCCCTCGGCGGCACGGAGAACATCACCGACCTGGAGAACTGCGCGACGCGCCTGCGGCTGGAGGTCGACGACGTCAGCAAGGTCGACGACGCCGCGCTCAAGCGTGCCGGCGCCGCCGGCACGATGAAGCCGGGCGGCAAGTCCGTTCAGGTCGTCTACGGCACCAACGTCCAGTTCGTGAAGGACGCCATGGAGGCCATCATGACGGGTCAGGCCGAAGCGCCGCAGGGCGCCGCACCCGAGCCCGCCGTCGAAGCGGCCGCCGGCAGCACCGCGGTGCTCACCGACACCGCGAAGGCGACCGTCACGCTGCGCCAGCCGCTCGAGGGCAGGGTCGTCCCTCTCTCGGAGGTTCCCGACCCCACGTTCGCACAGGGGATCATGGGTCCGGGCCTCGCGATCGAGCCGACCGGTGACACCGTCGTCGCACCCGCTGACGGCACCATCGGCGCGACGTTCGACACCGGCCACGCGGTGGCCCTCGTCCTCGAGGACGGCACCGAGCTGCTGATCCACGTCGGCATCGACACCGTGGGCATGAAGGGCGACGGCTTCCAGACCCTGGTCGAGAAGGGGCAGAAGGTCACGGCGGGCACTCCGCTGCTGCGCTTCGACCTCTCGAAGATCCAGGCTGCCGGCCACCCGTCGATCACTCCGGTGATCGTGCTCAACAACGAGAACGCGACCGTCGCGTTCGAGTAAGGACCCGCACGACAGAGAGGGAGTGGATGCCGCAGCCCGCGGCATCCACTCCCTCTCTCACATCGCGGCGCCGATGTACGAGTACTTGACGAAGACCTCGGGCGCGAGCCCGGCCTCTTCGAGCACGCCCTGGACGGCGGCCAGCATGTAGCTGGAGTCCCACCCCATGTAGAGCGAGTGGTCGTCGTCGAGGCGGTCCCACTGGCCGTTCCAGGACTGCGCCGTGTACACCGGCCCGCCGCGCCGCGCGCTGTAGGCGACCACGGCCTCACGTGCGTCGGCCCACAGCCGCTTGAACACCCGGTTGAAGAGGTACTTGACGTCGGGCACCTCCCAGTGCTCGCCGCAGTACTCCACGTACGACCACTCGCGGTGCCATCCCGCGGGCCAGCCCCGGCGGCGCACGGCGTCGAGGATCGGGGTGAGCCCGTCGTCGTCGATCGCGGGACCGCCGGGACGCCGCCACACCTCGACGAAGCGCTCCGTGAGCCGCGTCGAGCGTTCCGCGATCGCCGCGGTGCCCCAGGCCGGGAGCTCCGCGAGCTCGGCCGTCGTCGGCACGGCGCTCCGCGCGTAGAGCCCCCGCTTCTCGGGGAACGATCGGTCGAGCGCGCGGAAGGCGAGGTCCTCTTCGAGGACGGTCAGGTTGCCGATCGTCTTCGCCAGGGCGCGGTGGCTGTTCTGCTCGTCGTCGCTGTACGACGACCACTCGCGAACGCCGTCGCCCGACCAGCCGTCGCCGGGCGCGAGCGGGAAGATGTGCTCGACGTCCAGCCCGCCCGCGCCGTCGACGCCCGCGATCCGGCCGAGGATGTAGGCCGCGTGGGGGAGCTCGGAGTACTTCAGCGCCACGGCGATGCGCTCGTCAGAGGGGGTGATGCGCGAGATCGCCGACACGAGTGCGTCGCGACCCTCGGCTCGCGCGCGGCACAGGCGTGCCACGAGCCGGTCGGTGCCGGTGCCGACCACCGAGCGCCGCACGAGCAGCGACTGGACCATCTTCAGCGTCTCGATGAGCTCCGCGCGATCCGTGACACCGAGCTCGACGTCGCGATAGACGCGCATCACGAGCGGGTACATGCCCGTGCCGAACGTGTTCAGGTAGGCGATGTGCCGGGCGATGCCGGCATCCGGATCCTCCTGCGGATGCAATAGCACTCGGTAGACGCGCGAGAAGGCCCGCCACTCCTCGGCGTGTGCGACGAGATCGGCGAACTCGAGGCGGGGGAACTCCGCCCGGAAGGCGTCGTAGACGCCGCGTCCGCCGACGACCGTCACCTCGCGGCCGGTCCGCATCACGAGGTACTGGCGCCAGAACTCGGCGATCGCGTCACCGGTGTTCCGTTCGATCGGCTGCCAGTAGTCCGACTCGATCTCGCGCTGCTCGGCGTGCGTGAGCCCCATGAGGACGTAATTGTGGATGAGCTCGTGGTCGCGCAGCGGCTCGCCCGTGGAATTCAGGCTCTCGAAGATCTGCTGGGCGTTCGCGCCGGCTCCGAGGGTGATCGCCACGTGCTCGAGCTTCTGCAGGCCGCGCCAGATGTGCGCGGCCTCTTCGCGGCTGATCTGACTGCGGAAGAACGCGTAGTTGTCGTCGAACCGCGAGTCCCGCTGTTCGCCGGGCGGAAGCGGGAGATCGAGCACGACGCGCTCGAACACCGAGGCCCACGCCCGGTGCGGGCGCAGCTTCGTGCGCGTGGCGTCGTGCGAGTGCACGAGGACGCGCTGCAGCTCATCGGCCAGCCCAGGATCGGACTCGCGCACCGTGTGATGCAGGGCCGCCACCAGGAGCATGAGCGTCGTCGTGCGCTGCTGACCGTCGATGAGCACCAGCTCCGCGTCGGAGCCCTCGCCGCTGGCAGAGGAGAGGATGGATCCGATGAAGTGCATGTGACGGTCGTCGAGGTCTGCCACCGCGCGGATGTCGGAGAGGAGCTGCTCGCACCCGCCGATATCCCACCGGTACTGCCGCTGGTAGACCGGCACGACGATCGTCCAGTCCGCGGCTGACAGCCACCCGACCGTGTTGACAGCAGTTGCGTCGACGTTCGTGGCAGTGACCATAGCCTTCCCAGTCTATGAGGGCG
>NZ_JBQCIP010000037.1:0-42597 GCF_051953575.1 Microbacterium sp.
GCGGCCCGACATGCCGAGCGCCGCAGTGGCGCGGGCGACGGCGTCCTGCACGACTTCGTCGGTGCCGGCCAGCGTGCGGTCCACGCCCTTCACGTTGACGAGCACCTGGGGGTACACGGTCATGATCGACGCGAGCTCGGCCAGCGACTTGCCGGTGCGGGCCATCTCGGCCACCAGGTGCAGGCCGGTGAGCACGCCGTCGCCGGTCGTCGCGAAATCGCTCATGATGACGTGACCCGACTGCTCGCCGCCGAGCGAGAAGCCGCCCTCGTTCATGCGCTCGAGGACGTAGCGGTCGCCGACGGACGTCGTCTCGACGTGGATGCCGTGCTCGGCCATCGCACGGTGCAGGCCGAGGTTGCTCATGACGGTGGCGACGAGCGTGTCGTCCTTCAGGCGACCGCGCGACTTCATCGACACAGCCAGGATCGCCATGATCTGGTCGCCGTCGACGACGTTGCCGTTTGCGTCGATGGCGAGGCACCGGTCGGCGTCGCCGTCGTGCGCGATGCCCACGTCGGCGCCGTGCTCGACGACGGCCTTGGCGAGCACCTCGAGGTGCGTCGAGCCCACGCCGTCGTTGATGTTGAGTCCGTCGGGGTCGGCGCCGATGACCGTCACCCGCGCGCCGGCGTCGCGGAACGTCTCTGGCGAGACTCCGGATGCCGCGCCGTGCGCACAGTCGAGCACCACGTGCAGCCCGTCCAGCCTGTGCGGCAGCGAGCCGAGCAGGTGGACGACGTAGCGATCCTCGGCGTCGGAGAACCGGCTGATCCGGCCGACGTCGGCCCCGGTCGGCAGCAGCTTCGGCCCTGCCATGGCGGCCTCGATGCGCTCCTCGACGAGGTCGGGGAGCTTCACGCCGCCGCGGGCGAAGATCTTGATGCCGTTGTCGGGTGCCGGGTTGTGCGAGGCCGAGATCATGACGCCGAAGTCGGCGTCGATGTCGGCGATCAGGAACGCCGTGGCGGGCGTCGGCAGGGTGCCGGCGTCATAGACGTCGACGCCCGACGAAGCCAGTCCGGCCTCGACCGCGGCGCTCAGGAAGTGTCCCGAGATGCGCGGGTCGCGTGCGACGACGGCGGTCAGGCGCTTGCCGGCGGCCTTGCGGGCCTCGGCGGAACGGCCCTGGCCCAGGACGACGGCGGTCGCCTGGGCCAGGGACAGTGCGAGATCGGCGGTGAGGGGGCCGTTGGCCAGCCCCCTCACCCCATCCGTGCCAAAGATCGGCATGCGGAGATGAAGCCGATCAGCGCTTCGAGTACTGCGGCGCCTTGCGGGCCTTCTTGAGACCAGCCTTCTTGCGCTCGATGACGCGGGCGTCGCGCGAGAGGAAGCCGGCCTTCTTGAGGGTCGGGCGGTTGTTCTCGACGTCGATCTCGTTCAGCGCACGGGCGATGCCGAGGCGCAGCGCGCCGGCCTGGCCCGAGGGGCCACCACCCGAGATGCGGACGATGACGTCGTACGCACCCGTGAGGTTGAGCACCGTGAAGGGGTCGGTGATGAGCTGCTGGTGGAGCTTGTTCGGGAAGTAGTCCTCGAACGCACGGCCGTTGACCGTGATGGTGCCCGAGCCCGGGATGACGCGCACGCGGGCGATGGCCTGCTTGCGGCGGCCGACAGCCGCGCCCGAGACCGAGAGCACAGGGCGCTCGGCGGCGACGACGGTCTCGTCGACCTGGGACTCGGTGGAGTAGCTCGTGGGGTTCTCTTCGATGTTCGCCATCAGTGTGTCCTGTTCTGTGCGGCGCTTACTGGGCGACCTGGTCGAAAACGTACGCGGTGGGCTTCTGCGCGGCGTGCGGGTGCTCGGCACCGCGGTACACCTTCAGCTTCGACAGCTGAGCAGCGCCGAGCGAGTTCTTCGGGAGCATGCCGCGGACGGCCTTCTCGACGGCGCGCACGGGGTTCTTCTCGAGGAGCTCCGAGTAGGTGACCGACTTGAGCCCGCCCGGGTAGCCGGAGTGGCGGTAGGCCTTCTTCTGCTCGAGCTTCTGGCCCGTCAGCGCGACCTTGTCGGCGTTGATGATGATGACGAAGTCGCCCTGGTCGATGTGGGGGGCGAAGGTCGGCTTGTGCTTGCCACGCAGGAGCGCGGCGGCGTGCGAGGCGAGGCGGCCGAGGACGACGTCGGTTGCGTCGATGACCAGCCACTCGCGCTGGGCTTCGCCAGCCTTGGGGGTGTAAGTGCGCGTCACAGTAGTGCTGCTTTCTTGATTCGAACGGAGAGGTTCGTGAATCCCACTCCGGGGTGGTTCTCCTCTCGATGAGAGGCGAACACGCCAGTGGAGGGCTCACGTTCGCGATGCCGGGTCAGCTGAGCCGGACACCAAACGTCAACTCTACGACATAAGGGCGCGCTGACCAAACTCGCGCGCCCGCTCCCGGCAGGCGGGCACATGCCCGCGGCTCACGGCGTCGGGGGCACGACGGGCTCCGTCGTCGGCTCCGGGGTGGGCGTCGGAGCCGGCTCCGGGGTCGGCTGAGGCGCCGGCGCCGGGTTCGCCGGCGGTACTCGTCGCGACGCGGCTTCTTCCGCACGCAGCTGGTCGGCACGCAGGGCGGCCACGGCTGCCGCGTACGCCTGCAGTTCCGCGTCGCCGCTGCCACCCGCCGCCTGCGCCGCACCGACGGCCGCCGCCGCGTTCGTCACGGCGTCGCGGAACGACTCCAGCGCGCGCGGGTTCTGCTCATTGATGGACTCCGCCGTGGCCGGCAGGCTGGCGCCGAGCGCGCGCTGCGCATCAGCGAGCACCGTCGCCTGCTGCGCCAACGCTGCGGTAGCCGCGATGACCTGCGCCGTCGCATCCTCGACGGCGGTCACGTACCGGTGCGCCTGGGCGACCGCCGCCTTGGCCTCCGTCACGTCGTCGATCGTCTCGGCGCGCGGCGGCGAGTACTCCTCTGGATGCTCAGGGAGCACGGCACTGTCGAGCAGCGCGACGAGCGCCCCCTGGGCGGACGTCGCCGCGTCGAGGGTGGGCTGATCAGCCATACCGCCGACGGCACTGAGGGCGGCTCCGGCGCTCTCAGCCGCACCGCGGGCAGCAGCGGCCTTCGTCTCGTAGTCCGCGTATGCAGCATCCATCGCCGAGACGGGCGGGCCTGCATCGTCCGCCGCCTCCTCGACGTCCGCGATCGCAGCCGCCAGTTCGGCTTCCTGCGCCGCGGTGATCTGCGCAACGTACGCGGCCGCGCCGACCAAGGCCCCGACCAGCACGACCGAGCTCCCGATCGCCCACCACACTCCTTTGCGCCACGCGCGAACTCCGCGCGGAGTCGACGCGAAGTGCCCCTGAAGCGGGCTGCCTGCTCCGACGACTTTCACGGCCCGCGCGCTCTTCTCCTTCTTGCGCGGCGCGACGCCGACCTCCGCAGGCGTGGAAGTCGGCGCGACGGCAGAGGTGCGGCGCGGGCCCGGCTGGCGGCTCGCGGGCTCCTCGAAGAACGAGGCCAGGCGGTCCTGTCGGTCGCCATCCTCCTGCTGCTGCACCACGGGCGCCGTTGAGACGGAGGTCGTGCCGAAGAAGTCGGCCAGCGCGCGCGAACGACCGTCGGCATCGTCCGGGGGGATGCCGTCATCGCGGCTGGAGCTGCCGGCTTCGGGCTTGCGGACCAACGTCGCGCGCCTTCCTGTGTCACGGCGGAACAGCGCTAGGCTATCCCGTTTTGCGACACGCGCCATCCAATTCGCGACGTTCCCGCCGGGGTCCAAGCCCCGACAGCCGCGCGAGTGGCGCGGGAACGACTTCTCCCGTAACGCGCACTTCATGAGAGGCCCCTAATCTCCCTCGCATGGGCACACCATCGATCAAAGCCGTCATCCCCGCCGCCGGTCTGGGAACCCGTTTTCTCCCGGCGACCAAGGCCCTGCCGAAAGAGATGCTCCCTGTCGTAGACAAGCCGGCCATCCAATACGTCGTCGAGGAAGCCGTCGCGGCGGGTATCGATGACGTCCTGGTGATCATCGGACGCAACAAGAACGCGCTCGCCAATCACTTCGATCGCGTCACCGAACTGGAGGACACCCTCGAGAAGAAGGGTGATCTCACCAAGCTCGAACGCGTGATGGAGGCCAGCTCCCTCGCCGACGTCCACTTCGTGCGTCAGGGCGACCCGAAGGGACTCGGTCACGCCGTCCTGCGCGCACAGAAGCATGTCGGGAACGAGACGTTCGCGGTGCTGCTCGGCGATGACCTCATCGACGCCCGCGACCCGCTCCTCACCCGCATGATCGAGGTCTCGCAGGGCCAGTCTGCGACCGTCGTCGCCCTCATGGAGGTCGACCCCAGTCAGATCCACCTCTACGGCTGCGCCGATGTCGAAGCGACCGACGACGTCGACGTCGTGAAGATCAAGGCCCTCGTCGAGAAGCCCTCTGCCGACGAGGCACCGAGCAACCTCGCCATCATCGGCCGCTACGTGCTCAAGCCCGAGATCTTCGAGGTGCTCGAGCGCACCGAGCCTGGCAAGGGCGGCGAGATCCAGCTGACCGACGCGCTCGAACAGCTCGCCGGCGACGAGCAGATCGCCGGCCCGGTGCTGGGCGTGGTGTTCGGTGGCCGTCGATACGACACCGGCGACCGTCTCGACTACCTCAAGTCCAGCATCCAGCTCGCCCTCGATCGCGAGGATCTCGGACCGGCGCTCGGCGCATGGATCAAGGATCTCGCACCGACCCTCTGAGCGAAGAGGCACGCCCGGGCCGGCGCGCACAGCGCCTGTCGGCCCGTTCTCACGGAGTGGGCGAGGACGAGGTGGGGCCGGGGTCCGGCGTGAGCGGATCCGTCCCCGGCTCGGTACCGGTGTCTGCGGGCGGCACCTCAGGCGTGGACTCCTCTGTCGGCACGGGGGTGGTCGTCCGCGGCGGCGCCCATCCGCCCGCGTTCTGGCGCACCGGCGTACGTGCGTCCATGACGCGCTGGTTCTCGATGCGCAAGGCATCCACGGCCTGCCCGTACGCCGTCATCTGCGCAGCCCCGCTCTCTCCCCGACGCTGAGCGGCGACGATGTCGTCCGCGGTCGCCAGGACGGCCGCACGATAGGCATCGGAGGCATAGGGGTTCTCTTCCGCGATCATGCCGCCGGACGCGGGCACGGTGGCCCCGAACGCTGCGAGCGCAGCCAGCAGCCCGGACTGGGTGGCGGCCACAGCCGACCGCGCCTCGCGGGTGTCATCGATCGCCCCGTCGACCTCGAGCGCCCGCGCGCGCACTTCGTCGAGCCGGGCGGCGGCGGCGGCGAGATCGGTCGGCGTGGCGGTGCCGCGCGCATACGTCGTCGCGTCCGCGGGCACGTCGAGTGCGGCGAGGGCTTCGCGGAAGCCCGCAACCGCCTGCACCGCGGTCGCTCTGGCGGCCTCGTCGCTCTTGCCCTCCAGCGCGGCGAGGGCCGGCTCGGCCGACTCGGCGACCGCAGTCGCGTCCGTGACGGCGGACCCGTACAGGCTCAACGAAGTCTCCAGCGTCGTGATCCGGTTGCGGAGCTCCGCCTCCTGCTCGCGGAGGCTTCGCGTCGCCTGTGAGACATCGTCGGCGGTGGTGCGCTGGACGATCGCCAGCGCACCCACGGCCAGGACCGCCCCCACGGCGGTCACGGCCACTCCGACGCTGACCCAATCGCCGGCAGTCCGACGCTGCGTCTTCACCTTGGTGACCCCCGCCGGCGAGCCGGCATCGGCCCGTCCGGTCTCCGCGGCACCTGGCGCTGCCGAACTCGCAGAGGCCTCGCCGACGATGTCGGACAGGAGGCGCTGCTCGGATGCCGAACCTCCGCCCCGGCTGCCCGCCGCTGGTGATGCTGCGCCGACCAAGCTGCGGAGTCGCTCGACGTCACGGGCGTCGACCGACGACGCGGATTGCGGACGCCCCTCGGCGTCGTCGAAGAGATCGTCGAGCGTGTTCACGGAGCCTCCTTGGTTCGACGGGACCGGCCGGAGGAATGTGTTGCGCGTGTCGGCCGACGGCACGGCAAGGCTACAATCGCCCCAGCGAGCCGCGCGCGCTCACCCCGTGCGCGGTCCTGGTGGTCGCAGCACAGTGAACGCGCTGAAAGGGACGAGACTTTGGAACTGCGCGACTACGTACGAATCCTGCACCGCAACTGGGTGCTCATCCTCTCGTTGACCGTCCTGGGTGCCGCCGTGGGCTTCGGCTGGTCGCTTCTGAAGACCCCTACTTACGAGGCCACGACGCAGCTGTACGTCTCCGTTCGTGCCTCCGACAGCGGCGTCGTAGGCGAGCTGGCGCAAGGCACGACCTACGCGCGGCAGGCTGTCACCTCGTTCGTCGACGTGGTCGACAGCGCGGTCGTCCTCGACCGCGTCATCGACGATCTCGACCTCGACATGACGTCGGCCGAGCTCCGGCGCGAGGTGACGGCATCCGTCCCTGCCAACACCGTCATCATCTCGGCGACGGTCACCGACGAGGACCCCGAGCAGGCCGCTGCCATCGCCAACTCAGTTGGCGCGAATTTCGCCGATGTTGTCGTGAATGAGCTCGAGAAGCCCGAGGGCGACACCCCCAGCCTCGTGAGCATCAAGACGATTCAGCCAGCGCTGGTGCCGACCTCGGCGTCGAGCCCGAACACTCCGCTGAACGTCACTCTGGGCCTGCTGCTCGGCCTCGCTGCGGGTATCGGCTTCGCCGTGTTGCGCACCGTGCTGGATACGCGCATCCACTCGACCCACGACATCGAGCAGGTCACCGACAAACCCGTGCTCGGCGGCATCGCCTTCGACCCCGAGAGCAAGAAGCGTCCGCTCATCGTGCACGCCGACCCGATGAACCCGCGGGCGGAGTCGTTCCGCACACTCCGAACGAATCTGCAGTTCGTCGACGTCGATCACGACGGCGGCTCGCGCTCGTTCGTGATCTCGAGCGCGGGACCCAGCGAGGGAAAGTCGACGACGGCGGCCAACCTCGCCATCGCCCTCGCCGAGGCGGGCGCTCGCGTGGCACTCGTCGACGGCGACCTGCGTCTGCCACGCGTGGCGGAGTACATGGGCATCGAGGGCGGCGTCGGGCTCACCGATGTGCTCATCGGCAACGCCGAGCTGCGGGACGTCCTGCAACGCTGGGGTCGCGGCAGGCTCTTCGTGCTGCCGGCGGGCCGGATTCCTCCGAACCCCTCTGAGCTGCTCGGCAGCCAGGCGATGCAGAAGACACTGCACACGCTCACCGAGGCCTTCGACTACGTGCTCATCGACGCGCCGCCGCTGCTGCTCGTCACCGACGCCGCCGTCGTCTCCAAATACACGAGCGGCGCAATCCTGGTCGCCGCCTCGGGTGCGACCAAGAAGCCGCAGCTCGAGAGCGCGGTGAAGGCGCTCGACGGCATCGGCAGCCGGCTGCTGGGAATCATCGTCACGATGCTGCCCACCAAGGGTCCCGACAGCTATGGCTACGGCAGCTACGCGTACAGCGCCACTCACGACATCCGCGAGAAGAGCCAGTCAGCCGGCGAGGTTCGCACGCCCCGCGCGGCGGAAGCGTGAGATGACCTTCCGGATCCTCACCGTCTGCACAGGCAACATCTGCCGCAGCCCACTCGCCGAGCAGCTGCTGCGCGCGCACCTCCGTCCCCTGGACGCCACTGTGGAGAGCGCGGGCGTGAGCGCGCTCGTCGGCGTCGGGATGCCTGCGCCCGCGCTCGCCCTCGCCGGCCGGCTGGGCGTGACAGATGCTGCCGACCACGTCGGCCGACAGGTGACGGTCGACCTCGTCCGGAACGCCGATCTGGTGCTCGCCATGTCGAGGGAGCACCGCAGGGCCCTGGTCGAACTGACTCCCGCCGCGACGCGGAAGACCTTCACCATCCGCGAGCTGGCGAATATCGCAGCGGGGATCAGCGACGACGAACTGGCCGGCGAAGTCGCGGGAACGCCGGATGCCACCGACGCTCTCCGCGCCGCGGTCGGGCTCGCGTCAGCCCTGCGTGGTGTCGTGGAGCCGCTCCCCTCCCCGGACGACCTCGATGTGATCGACCCCTACCGCCAATCGGACGCCGTCTACGAGCAGTCCGCGTCTCAACTCGTTCCCGCGGCCGCTGCCGTGGGCGAATTCCTCATGAAGGCAGCCGAGCGCTGAGCCGCCGTCCCGGGTGACCAACAGCCGGCGCCGATGAACCGCGTGTTACGCGTTCGTGTCGCGTGTTGGTCGGCCTCCAGCGCCTTGTCCACCGTTCGGCGGACAGCAGGGCCAGATCGCGACGGCAGCCGTGCCGTATCGCGCCAAGCCCCGGACTCTCGCTGACGTCGGCGACCCCCGCCAAGTAGCCTCCTGAACACAAGGGAGGGTTCGCAGGCGACCTCATCAGGCGCCCTGCTACACCGCGCCCGAGTGAGGTCTCCAGCGCCGGTTTCGCACTACAAAGGGGGCTTCCGTGACAGTGGATGTGAACGTCGAATCGTCCCTCTCGCTCGCGCGTTCGCGCGGGACCGTGATGGAGCCGGTTCGTCCGTCGCAGCAGGCAATCGCTGACACCGCCGAGACTCCTCGCACGGGGACACGGGCCGGCGAAGGACATCGCACGCAACGGGCCTGGGCTACGCGCTACGCGCGTCGGCTGTGGATCAGCGACCTGCTCGTTCTCGTCGCTGTCGTGTACACGACGCAGCTGATCTGGTTCGGCACCGGAAACGTCGATGTGTCCATCCGCGCGGACCACCGCCTGAACGACGTCTCGTACTGGCTCTTCTCGGCCATCCTCACCACCCTGTGGATCGTCGGTCTCGGCATGGCCGACTCGCGCAGTTCGCGCGTGGTCGGAACCGGCTCGACCGAGTACGTCCGCGTCGCCAACTCGAGCTTCGTCGTCTTCAGCGTCGTCATCATCGCTTCGTTCCTTCTTCAGCTCGACGTCGCCCGGGGGTATCTCCTGATCGCTCTGCCCGCAGGCATCCTCCTGCTGATGGCCGAGCGCTATCTGTGGCGCCGCTGGCTTCTCGCTCAGCGCGTGCGCGGCGAGTTCGCGGCGCGTGTCCTCCTGGTCGGGTCGGAGTCCTCCGTCGCCGAGATCGCGCACGAGCTTCAGCGCGCGCCGCGCGCGGGCTACCACGTGGTTGGCGCCTGCGTCCCGACCGGGCGCGTCGCCGCGACGATCGCCGGGTCAGACATCCCGATCATGGGCAACGTCAACGACGTCTCGGGCGCCATGGCGGCCGTTCGCGCCGACACGGTCGTCGTCACCAGCACCGACGAGCTGCCTCCGTTCAAGGTCAAGCAGATCTCGTGGGGCCTCGAAGCGGGGCGGCAGCACCTGGTACTCGCGCCCAGCATCGTCGACATCGCCGGACCCCGCATCCACACTCGTCCGGTTTCAGGCCTTCCGCTCATCCATGTGGAGACGCCGCGGTTCAGCAAGGGGCAGCTGTTCCTCAAGCGCGCGACGGATCTCACGGCGAGCGTGCTGGGTGTCATCCTCCTGAGCCCCCTCCTCGCGTTCCTCGCCATGTCGGTCCGCCTCACGAGCGAAGGTCCGGTCTTCTTCCGCCAGACCCGCATCGGGCTGAGGGGCCGAGAATTCACGATGCTGAAGTTCCGCTCGATGGTGCAGAACGCCGAGGAGCTCTTGCCGGAACTGGCCGCGCAGCAGCGCGACGCCGGCAACGAGGTGCTCTTCAAGATGGCGAACGACCCTCGCATCACGCCCGTCGGTCGGTTCATGCGCAAGTACAGCCTGGACGAGCTGCCCCAGCTCTTCAATGTCATCGGAGGGTCGATGTCGCTCGTCGGTCCGCGCCCGCCGCTCCCCAGCGAGGTCGAGCAGTACGCCGATCATGTGCACCGCCGGTTCCTCGCCAAGCCTGGCATTACCGGGGCATGGCAGGTCGGTGGTCGTTCCACGCTCTCGTGGGAAGACTCGGTGCGCCTCGACCTCTCGTACGTCGAGAACTGGACCCTGCTCGGCGACCTGGTGATCCTCCTCAAGACAGGCAAGGCCGTGCTCGCCCCCGGATCGACCGCCGCCTGATTTCACCCCTTCGAGACCGGAGAGACTCATGCCCCACGTCGCGATCATCGGCACGCGTGGATACCCCAGCTACTACGGGGGTTTCGAGACCGCGGTTCGTAAACTGGCACCGTACCTGGTCGAGCACGGCTGGACTGTCACCGTCTACTCGCGCGAGGGCGCCGTCCGTACGAACGATCCCGACCGGGACCCGCGTGTGAACGTCGTCTACACCCGCGGCCTGGAGAAGAGATCGCTGAGCACGTTGAGCTACGGCTTCACCGCCTCCCGCGACGCCATCAAGCGCGGCGCGGATGTCGCGCTGGTCATGAACGTTGCCAACGGCTTCTTCCTCCGTCGCCTTAGGCGCGCTGGCATTCCCACCTTGGTGAATGTCGACGGAATCGAGTGGGTTCGCGCGAAGTGGGGACTGCTCGCCCGGTCGGTGTTCAAGCGGGGGGCTGCACTCACGGCGCGCTACGGCGACGAGCTCGTCTATGACGCCCGAGAGATCGCACGTTTCTGGAGAAGCGAGTTCGGCCGCGACGGAGTCTTTATTCCTTACGGCGGCGACCCCGTCGCAGATCTCCCTGTGGAGGCGGGGTACGAGTCCGGTGAGTACGCGCTGATCGTCGCACGCTTCGTCCCGGAGAACACCGTTCCCGAGTTCATCGAGGCCGCCCGAGAGATCTCGAGAACACACAAGGTGATATTCGTCGGCTCGACGGGGTACGGCGGCGAACTAGACGACGCCGTACGCGACCTCGCCGACGCGAACGATAACGTCGCATGGTTCGGTCACGTTGCCGACGACAAGCGACTCTTTTCCCTCTGGCAACACGCGGGGGCATACTTTCACGGACACAGCGTCGGTGGCACCAACCCGGCGCTTGTGCAGGCGATGGCCGCCGGAGCGCCTATCGTGGCGCGCGACACGGTGTACAACCGAGAGGTGCTCGGCGGCGAAGGCGCCTTCACCTCCCCTGATCCGACGGCGATCGCGCAGGCCATGCTGGAGATGCTCGGATCGAAGACGCGCCAAAGCGACGCAGCTAAGCTGTCGCGCGCCCGCGCCGAGGCCGAGTACACGTGGGCGATGGTGTGTGGCCGATACGATGAATCACTTCGTACCCTCCTCGTCGTTCCTCAACCGACCGAGCAGTCGACCCACCCGGTCGATGCTGGAACGCGCGTCTGACGCGCCTCCCTAGATCATCCATTCGCCGACTCAGAGGGCAGCAGACTTGAGCACCATTCCCGCCTTGGTGGCGTTCCCGATGCACGGCCAGCACAAGCTCTCCAACGAGGGCTATCGGACACGTGACGGCCACCTCATCGAGTGGTTCGGCAAGAAGCTTGAGTCGCAGGGTCCAGTGCTCGTCGCATCCCGGCCCGAGCCCCGGGTGCTCGCCCCGGTCCGCAGGTACTCGCCGAGCAGCGTGGCGAAGAACACAGTCGCGGCTTCGACGTTCATCTGGAAACTACCGTCGTTCGGCGATCGCCAGCGTTGGTGGCTGGATTCAGTCAACGCCTATCACCATGCAGTTCCCGACTTGACCACTCCGGTGATCACCTGGAACCCATTCCTTTCCTTGTCCTCCGCATGGCCCACCATCGTGTCGTCCGGCGTCCCGGTCGCTTTCGACCTGCTTGATGACTGGACCATCCACTACGCATTCGAGGGAGTACGCGCCGAGGTCATCCGCGCCTACGAGAAACTGTTCGCCCATGCTTCCGTGGTGACGGCGAACGCGGAGGGAACTGTCGAACTTGCACGTCGTTTTGGTCGGGAAGATGTCGTCTTCCTGCCCAATGGTTGCGACCCCGAGCGATTCAATCCGGCCTCAACCGCAAGTGGACCTCTCACTGTGGGCTACGTAGGCAAGATCGGGAAGCGGCTCGATCTCGACCTCATCCTGGACTCCGCACGGCAGCTCCCAAGCGTCAACTTTGTATTCGCGGGCCCCGTGCTCGATAGCGAGTACAAGAAACCGATGGAAGCCGAGCCGAACATCCGGATGCTCGGCGATGTCTTCTACGAAGACGTACCGGCCCTCCTTCAAAGCTTCGATGTCGGATGGGTTCCGCACCGTGTCGGGCAGGGCGAGGTCGGCGGCGACGTCATCAAGACCTACGAGTACCGTGCGGCGGGACTGCCTGTGCTGACGACACCGGTCGCGGGCGCACGCAGCAGGGGTTTGGACGCGGTCACCGTCGCTGAGCCGACCCTCCATGTGCCATGGATCTCGGAGCGCGCACGCGAAGGCCAACGCGTACCTCGGCACGTATCGACGCTGCCGAGTGAGGTTCGGTGGGAGGGCAAGGCAGACTACATACTCGGTCGGCTACGCCTGGTGGGTGCGAGGGCATGAGCTCGCCTCGCGTGGTTCTTGTCGCGATTCCACTCATGGCCCGGAGCGGTGTCTATCGCTCTGCCCATGACTTGATCAGATCTGCATCCGCGCAGGGCCTTGATTGGTCGGCGCTGCTGGGAATGCGACCCGACGCACCTGGCGCACCGGTAGAGACGCCCGGCGTGAATGAGTTCACCTTTGATCGACACGGACCATCCAGCCTGCGCGACATCGCCACCGTCATCGACTCCTCGGCCGAAGTTCAGGATGCGGACGTCGTTATCACCCTCATTTCGCAGAGCGACATCGCGATGACTAAGTCGCGACATCGACGCGACACCGCATGGGTTGCCTGGGTCCGAGGAAAGCCCTGGCCGGCATCCGGTGAGCAGTCGAACCTGCGCCGACTTGGTCTGATGGCGCTAGAGACCAGGGCGCTTCGCCGAGCCGACGAGGTCTGGGCGACTACCCCGGTGCTCGCATCCGAGTTCGCGTCTGCCCGTCGTGCTCTCATCGTTCCCGCCGGAATCGCAGCGATCCATCGACTGTCCTGGGGTGAGAATGGCGCCCTCCCCCTGGTGTGGGCGGGGCGCATCGACATCGACAAGCGACCTGAGCTCTTCCTCGAGGTCGTGGAGCGCACTGGTCATCGCGGTCGCATTTATGGAGAGGGCCCCCTGTCGGCGAACCTGAGGGCGAAGGACATAGCAGGCCTGGAGTGGGCCGGGTGGGCGCCGGCCGAGTCGCTGTGGAACGACGCCTCCATTTACCTCGGTACCTCGTCGCGTGAAGCATTCGGTCGTAGCGCGGTAGAAGCTGCCGCCGCCGGTCTCCCGGTAATACTCTCGAGCGATTACGGCGCGGCGCCGCTGCTGTTCACCGACCCCCTCCTCAGCAATCTCTGCGTGTTGAACAACTCCGACCCTCTTGCATGGGCCTCGGCCGCTCGGGCGCTCATCGACGACGACGAATTGCGCCGCAGGGTCTCGGATCACGTCAGTCAGAATGCGGCAGCTCTGACGATAGACGCGTCGGTGAGCCGAGCGGCGACGCAGGCCGCCGCGCTGCTCGGGAGGCGGGCCGCGTGAGCAGGGATCAGTTAGGCCGGCTGACACGGAGAGCCGCGAAGGAGACACGGCGGGTAGTTGCCGCTGTTCGAACGCCATCGCTGAGACACTCTTCCGAGCATTCGCGGCGACCGCTTGTTGACCCCCGCAATCCCGTCGTCGTGAGCCTCACAAGCTACGGTCAGCGGCTGCAGAGCGTCCACCTGACCATCGAGTCGATCGGAAGGGGTAGCTCGCGCCCCGCGCGCCTTATCGTCTGGACAGATCCCGATGTGTCCGATGGTGACCTTCCCGAGAATCTGAAGCGTTTGCGAACTCGCGGTCTGGAGATCCTGCCGAGCCCGGCCGCATTCGGGCCACACACGAAGTACTTCCCGTACGTCGTTTCTGACCGCGACACCGAACTGCCTCTCGTGACGGCGGACGACGACTCGCTCTATCCGCGCACCTGGCTCGAAAGACTCCAACGGGCCGCCTCTCGGACACCACACGCGATCGTTTGCTATCGAGCGCATCGGGTGGTGTTGGAGTCTCCGGCAAAGCTAGCTCCCTACAACTCGTGGCCTCCAGTGTCGGGCACTGAGCCTTCCGCCTTGAACTTTGCGACGGGCGTCTCTGGAGTGCTTTATCCGCCGGAGTTCCTCGCCGAGTTGCAGCACGCTGGCGAACGTTTTATCGACGTAACCCCCAAAGCGGACGACGTCTGGCTCCATTACCAAGCCGTCATTCATGGTCGACTTGTCCGGCAGATCCGGCGTCGGCCCGTTAAATTCCCTGAAATTGCGTCGACCCAGGAAGTCGCCCTTCATCGAACGAACACTGCCCGGAACGCCAACGACCAACAGATAGGCCACACGTACGACCCAAAGTCGCTCAGCATGCTTCGGCAGGCCGCGCGATCGGCTGAGTGACGACGACTGGCGCAATATGACCCTCCTCCTGACAATTGTGGCCGCGTCACTCCTGCTTGCCATCGTCTTCCGCCACCGCCCGGCAGTATGGCTTTCAGTTGCGGCCGCAGCCATGGTCATTCTTCCCAAGGTCGCGACGCGGGAATGGCTGTCCTCGGCAGGCGTATTCTCCACCCTCCATCCATCAGTGTGGTTGTTCCTCGCAGGCACTGTGGTGACTTTGCTTTCAACGACGGCCCCACCCCTCGGTCGCACCAGTCGCCACACCTTCGCGGTCCTACTCGTGACCTGGGTGGTGGTGTCCACGATTCTGATCACGCTCGTCTGGGGAAGTCCGTCATCGTTCCTGCTGCAGTATGCAGCACCGATCGCGGCATTCTTTGCCGTGACGGTCTCCGTCTCTCGAGTCGGCAAGCACGTTTGGCGACAGCTGACCAGCTTTGTCCTCTTTCTGGCGACATTCGAAGCAATCCTGGCCATGCTCCAGAAGGCGACTGGATCGGTGCTGCTCTTCGAGCAGTACTACGCCACCTTTTACTGGTGGTCATCCGCTCTGAATCGTTCTATCGGGACCTTGGACAGCCCACTCGATCTTGCCGCCTTCTTGACGATGGCACTCCCCTTGGTCGCGGCCGTACGGCGGACACCACTAGCGGTCATCGTTTCTATCGTTATTGCTGGCGGAGTCTTTGTGTCCGGATCGCGGGTAGGCATTGTCGCCGCGGTCGCAGTTCTCGCGTGGGTTTTGATCACGCACAGCCGAAACGCCGTTACGGGTATTTTCATCGCCGCGGTCCTTGGTGCTACGACGATTCTCTTCATGACGAGCACGCTAGCCACTGAGCTCCTGGATCGGTTCGGCGACCGCGGCACGGCGTCGAGCGATGCGAGGGAAGGCGCTTTCGGCGTTGGAATTCAGCTCGTCACCGACAACTTGCTTACGGGAAACGGCCCCGGCTTCTCCTACGGCTATAGCCTTGAGAATCTTTCGTCGAGTTTCGAGAACGCTTATCTCGCAACCGCGATCGATTACGGAACCGTGTTCGTCGTCACTCTGCTTGCGCTGCAAGTCTGGGCAGTACTGCTGGGCCGCTCGGCAGGTGTCACCTACCTTCTGCCGGGGTCAATCGGTATCGTCTGGGGCTTCGCGTACAGCTCTTTTCTGAGTACGAGCGCGTTCGGGCTGATGGCATGGTTCTTCATCGGCGTCTCCTCCGTCGCGGGCCTCGCCGCGGATTCCCGTCTGAGGAAGCGAACGCCCGATCTTCTCCTCAAGGAGCAATGATGGCAACTACTAGTGGGCTCTCAAGCGGCGTCATCAAGAACATACTTGGAAACGTCGTCGGCCCGCTGGCGGGTTTAGCCAGCGCCCCTATCCTGGCGCATTCCCTCGGAGTGGATGGACGAGGCGAGGTCGCCGCTGCTACAGCGCCATTCCTGCTCGTCTCGACACTCGCGACAATAGGTATTCCTGAGGCGGCGACCTACTTCATTGCCCGAGACGAACGCGCTATGAGGGCTGTGCGCCGTCGCGCACTTCTCTTGCTGCTGGCGACTGGCGCGATCGCAACGTTGATCGCCCTCGTTGCCGCGCCGTACCTCGCTGGTGCCCAAGCGGATCTATCGGCACTTATCAGCCTTGCAGCACTTGCAATTATCCCGACCATCCTCGTGGGACTCTTGAGAGGTGTGGCTGCGGGTCTGGGAATGTGGACTGCCATTGCACTCGAGCGCGCTCTAGGTCCGCTGCTTCGTCTCGGCGCGATCTTGGCCCTGGTCGTCACCGGCAACCTGAACGTGCTGACCGCGACGCTGAGTATCGTGCTCGCGCCGGTCGTGGGCGGGCTGGTCTACTTCGTGGTTCGGAAGAAGCTCGAGCGCGGCCAGGTGGACGCCACAACAAAGTATCGAGCGATTGTCGGCTACGGCGCGCGAGTATGGATAGGTTCCGTCGCGGGTGTGCTACTCATGCGAGTGGATCAGGTTCTGATGGTTCCGCTGAGCAGTACTTACGAACTCGGACTCTATGTGGTGGCGGTAACAATCAGCGAACTCCCGTTGGTCGTGAACACCGCTGTCCGGGAAGTGATGTTCGCGTCCGATGCACGGTCGACGGCGGACGAGGCGCTGACTCGCGCGGCTCGGGTGTCGTTTCTGGTCTGCTTTGGTATCGCCGTCGGGCTGGGCGCTAGTTCCTTTTTCTGGGTGCCCATCCTCTTCGGCCATGACTTCGCTGCCGCTATACCCACGATGTTGGTCCTGTTGTTCGCCGTCGTCGTCGGGGTGCCCGGATCCATTGCGGGGTCGGGCCTAAGCGCCAGAGGCTACCCTCAGTTGCGCAGTTACTCACTCGTGATCGCGTGCGCCATCAACATCATCGTGGTCTTGGTCGCCGTCCCCCTATTGGGTGCGTTGGGAGCTGCTCTGGCAACTCTCGTCGGGAACCTGATCTCGAGCAACTTCAACGTCTTCCAAATTCGTCAACGATTCGGCATCAAGGCACGCCACTTCTACCTCGTCCGCCGCTCAGATCTCACAGCTATCGCCTCGCTCGTCGGCCGAATCGCGCGCCGGTCTTGACTCACGACTCCCGACTCGTCGTCGGCTCATTGACCTGCCGCCGGCGCGGGTGCGATCGTGATGTCAATGTATGCGGGCCGGCCGGACTCACGACTTGAGACCGTCACCAGCCGCGCGTTGGCACCGGCATCGTCCTGCGTCAACCCCAACGTGAGTTGCCCAGCACCATCAGCAGCATACGAGGCAAGATAGCTGGTGATGTCAGCGGCCCCGTATTGCTTGACGCGGGTCGACGGGAAGCTGGCCACTGTTGCACCCAACGCCGGCTTGTTCGAATAGTTGAGCGTCGACTCCGCCCACGGCCCCGTCGCGACATGCGCATCCACCCGCACCACGTCCGGGGTCGTCCCCTCGCTGAACACGCTCTCAGCGTTCAGCACAGCTGACGTGACGGTCATTCCGGAAAGTGACGACAGATCGAATCGGAGATAAGCGATCCGATCCGCGGTCCCGTTCCAGGTCGGTTTCACAAGCATCCCGTACTGTGTCCCGAAGTTCGTCGTCGGAGTAGAACTCTGCACATACGAATCCGCCGTCGCATATATGCGAACCCGCGTCGAGTCCACCACCGTCACCGGCACAGAGGTCGACGCCGTCAGCCCGTTTGCCGAAGTCGTGACGCTGATGGTTGCAGCGCCCACTGCCTTCGCTGTGATCCGGCCGGTCGACGACACGGTCGCGACGGCTTGATTCGACGAAGAGAACGACGTCGTCACCCCACCAAGAACGTCACCCAAGCTGTCCCGCGCCGACACCACCGCGTCCGCTGTGTCGCCCAGCTCGAGTTGCGACGGCACCCCAGCCACCGACACCGACTTCAACAAACGCGGCGGCAGGACCGCCGCCGGCGCGGTGATGTCGTAGCCGAACAGGTCCAGCTCGGCGATAACTGCGCGCGCATCGAAGGTCAGGCGTATGTACTTGGATGCGCGCGCCGCCCCTAGTGCTACGCGCTGCTCGGCCACGGTACCCAAGCGGGCACCCGTGAATCGCGGCACCCAACTGAGCCCGTCCTCAGACGATTCGACCCTGAAAGGAACTCCATCCGCGGTGCCCCGCCAAACAATGACAAGCGAACCCACGTAGGAAGCCGAACGTTGTACAAGACGAATGTTCGCTGTGCCCCCATTCGAATCCCAGTACGTTGCCACATCGTCGTCGATTGCGGCCGCCGCCGCGCCCGCAGTCGCATCCGCCCGGTCGAGCTCGAGGGCTTGCGGCGCCAGTGTTACATCGATGTATGCCGGGCTTCCGGATTCCTTCGTGGCGATGGTGACCAAACGGGCTGCCGCACCCACGTCGTCCTGAGTGAGGCCAAGGGTGAGTTCGCCCGCTCCATCCTCCGCGAATGAGGCCACGTACTGGCTTATATCTGCCGAAGTGAACTGGCTCGTTCGGTTCGCGAGAAAGCTGCCGACAGTTCTGCCCAGCAGCGGCCTGTTCGAGTATGTAATCGTGGATTCGGCCCAAGACTCGGTCGCGATGTGCGCATCCATTCGCACGACATCAGGTGTTGCCTCGCTGAACGAACTTTGGGCAGTGAGAACTGCGGCGGTGACCGTCTGACCAGCGAGCGACGACAGATCGAACCGCACGTACGCAACCCGATCAGGAGTGCCGTTCCACGGCGGCTTGGCGAGCATCCCATATTGGGTCCCGAAGTTCGTCGACGGAGTAGAACTCTGCACATACGAATCCGCGCTTGCGTAGATTCTGACTCGCGTCGAGTCCACGACGGACAGTTCCGAAGATGCCGTCAAGGCAACCCCGTTAGTCCAGGCCATTGCGCCAATGCGAGCCTCCCCGCCGGCCTGCGCCGTGACCATACCATCCGTCGAAACGGATGCCCGGTCGGGATCGCTCGATACCCACCGCACCAGATCGGGCTGGACCACCGTCCCCGCTCCACTGGTCACTTTGAGTCCCGCGGGAGACACCTCTCCCACGTCGAGCCGCGTGGGCGCCGCGATCGTAGCCTTTGCCGGGGCGGTCGTGGGAGGCGGAGTGTAGGTCTCGGTGGCGACGTTGTAGTTGAAGAACTCCGCCTCTGCCAACTGGCCCGACGTTAGAAGCGTCAATCGGACATGCTTTACGTTGCCGACGCTACCGAGGGAGAGCACCTGCACCGCCTTACTCCCCGAATTGCCCTCGAATCTTTTGGTCCACGTCTGACGGTCGACTGAGGTCTCAACCCGGAATGAGACAGCCGGGAGAGGGGCGCGCCATGAGAGCCTGATAGACCGCAGGTCTGTGGGTTCTGCAAGTTCCCAGCGAATGTAGGATCCCGATGTCGCCCCCCAATATGTCCCGCTCTTCCCGTCAACTGTTGCGGAAGCCCATCCGGACGCGACGGACGAAGCGACAAGGGTTGACGTACCAACTGACGACAACGGGAACGATATGGTGTACGTCGTTGCATCGCGCCCAGGCTGTGTCGCAGTTACTTTCGCAACGCGAGTCGTACTCGTTGCCTGCTGCACCACTACCGATCCGCCAGTCGCCGTGGCAGCCACCACCGGCATTGCGGAGGCTGTCGTTGGCATCCGATAGTCCGTCGTCGCCGGCGCGAAGCTCGGCAGGGCGACGCCGTTGAGTGTGACGCCCGCGAGCACGCTGGGAGCCGAATCGGATCGCCACTGAGAGAGTGGCGTCAGCGCGGAAACCGCGGCAGGAGCCGCACCAGCTGCGAGCGGCGTAAGCTGCACCGCGAAGGTGCTCACACCGCTTACGGTAAAGAATGCGGCCAACTTGCGCACGCCGGTATTTGGTTCGTCGTCAAGGTGCGGCGAAGTCGGTAAGGGTTCCGCGGCCATCAGAGTGAACTCCGCCGTGTCGGTTGAGACGATTCGGGCAAGGAGCCGCTGCCCGTTCAGGTAGAGCGTCGCTGAACGCCGATCCGCCGAGAGCGATACGTCGGCAGAGGTGTGCATCGACCACATGAACTCGGTGGGAGATGGGACCGCAATTTCATCCTGGACAAGCAGTTGTGTACGACTATCGAAAAGCTGCACGCCACGACGCCAATCAGTGACGGACGCGAACATCGGCGTCAAGTTGGAAACCGCGAAGGCCGACTCGGGATCCGCACCCGACCGGATGAGCGACGTTCCAGCCGCAAGAGCGTGGTCACCCGAGAATGGTGAAGCGGTGAGGGTGTTGTGCCCCTCAGATGCCATTCGGTAGTACTTCCATCGATTGTCGGGGCGTGCTGGGTCTAGCAAGTCATAGGTAGCTGGCTCCAGACCGAGATCCGCAGCCCACTCCTGGCCAAGTGCCTGAAAATTGAAGTCGCCCCCATCGATGTGTTGGTGCGGCCCTGTTGGTTCGCTGGCACTTCGGAAGCCGGCGAACGACGACTGCGAGTCGCTCGGGTTACCACGCATCGTGGTGATCCCGACATCAAACTGTGCGTCCACCGGCGCAACCGGTGGGGCTGCTAAAGCCTCTGCCGCATCGCGCCAAATCAATTGCTGAACAGGCCAAGCGGACGAGCCAGAATCGGCGGCCAATGCCGTGAGTGATCCGTCGCCGAGCAAGCGGCCAAGACCAGCGTATGCCGCGCCGGGCTGTGGCCGCAGCGCACTATCGGCGAACCCGAACGTACTGCCGCTCGGCCCTGTGAGCGCCTGCATGAACCTAGCGGTCTCTGCGATTCCGGGCGTCTCGGCCAGACCCCACGTTGATCCGGTACTTGAAGAGAGAGCGCTGGCCAGTGTCACAAGGTAGCGCGTGGCATACTCCCAATAGGTTGGCCCCTCCGGGAACCCGCCGTCTGGATGGTAGGCCCCGAGACCGTTTTGGAGACTTGCGTAAGCGGCGTCTAGCACCGCGGCCGGGAGGGCCGATGTCGAGTCTCCGGCGATCGCCAAAGCACCGAGCAACATCCCTGAGTTGTTCACGAGGTTCACGTTGTCGACGTCCGTCGGCCAACTTGCTCCCGCGGAGGCGTAGGCTGCCGCGCCAGGCGTTAGCCCGAGGCGGACGATCGCATCTCGCAGCACCGCGCGCCGGGAAGAACTCCAGTAGGAATACCCCCAGTCGTACGCGATCGCGAATGCATGTGTCATCTCGGCCGTGTCCAGAAAATGACTGGGATTCCAGTCTGGGAAGGCAGCCGCAGCCGCCAGGTCCACCCACAGCCGCTCTGCGTACTTCGTGTCCTGTGTGGCGCGCCACGCGTATGCGAGAGAATAGGTACGATCCAGAACCGTCCGGCTTACGTCGAGCAGTCTGACCCCATCCGGCTTGTCGTAGGTGACAGTCGGCGCCGTAAGTGCGTCGTCCGCCGCGTCGATCGCAGACGCGCTGAGCGACGATGAAACAGGATCAGACTCGACCTGACTCGATAGAGCACTCCATCTACTGGTCGTCGCCAGTATCCTGGGGTGAGTTGCGGTTACATCGGAGACTGTTGGGCCCGTAGGGGATGCAATGGCCGTGTCTGCAGCCCCGATGCTTGCTGTCGCCAGCGACATGACCAGCAGTGTCGCTAGGGCGCCGAACTTCGCCGAACGCATTTTTCTCGCCCTTCCTCGCGGTCCGCGCAACGCGGTGTGACTAGTTGCAAGTAGCGAGGTTGCGTCCTCACGGTACCCGCCCACGCGAGGATCAGAGTGCTTCTGTCGCCGCATGTCAGCGGGTGGGCGAAAATCGCAAACGGGAATTGCCCCGGCCCCCGTCAGCCGGCTCGGCCCCACATCGTCGAAGGGCCCTCCATGGCGATCCACTCTCGTCAGCTCGCTGCCCCGCTGCGGCTCCCTGTTACTGGCATGTCTGGCGAGGCTCGTCTCCGAGGAACTCCGGTTACCCATTGCGAGGCTGCCGTGCGCTGCGCGGCAAGCGAGATCGCCGCTGGGACTATGACAGCCAAGCCAAAGACCGCTGGCAGAGGAATTCCGGACCCCTTGCAGAGCCACAGCACCGCAGGGTGCGCGAGGATGATGGTGAACCCGCACAACGCGAATCCGGTAATAAGCGCAGAGACCGGCAGGGACGCTCGTCTGCAGAGCGCCATTGCGAGCACGACCGCGCTCCAAGAAATGGTGACTCCGACGATTGCGCTCAGCAGGGGCGTCCCCCACACCCCCGCCTTGATGTCGACCGGCGCGGATACATGTGTGACAACCAAGGAACCCGCGACGAGCAGGGCGATGGCCGCAAGCCAGGGTCTGACTTGATGCCGGGTTTCAAACTCCCGCGCCCATGTTCCGGCTGCGACGAACACGAGTGCAGGTAGGGAGGTCCCGATGGCCAAGGGGGTGCGAGCCAACTCCGGGCCGGCGAATACCGTACACGCCACGGCGAGCACGAGAACGGTAGCTCGAATCCAGCGTGGCGAACCGTTGAGCAGCTGCCACAACAGGGCGGCCGCAAAAAGGGAGAACACGAACCAAAACGTCGAGAAGGGCTGGGTCGCGTAAATGCCGCCATAAATGGGACCGGCGACCGCACCGAGCGTCAAAGGCCTTTGGGCGACGCGAACAGCAATGAAGACGGCCAAGAGAAGCACGAACCAAAACGCGTACGGCTTGAGGAGGGTCCGCGATCGCGCCGCCAACTCCGCTCGTATGGTCCGGCGCTTCCACAAGTAGCCTGAAAGAAAGAAGAATACGGGGACATGCCACGCAAAGAGAAGGCTGTGGGCGGGTTCGTCAAGCCACACATGTCCGGCAACTATCGCAAGCACGCCGACACTGCGCACAAGATCGATTCCCGCGTTTCTATCCAAGGGTGGTCCCCTCTCGCTTCCCATATTGTGAGCCATGCAGCGTTGGCCCGCGCCGGCTTCAATGGCGATCAACTGCCGCCGAGATAGCTAACGAGTCGGGAACCCAACTCCGTCGAGAGTTCCGCACTGTAGGTCGCAGTGAGGTGATGTGCGTCTCGGTACACCAGCGTGTTACCGAGAATCGGATCGCAGGCGTCGGGCGAGCAAATGTAGTCCGTCAGGTCGATGTACGGCGTCTTGTGCTCGGCCGCGGTCGCTTTCTCGACGGCGCGCGCCGGGTTGTCGAGCGCCTCGTCGCGCGGGAGACCGCACTCCTCGGCATAGTCCAGGTTGGCGGAAAGACAGACGGAAGGGGTGCTCCTCAGATCGGGCGTGTCCGCGAGAACCACCGTCCTCGTGTGGATGGCATCGATCGTGGCACCCAGCGCTGCTCCCCATGCGGCGGCGTAGTCGTCTCCGGGGTCGGCCAAGGGGGCGACCCCGTAGTTGGCGAGAACGACCAGTACGGGGCGCTCACTGTTGATGCGATCGATCACGGCATCGCGCCAGCTCGTGCACTCCGTGTACGGCACCTGGTTGCGAAGGATCGGGGCCGAAACCGACGGGCACGAACTCTTTGTCCGACTCTCAAGGCTGTAACCGTTGGCCTCAGCGTACGCACGCAGGGCAGGAAACCATTGGGCCGCATGCGAGTCGCCGAACAGAACGATTCGTGGCGCGCTCGGATCTCCGTAGACGCAGTCGTCAAGCCTCGTGTCGGCGAAGTCGAGGTGGCAACCGTCCGCGTAGATCACGGGTTGGTCACCCGCCACACCACGCAGCGTGGGATGCATGTTCGTCGGAACATAGTTCGTAACTTCCGGCGGGGTGGCCACCAACGTCTCGGGTGCGGACTCACCGGAATTCAACGGTCGGCTGTTCGAGTACGCGTAGCTTCCCGTAGCGATGACGATCACTGCGAGAGAGGCGCCGGCGGCCGCGAGCAACGAACGACGGGGCCGAGCCGAGGCAAGCCACCTTCCTTTGCGCCCTGGCTCCTCTATGAAGCGATACATGAGCCAGGCGACCGGCACGCTCGCAGCTCCGAGGGCGAGCGTGGCCCACAACGGGAGAGGGTTCTCGAAACCCACCGCCGCTTGAGGCACTTGGAGGAGCGGCCAATGGACGAGGTACAACGAATACGAGATGAGTCCCACCCACAACATGGGACGTACCGACAGCGCCGCGTGTGGCGAGTATTTTGAGGCGCTGTCTCCCGCAATGATCACCGCCGCGGTCGACAGCACCGGAATAGCAGCCCAGTAGCCCGGGAACTGCGTGGTACCCGAGAACACCACCGTTGACCCGATGATCCCCGCGAGGCCGAGCCACCCGATGACCGCAGCGGTGGCTCCACCGACGAACTCCGGTCGGTACGTGAGCAGGAATGCCGCCAAGCCACCGACACCGAGCTCCCACGCACGGGTTGGAAGGGCGAAGAAGGCCCACGGTTGCGCTCGGAACGTGAGGACTACGCAAGCGAGAAACGATGCGCCGACGATCAACACGATGAGCCCGAACAGCGCCTTAGGTCGTCTGACAAGAACGAAGCCGATCGCGAGGAGCAGGGGCCACAGTAGATAGAACTGCTCCTCTACTCCGAGCGACCAGTAATGCTGGAACAGTGACGGGGTCGATTCGGACAGGTAGTTCGTTCCCTCAGCGGCGAAGAGGTAGTTCGGGACATATAGCGCTGTCGCGATCGCGCCCATCCAGACCTGCTTCATAAGGAGCGGCGGATACCAGATCAGCGCCGCGACCACCGACAGTGCGAGGACGACGAATGAGGCGGGCAGGATGCGTCGAGCGCGCTTGGCGTAGAAGCTCGCGAAGTGGATCCTTCCCTGCCGCTGGATCCCGCTCAGTAGGTGGCTTGTGATCAAGAATCCAGAGATGACGAAGAAGATGTCAACACCGACGTAACCGCCGGGCAAGAAAGGTACGCCGGCGTGGTAAAGCACAACAGCCCCGACCGCGATCGCGCGGAGCCCCTGGATATCCGTCCGAAATCGCGACGTGGGGTCTACACTCACAGCCTGACGTGCTCGCACGCGGCAGAGCCTAGATGGTCGGTGAGTCGAGCATGTTTCGCATTGCGGGTCGTGGGTCCTCGCCCGGCGTAGGGTGGCGCACTACGTACCGCTCGTCGATTGCCCAAACTGACAGTAACCGCGCGCATTGGGGTGCCGCTGCCCGCTCCCGAGGCCCCGCACGCTACCACGCGCGATCACACGATCGAGAGTGTCGCGTTTTGGCGCCAAATTGGCACGAAAACGTTAGGGCCGTCTCTGGTAAGAAAGGTGCATTGATCTTCGCCGCCAAGGGCCCGTCGGCGTGGGATGTCCTGACGCGAATCAAGGAGCTTCCATGCGCATGTCTGTGATCGGCTGCGGCTACCTGGGTGCGGTGCATGCCGCGGCCATGGCGTCGATCGGCCACGAAGTCGTCGGCATCGATGTCGACTCCCGCAAGATCGACTCTCTCTCGAAGGGCGAGGCACCCTTCTTCGAACCCGGGCTGCAGGAGATCCTCACCGCAGGCATCGAGTCGGGCAAGCTCACGTTCACGACCGACATGTCCGCCGCCGCAGGCGCGAAGGTCCACTTCATCGGCGTCGGCACGCCACAGCAGGCGGGCGGCTACGCCGCAGACCTCACGTACGTGAATGCGGCAGTCGACGGTCTTCTTCCGTATCTGACCGCGGGCGATATCGTCGCCGGCAAGTCGACCGTGCCCGTCGGAACCAGCGCCGGGCTGGCGCCTCGCATCGAAGAGACCGGCGCCACGCTCGTCTGGAATCCCGAGTTCCTGCGGGAGGGATGGGCCGTTCAAGACACCATCGACCCTGACCGCCTCGTCGCCGGCGTGCCCGAGGGCCCCGAAGGCGAACGCGCGGCGGACATTCTGCGCGAGGTGTACCACTTGTCGGTCGCCAAGAACACTCCTTTCATCGTCACCGACCGTCCCACCGCCGAGCTCGTCAAGGTTGCCGCGAACGCGTTCCTCGCGACCAAGATCTCCTTCATCAATGCGATGGCCGAGATCGCCGAGGTGACCGGCGCAGACGTCACGCAGCTCGCCGACGCGATCGGCCACGACGCGCGCATCGGCCGTCGCTTCCTCGGGGCGGGAATCGGCTTCGGTGGCGGTTGTCTGCCCAAGGACATCCGCGCATTCTCCGCCAGAGCCGAAGAGCTCGGCAGGGGCGAGTCCGTCGCATTCCTGCGAGAGGTCGACGCCATCAATCTTCGTCGGCGTGACCGCGCAGTCGAACTCGTGGTAGAGGCCCTCGGCGGCTCCGTCTTCAAGAGGAACGTCACCGTTCTCGGCGCCGCATTCAAGCCTCACAGTGACGACATCCGCGACTCCCCCGCCCTCGATGTCGCCGTGCGTCTGCACGGTCTCGGTGCGTGGGTCACGATCACCGATCCGGCGGCGATCGAGAACGCTCGACGGATTCATCCTCAGCTGAACTATGTCGAGGACCGTGACGAGGCTCTGCGCGGGGCGGATGCCGTCATCGTGGTGACCGAGTGGGACGAGTACCGCCGTGAGCTGTCGCCGGAGCACGCATCCGACCTCACCGAAGGACGCATCGTGATCGACGGCCGCAACTGCCTCGACGCCAGCGCCTGGCGAGCCGCGGGCTGGTCCTATTACGGCATGGGCCGCCCCTGACGATCCGGGGTGTGGGGTCCCGGCGCGCGGCGCCGGAACCCACGCCCCGGTGCCCGCTCACATCATGTGGTAGAGGGCGAAGATTCCCACACCGGCGATCAGCACGATCGCGCCGATGAGCATCCACACCGGCGCTCCTCCGAACTCGCGCAACAGGAACGGCTCCTTTGCGTCCTCGTAGCGACGATGGCGCGCGCGTGTTCGTCGGCCCATCGGGCACCCCCTCCGATCTGGAAACCCGCAGTGCACATAAATTAGGTGTCTTGTGTTTCCGCAAAGTGTGAGACCGGTGGTCATGGCAGAACCTGTCGCGACGTCGTCGCACCACGGCGCATTTCCTGCATTTACGGGACAATGCGTCACATGATGGACGGTGTGACCGGCGTACATTAGAATTCCATGAGGCTGCTCGCGATGAAGCTGCGGCCGACCACATCATCTGACGTGATCGGACAATATGCCTAACGGAGCATTGCGAGGCGCACTGGTTGCGCATCTTGGCCCCGACGCCACTGGCCACGGGCTGGTCAGCATGCAGGAGTATCGGACCGCTGTTGTCAGCGCTCACCGCGTGCGCACCCCCGCGTGGCGATGGACCGCGCAGCGTGCTGACCGCCCACTGACCGCGGTCATGTTCGCCTCAGAAGGCGGGCTCGCGCTGGGTGAGACCCAGCCCGCACGGCGGACCGGCGTGCTGCTGCACAACAACCACAACGCGCTCCTCCGGTGGACGCCGGACGCGCTCGCAACCGTGGTCTGGCTCGACACCGACTCCGTCATCGACACGAGTGTGCCCCCGGCCCAGCATCCGGTCGCGCTGCCGCGGACTGCACTCGCCGCGGGCCTTCACGGGTTCGCGGAATCTCTGGTGCATCGCCCCGAGGTCCAGACCCGCGTGTCGGATTACGTCGTCGAGAGGCTGCTCGTCGAGATGGCTTACGGCGTGCTCCTTGAGCATCGAGAGACGGACGCCGCGGGATCTCATGCGGTGCGCCCGATGCACCGCGCCCGCATGCTCATGCTGCTGAACCGTGCGGATCCCGACTACGGGCTCCAGGAGCTCGCACGCGACCTGCACGTGTCGACCCGCCACCTGCAGCGGCTCTTCGCGAAAGAGGGCACCTCACCCGCGGCGGAGCTGCGCAACCTGCGCGCCGAACTGGCCCTCTCGCTCCTGCGCGATCCTCAGTACGACGCCCTGACCACGTCGCAGATCGCGACGCACGCCGGGTTCACGAACGCAGCGGCCATGCGTCGGGGCCTCCACGCCATCGGTGCGCCGACACCGCACGCCGCACGCTCTCTCTGACGTCGCACCCCGAGCGAATCGCGACACGCGAAATCACATCGCGACGGCTCTTTTTCGTTTCGCGCCACCAGTGCGTCACGCCGCACGATGGTTCGCCAGAGTCATGGCAAAACCACCTTTCGGCCGACCTCGCCAAGGAGACGCGATGACCGACCTCGACCTTCGTACAGACGGCTTGTCGCCCAAGCCTGTCAGCCGCCGCACCGTGATCAAGACCGCCGCCTGGTCGGTCCCGGTCATCGCAGCCACCGCTGCCCTGCCGCACGCAGCGGCCTCGGTCAACAACGCCGCATTGGCGTTCACGGCCTCGCAGACGGCGCTGCTCACGCTCAACCTTCTCGACGGTGGCGGCACGCTCACCGCGACGGCGCTCGTCACCGTCCCCACACAACTGACGGTGGACAACGGTCCTGGAGCTCTGTCCGCCGTCACCACGGTCGTGACCGTGGCGGTCGGTCGTCCCGCCGGCATCAACATCCCGGTCGGGCGTGCGCGCGGCTTCGGCGTGTACTCGTTCGATGGCGTGCTCAGCACGTCCGGAGAGCGCACCACGACGTACCAGAGCGCCCCCGTCGTTGGACAGTTCGGCTTCCCGGCGACGACGTTCAGCCGCACCATCACGCTCACCATCGCCTCCGACGGCACACTGAACATCCCGATCGTCTTCGGCCTCGCCGGCAACAGCACGGGTGTCGCGATCAGTGCGCTCGCCACCTTCCCTGTCACGGCGACCTTCGTCATCGGCGGGACGAGCTATGTCGCGACGTCGACGATCTCCGTTCCGGTAGGCGCCGGCATCCTCTGATCGATCCACCGATGCGGCATGCCCTCCGGCCGCGTGAGGTGCAGCGGGCTTCCCGCACGAGATGTCCCCAGCATCTCCGCGGGATCGGGGGGAGCAGAGCCCCCTCGCGACCGTCCCCAGCGGTTGCGAGGGGGTGCACTATGGTGGACCCGTGATCCCGCCCGTCGATCTTCGCCTGGGGGAAGCGGTCGAATTGGGCCACGCCTTCGTACAGCGGCTCGCCGGCGATAGCGCCGTCAGGATCCTGTTCTTGAAAGGGCCGGCACTCCATCGACAGGGTCTGCGCTCACAGCGGACGTCCTCGGATGTGGATGTGCTTGTCGACCCGCCGGGCTTCTCGACGCTGTGCGCCGCGTTGGTCGCCGCCGGCTGGCACGAGCGTCCGGTGGACTTCATCACGTCGCGCACGAGCGTGCACTCGCGCACCTTCATCCGGGACGGATGGCCGTGCGACCTCGACGTGCATTCCTTCTATCCCGGCTTCCTCGCTCCCCCGGCGGAGGTCTTCGAGGCGCTGTGGGCCGATCGCGTGCAGATGCCGTTCGCCCATCGGCTGTGCGATGTTCCCGACCGGCTGGGATCGGCGCTCATCCTCGCCCTCCACTCGCTGCGAGGCAAAGCACTCGAGCCACGCCACAGGCGCGAGCTCGACGAGCTGCTGCAGATCGAGCTGGACGGCCCCGAGCGTGCGCGACTGGCTGAGCTCGCGAAGCGTACGGGGTGCGCCGCGACTCTCGAGGACGTCCTCACGCGTCTCGGCGTCCAAGTCGCGGTCAGCGATGCAGAGCGGTCGGCCGAAGAAGTCGTCCGTTGGCGCCGGCGCGTGGCGTCGGGCTCTCACGGGGCATACTTCTGGATCGATGCCTTCCGTCGCGGCGACGGACGCGAGCGCGTCGCCGTCGTGCGGCGAGCCGTCTGGCCGACCCGCGAGCACCTGCTGCTGTCACGACCCGAGACCACCGACACCGTGCCCGGGCGCCTCCGCGGCCGGCTGGCACGGTGGGGACGCGGCATCCGTTCCGTACCACAGGCCGTGCGCGCGATCACGCGCTACCGGTGATCTCACGCGGGCGGGTCGGGCCGTTCGCCGATGGATGCCGCCGCCCCGCGATCGACCGGCAACAGCGTGCCGTCGAGCCCGTCACCTATGGCGGCCACAGCCGCGACCACGACGCCCTCGCGCAGCGCGGCGGGGTCGTGCGTCAGCTGGAACGACGCACCGGAGGGCATCGGCACGACGACCGCGCCGGAGCGTGTGGCGGTCGTGCCCCCTCGCGGGTGCTCGTGCGCCTCGACGTCGTCGAGCCAGAGCCGCGCATAGGCCGAATCGTCCATGACATCGGCGACGCGCAGAACGCCTGCGTGCGACGCCGGCGACGTCAGGGTGAAGAGCCGGATGCGGGCGTTCTCAGCATCCGTGGCCCGCGCTCGGGCCATCAAAGTGATGAGCACGGAGTGGTCTGTCGGCGACTCATTGGTGACGGTGAAGCCGGCGGAGTTGGCGTCGATGACGACATGACCCGCGGCGACCGGTTCCATCACGGGTGCGCCGATCCGCTCGGACCCTGCGAATCGGGCGTCAATCGTTTGCGTCTCCCACGGACGCGAAAGTTCTTCAGACACTTTCTTCCCAGCGATGCCGAAGCATCATTCGGGCCTCCGACCTCAGGCATCCCACATGCCGCGGCCGTCGGGTGAGGCCATCGATCTCAGCCCATCGTAACTCGCAATGTGTGCGAAACCGCCAGGCAATATGAATTCCTCTGCGCAAAGTCAAAATACGTCGTGGCCACTCCAATTCGCGACGTGTCATGACGTCTGACCGGCAGATCCGTCGGTTTGAAGATTTCGACTCGACCCGCGCTGTTAGCGTCGAGCTCGGTCGCTTTGGGGATATCGCGATCACCTGACGGCGGTGGGTGCCGTCAACCCGGTGGGGACCGGGACACATCGACGAGACCTGGGGGCTCCGATGACGGATGATTCTGTGCGCGCGCACGCCGGCAACGCTGTTGCTGCGGGAGGCTTGAGCCGGCGGCAGCTCGTGAAAGCCGGTGCGTGGGCCGCGCCCGCGATCGCTCTGACCGCCGCCGTGCCTGCCGCGTCGGCGTCGGTGCCGACGCCGACGACGAAGACGGCCGTCGTGGCATCGATCACGGCCGATACCCCGACCAAACCCAGGGGCAGCAGCCACAACGCCTATTCGGTCACCGTCGCGATCACGAATACGGGGACTGTTGCCGGGAGCTTCACCGCATCGCTGTCGACCACCGACTCCCCGGCTGTCGTCGTATCGGCCTCGCCGGCCGCACAGACCATCGACCCCGGCGCGACCGGCTTCTTCGTCTTCACGGTGACGGTCGGCAATCAGGGGAAGAACACGTATCACCTGACGGCCGGCGGCTCGGCGTCCGGGTTCACGGTCGGCGAGCGAAGCGGCACGTTCCTCAACGGCGCCGCCATCTCGATCTGAGCCACGGCGCAGCGTTCTCGAGAGACCCGCTTTCATGGAACTACGGGATTACCTTCGGATCGTCCGGGTGCACTGGCTGGGCATCCTGATGCTCACGCTCATCGGCGTCGTGGCCGCGTGGGGATGGATCCTCACTCAGCCGCGCGTCTACACGGCGACGACCACCGGGATCGTCAACGCCGCCAACGGCGCGAGCGACGCGGGTGAACGGCTGATCGGCGACCAGCTGGCGCAGAGCGTCGTGAAGTCGTATCTCGAGATCGGCGCCTGGCGGTCCGTCGCGGAGTACGCCATCGACGACCTCGGTCTCGCGACGGCTCCAGAGTCATTGGTCGGCAGGGTGGATGTCACCAATCCCGCCGACACGGTCGTGATCAAGGTCGCGGCGGACGCGGCATCCCCACCCGAAGCGCGCGACCTCGCCGAGTCGTGGCTGCGAGGCATGATCTCTGAGATCCGGCAGCTCGAGACGAGCGAGGGTCAGGCCGCAGTCACCGTCGTGCCCGGGGACTCGGCACGCCTTCCGACGGCGCCGTCGTCGCCGAACACCAAGCTCGCCCTGGCGGTCGGCGCTCTCGTCGGCTTCGCGCTCGGCATCGGCTATGCGGTGCTGCGGCACGTCCTCGACCTGCGTGTCCGGCATCCGCGCGACATCGAACGGGCGTCGGGGGTGTCGGTGATCGGCACGCTTCCGGCCGTCAGAGAGCTCTCGGGTCACCGCAAGGTGCTCACGTTCAGCGGCCGGGCCGAGGCGTCGAGCCCGCTCGCCGAGGCGACGCGGGAGCTCCGGACGAACCTGCGCTTCATCGACATCGACGACCCGCCTCGCGCGATCGTGGTGACCAGCCCGATCCCCGGTGACGGCAAGTCCACGATCGCCGCCAACCTCGCTCTCAGCATCGCCGCGTCGGGCGAGCAGGTGGTGCTCATCGACGCCGACCTGCGTCGACCGATGGTGGCATCGCTGTTCAACCTCCCCGAGGGCGCTGGACTGACGGACGTGCTGACGGGCAGGGCGACTGTCGCGGACGTGGCGCAGATCGCGGATGCCACGCGAAACCTCGTCGTCCTCGCCGCAGGCCGCACGCCTCCGAATCCGAGCGAGGTGCTGGGCTCCCGCAAGATGCGCGAGCTCATCGAGCAGTTGTCGAAGCAGGCGTTCGTCATCATCGACTCGCCGCCGGTGCTGCCTGTGACCGACGCGGCGGTGCTCGCCAACAACGCCGACGGAGCCGTGCTCGTCGTCTCCGCGGGCAAGACGACCTTCGACATGATGAGCAGATCGCTCGAGAATCTCGGCAGGGCGCGCGCACGACCTCTCGGCGTGGTTCTCAACAAGGTCCCGCGCACGGGTGGCCAGGCCGGCTATTACGGCTACCAGTACACCGGCGAGTACACCGCGACCTCGGAACAAAGGATCGTCTCCCACGCATAGGGTGTTCCTGTGACGCCACCTGCTCCGTCTGCCACCCCGCCCTCACGCGCGTGGTGGAGACGGATCACCGGCAGCACATGGTTCCACCTCATCGCGGCATTCGTGGTCTTCGGCATGCTGCTGACCTTCGTCGCGAAACCGTACTGGGTGCCGTCCGGCTCCATGGAGAACACCCTCCAGCCCGGCGACCGCATTCTCGTCAACCGGCTCGCGTACGTCGGCTCCGAACCAGCCACCGGCGACGTCGTGGTCTTCGACGCCGACGCAGCGTGGGACCAAGAGACCGTCGCGGCGGAGAATCCTCTGAAAGCGGCCCTGCGGTGGCTGGGGGAGGTCAGCGGGTTCGGCCCGTCCGGCCCTCACACACTGGTCAAGCGCGTCATCGGCGCGCCCGGCCAGACGGTGAAGTGCTGCTCCGATGACGGTGCCGTCCTCGTCGACGGCGAACCCCTCGATGAGCCCTACGTGTCCAACGACTTCCCCTTCCAGCCCGGGGTGATGGACTGCACCACGCCGGCGCGGTCGCCGAGGTGCTTCGACGAGGTCACCGTGCCTGAAGGGTCCTACCTGGTGCTCGGCGACAACCGCACCGAGTCGTCGGACTCCGCCGCTCGGTGCCGCAGCGCGACTGCGGCCGAAGATTGCTGGCGCTGGGCCACCGACGCCGGGATCATCGGCAAAGCGGCTGTCATCCTCTGGCCCGTGAACCGCTGGACAGGCCTCTGAGGCACGGGCCCGCGCAGGTGCGCCCGAAGCACGTCGACGAGCTCAGCTGCCGAGGACCCGCGGGGCCACCCAGCCGCGGTCGAGCAGCTCGCCGAGGAACGCGAGCACGTCGGGCTCGACCGTCCCGGCGTCGACCCCGGCCTCGGCCGCGACCTGCGCCACGATCCCACCCGCGGTCAGGCCGGTTCCATCAGCGCCGCCTTCGGCCACGGCAAACCAGATGAGCGCCGCCGACCCTTCCAGCGCCTCAGGGACTCCCCTCGCATCCTTCAGATCGAGCACCATGGCGCGGTCACCGCTGTCGACCCAGGCGACGGCATCCGAGATCCCCCATCGAGGATCTTCGGCGAATGACAGCACCCCCTCGACGACCAGGTCGCCGGCCGCGGCGGCGACGGCGGCGGCGGCGTCGCCGGACTCGGGTGCCCCGTATGCCTGCACCGCGGCATCCGTCAACTGTTCGATCGTGGACGCGCCGGCGGCACGCCAGAGCGCCGGCGCGATGCCGGCGATGACCCGGACCGTACCCTGCCCTTCGGCGTCGACGTGGAGCAGCGCTATGCGCTCGGGATCCTCGAGGTCGATCGCGTCGTCGCTCGCTGTACGCGTGTACACCCCGCCGCGAAGGCTCGTCGACCGCCGATCCGCGGTCGCGGCCTCGCGAGGTGCCGGCTCGGGTGCGGCCGCGTCGGCGATGGCGGGGATCAGCGGCACCAGCGAGTCTGCTTCTCGATAGATCACGCGTCGGATGCCGCCCACCGCGGCGATGTGTGCAGCAATGGTGCGCAGTGGCTCGGGCAGCGCAGGAAGATAGCTCGTCTGGGCGACGATCTCGCTGAGCCCGTCGCCGAGGTCGACCGGCTCGACGATCGCATCGTCGACGGCATCCGGTCGGCGGTCGAGCAGGACGATCGCGGCAAGCCGCAGCGGGACGTCGGGGAGCGACCTGAGCGACAACCCGCTCGGCGCGAGCTGCGTCTTGGGGGCGTCCTGCCGTTCGATCACCGAGAGAGGCTTGCGATAGGGACGGATGCTGCCACCAGGCCCGATCGCGATGGTCTCGTCCGAGACGTACCCGTAGTGACGGCCCAGCACGCGCGACGCCGTCGTCTTGCCACGGCCCGAGGGGCCTACGAGCACGACGACGCGCCCGTCATCGAGGGCCACACCGGCGGCGTGGAGCATCCACAGCCGTCCGCGGGCATTCTCGATGGCAGCGAGCGTCACCCGTTGCGACAGATCCGAGAGCATCACCTCGCGGGAGACATCTGTGAGCGCCGTCACGGAAGGGCGGTCGGATCCCGCCGCGTCGACGTCAGGAGCGAGCGCATCGCGCCAGGCCTCCTCCACCGCGCGAGCGTCGTCCTCCGTGAGTCGTGAGAGATCGATCCGCACGACGTCCCCCAGTGCGGCTACCGTCAGGTTGCGAGGCACGCACTCACTGTAGCGTCGCGCGGAGGGCGCCTCAGCCGTGTGAAGCCGCGGAGGCCGCCTGACCATCAGCGGTCGGGGGGAACAGCGCGTCGCAGCTCGAATCGATGGTGACCGGCGTGGCATTCGCCGTCGGCGTGAACCGCAGATCGAGTGGACCGAGATCACCCTGGGGCAGCGCGACGGTGTACGAGACGGTGACGGTCTTGTCCTTCGGCACGAACACGGTGTGACTCACCGCGGTGTTGTTCTTCTCGGTGCCGGTGCGCTCCCAGTTCCTCACCTCGCCGCGCGACGGGGTGGTCGAAGTGATCTGCGCACCGGGAGGGGCGAAATACAGCACGTCGAGCATCATCGTCGTGTTCGGAATGCCGTAGCTGCCGTTGCGCAAGCCCAGCGTGTATTCACTCTTGATGTCGTCGGTGATGCCGTTGTGGAGCGTCATCGTCGTGGTGACCGTGCGCGCGCCGGCATCACACGTCGCCGAGACGGCCGACGTGAGGTGGTATTCGAGCTTGCCGACCGACGAGTCGTTGAGGTACATGCCGATCTGCGTCCGAGCGCTGTTGTCGGCCTGGAGCGCTCCGTCGACGCCGAATTCGGTCGCGAGTGCCTGCGCTGCGGGGTCAGTGAACGAGAGATAGACCCGCTGCTCCTGCGCCGACAGCTTCAGTGCGTCGAGCATCTTGAGCGGGTCCCACGACGACGTCGTGAGGTGGTCGAAGACCCGCTTGGCGGTGTCGGTGAAGAAGGCATCCGATTCCGCACCGTTGGGGTAGATCTCGTACGAGTCGCTCAGCAGCACCTTCACGGCGTTCTCAGCGGTCAGCTGCTGCCCTGTGTTGAGCGTCAGGGGACCCGCCACCGCCAGCATGTTGGCGAGCACAACGGGGTCGATCGAGATCACGCCGTCGAAGTGGGCCCCCGTGGTGTCGGCGAAGATCGCCTGGAAGAGCTGTGCCGTCGTCGGGAAGTCGGGCGTGAAGTTGTAGTCCTGGTTGTGCCGCGTCAGTGTCGGCAGGTAGAGCCCGGTGGTCTCGGGCGGCAGCGAGATGTACTCGTTGCCCTGCGTGCCCGCCTCGTAGAACGTCGCGGACGTCGCCTGGTCCGCATAGCCGAGCTTCCCGTCCGTCATGGTGACGATCATCGTCGAGGCGGGGTTGCCGCCGGTGGCCCGTATCTCGGCGTTGTTCTGGAACACCAGGAGGTACGTCTTGGTCCCGCCGGACCCCGCGATGTCGAGCAGGGTCGGCAGGTACTTGTCCGCGACGGCGAGCGCCGGTGCGGCATCGTCGATGACGTCGAGGATGTCGGCGATGGGCTCGGCCACCTCGGGCAGCAGCGACGTGCGGTCGATCGGCGCAACGAGAGCCTCGGCGTCGGCGAAGGCCCCCGCGATCTCGGGGATCGAACCCTGCACCTGACGGAAGGGCTCGAGGTTAATGCCCCCGCCCTCGACGGTGAGCTTGTCGAGGTCGACCGTCGACATGAACTGCATCCCGGGCGGGAGCGCCCGCACGACGAGCACGTCGACCGCCCGCGTCACCCGCTGCACGGCGTCGACGTTCTGACCGACGAAGGGGACGCGGGCAGCGAAGTCCCAGAGCGGACCGTCGACCGTGTCGGCGGCGAGCTTGACGTTGGCGGTGATGTCGTCAGCGGTCGCCTGCAGCTTGGCCGGATCGTCCGACCCCAACTGCGCGTTCAGAGACGAGATCCCGGTCTTCGCCTTCTCCAGCGCCGACCGTGCGACCTTCGCCTCGGCGAAGAACTGCATCGCCAGCACGCCGGCGATCGCACCCACGATCAGCAGCAGCACGATGATGCCGAGCACGACCCACGGCCACACGCGGCGCTTCCGGCGTCGCGGCGGGCCCGGGGCGGGCGCCGGTTCTCCCGGGTCTCGCGGCCGGTCGGATGCCACCAGCGGGCCCTCCGCCTGAGCCGTGGCCTCACGGGCACGACGACGCGGCGAGTTCTCGCGGCCTGCCGGCGCATCTTCGGGTTGCACGGTGCCATGCTAGCGGGCGGTTCTTGAGAGATCACCGCGACTTCTCTGCGGGGCCGCCCCACCCGAGCACGGCGCTTTGTCCCCCGAAGAGGGGACAAGATGCCGTGGAACCGGAGGTGCCCGGCTCTTAGGCTTGAGGGGCCCCGCGTCACCTCCCCGAACGTGATCCCCTTGCTGCGTGCCTGTATGACCATCGCCCTCGCCACCCTGGTTGTGGCCGTCTGCCTACCTCTCGCCTTCTACGCCCTCGCCGTCATCGGCTCGCGGAGTTCGGTCCGCTACTACTACGGCGCCTGACGAGACCCGCTCGGCGACCAGGACGATCACGAGTCCGATGGTGGCCCCGATGGTGTTCGCGACGATGTCTCGGAACGTCGCCGTGCGCTCGTCCAGGAAGATCGCCTGCCCGGCTTCGATCGCTCCGCTCAACAAGAGGGCGAACGGCACGAGGAACACCCTCCGCCGGGGCATCGCCACCGCGAGCAGGACACCGAGCGGCACGAAGAGCAACACGTTGGCACCGAACTCGACGCGGTCGTACGTGAGCACCGGCACGAACCTCGCGAGGCCACGCAGCATGCCCGTCGCCCCTCGGTCGACCGGGACCGGCCAGAAGGCGATGAGTGCGAGCACGACCCCATAGACCGCAAGCAGCGGGATGGTCGTCACCAGCCTCCGAGAAGCGGACATATGACGGCCTTTCCCTCAGTGGGGCGCCGCGCCGGTGCCGCGCAATGCACCCGTGAGTCTACGCCGGATATCGTGACGGGCGTGACTGCACCGAGCCGCACCACCTCCCTGGAACGCACTTACCGGTACCTGCGCATCGGCGTCGCCGGCACGGTCGTGGCGATCCTGCTCGCGGTCGCCCAGGCGGCGACCGCGTACGGCTGGCTCACCTCGATCAGCGACTACTTCTACACCCCCGCACGGAACGTGTTCGTGGGTGCGCTGGTTGCGGCATCCCTGGCTCTCTTCGCCCTGTCGGGGCGCGGTGTCGAGCGCGCGCTGTTCGACGCAGCGGCCCTCTTCGCGCCGCTGATCGCGTTCGTGCCGACGACGATCGCGCCGGGATCCGTGCCGGGCATCGCGGTCGAGTGCTCCGGGACGGCTCGCTGCTTTCCGCCGCAGTTCGAGGCGGATGCCGCGAACGGAGTGTTCGTCTACCTCGCGCTCGGCGGGCTGGTCGTGCTCGTCGCCCTCGTGCTGGCGGCGCTGAGGCAGGTGTCGCTCGCCCGGGTGTGGCCGTCGCTCCTGATCGCGGTGGTCGTGCTCGCCGCGGTCACGCTGACCTGGGCCCTCGCGCGCGATGCGTTCCTGCAGCACGCGCACGTCGTGGCGACCACAGCCTTCTTCGGGCTGTTCGCGGCGGCCGCGGTGCGCAATGCGTTCCCGCGGCGGGGACCGGCGCCGTCGCCGGTGTTCCGGGTTCTCTACGGCGTGATCGCGGCGGGACTCATCGTGCTGCTCGTGGCGTACGCGGTGCTGCTGCCGCAGACGGATGCCTCCGGCATCCCGGTCGTCCTCATCGTCGAGACCGCGGCGCTCGCCCTGTTCTTCGCGTTCTGGGTCGTGCAGGGCGTCGAGAAGTGGTCGGACCCCGACCCCTCGATCATCGCGGGCTGAACCGGACCACCACCACGCCGGCGCCTATGCGGCACCCGTCTCGGCCTCGGCGATCTCCACGGTCCGCTGGACGCCCGGGGCCGGGCGCGCGGTCACGAGGATCGGAAGGTGGTCGCTGAGTCCCTGCGGCAGGGTGCGGACGCGGTCGATCTCGAAGCCCACCGAGGTGGCGAAGTCGTAGTGCCCGCGGAAGAAGCGGTAGCGCGTGTAGGTGCGGGAGTCGCTAAGGTTCAGCTCGTATCCCTGATCGCGGACGTGCTGGCCCAGCCGCTCTTTGAAGACCGGGTAGTTGTAGTCGCCGACCATGATGGCGGGCACGCCGTCGCCCAGCTGCTGCAGCTCGGCGAGCGCAGTGCGGATCTGGTGCCGCCGCAGCGAGTTGAGGGCGGTGAGCGGGGCGGCGTGGAACGACGCGATGATCACGTCGTGGTTCTCGTCGATGTCGTGCAGCCGCACTCCGAGCAGGCGTTCCTCGGCGGGTTTCAGCACGCGGTCGTGGAGCGACTTCTTCAGCGCCAGGGCCCTGACGTCGACCGCCCGATAGGTGTTCTCGCGGTAGTACACGGCGAGACCGAGGCGGTTGCGCTGCGTGGAATCGGCGAGCCGCAGCCCTGCGATCTCGTCGGGGATGTCACTGGTGTCGGCTTCTTGCAGGCACAGGGCGTCCGCTCCGTAGCGCTCGACGAGGTGGACGAGCTCCCCCGCCGCGCGATGCTTGCGCAGGTTGTACGAGATGACCTTCATGTCGCTGCCAGCCTATGCCGAACGCCTTTCCGTGGGGTGTGGATTCCATGTACGAAAAGTGGATGCCGCGTCTCTAGGTGTTCGTCACATCGAACCTGGAGGATCCCATGTCGGCAGCATCCACTCCGCCGTCCGTGAGCGACGTGCGCACCGACCTCGCCGAGGCGGTCGGCGCGAGCCGGACGTCCCGCGAAGAGGCTGAGCGCGCGCTGCGCCTGGCCGTCGCCGTTCGGTCGCGCGCCGCCGATGCGCTGGAGCGCACCGCGCGCCGCGCCGGCGTCGACGAGGCCGAGCGCGCTCGTCTGCGCGGCGAGTACGCCGCCGCGGCGCGTGCGGTCGCTGACCGGCAGGCCGCCCTCGACACGGCGCATGAGTTCGAGCGGGCCGCCACGGTCGTCGCCGACGCGTTCGAGACCGAGGCCTCGTCCGCGAGCCCGCTGGCCGCCGCGCTGCTGGAGCTGATCGGCTCGCAGACGGCGCGCACCGGCGGACGCGGGCGCCCGGCGCGCCGCACGGCGCCGGCTCGTCTGGGCGCCACGCGGCCGCGCACGGCCTGAGGCGGAGCCGCTCTCGTAGAGTCGGCTGCATGGCCCTCTCACGCCGAACCCTGACGCTCCTGGCCGTGGCCGGGTTCGCCGTCGTGATCGTCGTGGTGACCGTCATCCTCGTGGGCGCCACGCAGGGGCCGCATCCCCCTGCCCGCGGCACCAAGGTCGTGGCTTCCGAGAGCTCGAAGGCGCGCGCCGCCGCCGCCGATGCCCCGGCCGGGAGCGCCGAGCTCGAGGCGGCCCGGTACCTCGGTGCGCAGCCGACCGCCGTGTGGCTGACACCCGAGGCCGACCCGGTCGACGCGGTCGGCGACCGCATCGCAGGGCTCGCGGCTGAGGCGAGAGCGCAGTCCGCACGCGTCGCGGTGGTCGTCTACGGTCTGCCGGGCCGCGACTGCGGGGGACATTCGGCGGGCGGTCTCGACCCGGACGGGTACTCCGACTGGACGCGGGCGATCGGGGATGCGCTGCGGGATGCCGCCGACACGTCGCCGATCGTGCTGCTGGAGCCCGACAGCCTGGCTCTCGCCCCCGAGTGCGGCAACGAGTCGGAGCGTATCGCTCAGCTCTCGGACGCGGTGGGGGCGATCGCATCGGACAGGACCTGGATCTACGTCGACGGCGGGCACTCGGACTGGCTGCCCGCCGACCGGATGGCGGCACTGATCGGTGAGGTCGACCAGGCGTCACGGGCAGAGGGAGGCCGCGGCATCCGCGGGTTCGTCACGAACGTGTCGAACTTCATGGCGACCGCCGACGAGGTCGCGTACGCCCACGACGTCGCCGCCGAGCTGGACGGCATGCACGCGATCATCGACACCTCGCGCAACGGGGCAGGCTCGAACGGCGAGTGGTGCAATCCGCCCGGACGCCGCGTCGGCGAACCCGGCGGTACGCTCGGCGATGACGTCGTCGACACCAACCTGTGGGTGAAGCCGCCGGGCGAGAGCGACGGCGAGTGCAACGGCGGCCCCCCGGCCGGGCAGTGGTGGCCGGAAGCGGCGATCGAGCTCACGAAAGACGCCGTCGGGGGCTGATTCCGTCCGGTCGTTTCGTACCGGTGTGTAGCATCGGGAGTACTTTGCGCATGCGTCGGGGGCCGCGGCTGGGGTCGGCAATCGGCGCAGCCGTGGCCTTCGCCTGAAAGAGAACGCATGAGCACCCCTGCCGACGAGTTGAAGACCGCGGTCATCATCGAGGACGATCCCGAGATCCGCCACATCCTCGCCGAGGTGCTCGAGTCCTCAGGCTTCTCGACCGTTTCGGTGGGCAACGGCATCGACGGCGTGCGCGCCGTCCTCACGTACAAGCCGCTGCTCACGACGATCGACGTCACGATGCCGGGAATCGACGGCATCGAGGCGGCCAAGCGCATCCGCGCACAGTCCGACACGTTCATCATCATGCTGACCGGCCTGAGCGACGAGGCCGACGTGATCGCGGGGCTCGGCGCCGGCGCCGACGACTATCTGCTCAAGCCGTTCCGGCCGCGCGAACTGCGGGCGCGTGTCGAGGCGCTGCTGCGGCGGTCACGCGGCGTACCGGCGACGGCCGCCCCGCCCCAGGCGTCGCAGGGCGACGTGGGACCTTCCTTCCCTGCGGCACGCGCCGCCGCCGCGGCCCCGCTCGTGCCCGTCGTCGAGGGTGCAGCCGTCTCGCTCGCCCCCGAGGGCCAGACCGGCTCGGAGATCGCGGCGTTCGACGGCGACGCCGACGGCGGATGGCTCGGCCACAGGGATCTGCGGCTGCATCCGGAGAACCGCGTCGCCCTCATCGGCGACGACGAGCTCGAGCTGACGCGCACCGAGTTCGATCTGCTCGCGACCCTGCTCGAGTCCAAGCGCCGGGTGCGCAGCAAGGCCGACCTCACGCTGGTCCTCCGCGGCGAGTCGTACGTCACGAGCTACTACGTCGGAGATGCCGACAAGCGCGCCGTCGAGGCGCACATGACGAATCTGCGCCGCAAGCTGGGCGAGAGCGCCGCGAACCCGCGGTACATCGAGACCGTGCGCGGCGTCGGATACCGCCTCACGGCCGAATCGGCCTGACGGGCCACCGCGCCGAGAGGCGCCCGCCCGCCCCACACGAGCGGACGCCTCACCGGCGGCCCCGGGGGTGGCCGCCTCCCCAGACGGTCACCCCCGCTTTCCTCCCCCGACGCCGAGGTCCCCAGACCCACGGCGCCTTTCCCCAGTTCCGACCCGTTTCGGGTACGGGTCAGACCTTGTATCCGTGCTGTCGACGGATGAGCTTGAAGAACATGGACAGCGTCTGCAGCACTGTCACGACACCCACGATCGGCCAGCCGATCCACAGGATGGTGGACTGCACCATCGGGCCGAGCATCGACCAGATCACGGCCGTGGCGATCACCACAGCGACCACGACGATCAACGGCGTCCAGTGGCCGATACCGGCACCGCGCTCCGCCTTGGCCTGCATGGCCCAGTTGTCGACCTTCTTGCGCGACAGGAACCGCGTCCACGACCGGGCGAAGTAGCTCAGGCGCAGCCACATGTAGATCTCGGCGGGCACGAGCGTGACGGCGAAGAGGATGTCGCGCGCGTTGCGGTTGCCCATGGTCAGCGCCATGCGCGTGTTCAGCGCGATCGCGACGGCCGGAGGCAGCAGCCACCACGGCGAGAAGACGAACGCGCCGATCGACAGCGACCCCGCCAGCAGCAGCACGAACGCCGCGCGCACGAACAGGTTCGTCAGCATGCCGAAGTTCTCGAGCCACCGCACCCGAAGGTTGGGGTGGAACGGCTGCCCCTTGGTGTCGCCGCGCTGACCGGGCCACATCAGTTCGATCGCGCCGTAGGTCCACTTGACCTGCTGTGCGTCGAGCGCCCGCAGCGTGGTCATCCCGCCGACGTCGGCGCGCGCGAACGGGCTGATCTTGGTGAGGTAGCCCGCGCTCTTGATCTGGAGCGACAGCAGCGAGTCCTCGACCTCGGAGTCCTTGACCCACGGAGTGGACTGGTGGTTGCCCTTCATGACCTCGCGCAGCGCCTGCGTCGAGAAGATCGAGAACTGGCCGCCGAGCACCGCCATGTTGCGGCCCCGCAGCAGGTTGTGCAGGTTGAACGCGGCGAACTGCGCGCGCTGACCCGTGATCAGGAACTTCGCGATGCCGCCCTTGATCGGACGGTCGTCGATCGAGTAGATCGCCGAGATC
>NZ_JBQCIP010000038.1:0-11543 GCF_051953575.1 Microbacterium sp.
GTCGCGATCGCCTACATCGCGGTGTGGCTGTCGGGCAACGGCGCGGTGGCGATCCACAACCTCATGGAGGATGCCGCCACCGCCGAGATCTCGCGGTCGCAGGTGTGGCAGCAGATCCGCAACGGCGTCGTCCTGGCCGACACCGGCCAGACCGTGACGCGCGAGCTCGTGCGCCGCATCCTCGACGAAGAGACCGTCCGGCTGCAGGGCGAGGTGGGCGCCGAGCAGTTCGAGCGCTTCTATCGCCCGGCCGCGGACCTCGTGGCCGACATCTGCCTGTCGGAGGACTACACCGACTTCCTCACGACGCCGGCGTACGACCTGGTGGTCGCACGATGACGGAGCGCCTGCTCGCGTCCGGCGATCTTGCCGAGCTCGACCGGTTCCTCGCGACGACCGACCGGATGCTGGCCGACCGGTTCCCCGGCGACGACGGTTCGCGCCAGCCGGTGCACACGGTGTACGTGCCGGCCGACCGCTACACGCCGGCGCTGCCGGCGGAGTGGGGCGAGACGGCGCTCGCCGCCGTCGATGCCCACGGGGGCATGGCGGCGGTCGTGCGGGAGCTCGGCGTGCCCGAGGCCTTCGCGTCCGACGTCGCGACCCTCGTCGAGGCCAAGCTCCGCACCGAGCCGATCGAGGACCTGCGCCTGGACTTCGAGGACGGGTACGGCGACCGCGGTGACGAGGCGGAGGATGCCGATGTGCGTCGTGCGGCCGAGCAGATCCTCGCGGCCGTGGATGCGGGCGTCGCACCGGCGTTCATCGGCATCCGGTTCAAGTGCTTCGAGGCGCCCACCCGGGCCCGCGGCATCCGCTCCCTCGATGTGTTCCTCTCGACCCTGCTCGAAGCCGGCGACCTGCCCGACGGACTCGTGCTCACGCTGCCCAAAGTGACGACGGTCGCGCAGGTGGAGGCGATGGCGCACATCTGCCACCGCTTCGAAGAGCACTACGGGCTCACACCCGGCCGGCTGCGGTTCGAGGTGCAGGTCGAGACGCCGCAGCTGATCCTCGGTCCGGACGGCACGTCGCCGCTGGCCGCCGCGATCCACGCCGCCGAGGGGCGCGTGAGCGGTCTGCACTACGGCACGTACGACTACAGCGCGTCGCTCGGCATCGCCGCGGCGTACCAGTCCATGGAGCACCCCGCCGCCGACCACGCCAAGAACGTGATGCAGGTCGCGGCCGCCCAGACGGGCGTGCGCCTGTCGGACGGCTCGACCAACATCCTGCCGGTCGGCGACGCGGACGAGGTGCGGGCGGCCTGGCGGCTGAGCGCCCGCCTGACGCGCCGCTCGCTGGAGCGCGGCTACTACCAGGGCTGGGACCTGCACCCGGCGCAGCTGGTGCCGCGCTTCGTCGCGAACACGCTGTTCTACCGCGAAGGCCTTGCGTCGGCGACGACGCGGCTTCACGACTACGTGCGGCGCGTCGAGAGCGCGGTGATGGACGAACCGGCGACGGCGCGTGCGCTGGCCGCGTTCGTGCTGCGCGGGATCTCGTGCGGCGCGGTCACCGAGGCGGAGGTTCAGGATGCCGCCGGCCTCGACGTCGCCGCACTCACCGCGCTCGCCCACCCGAGACTCGCCACGGCCCCCGCAACGACACAGGAGTCCTCATGAGCTACTACACCCCGCGCGGCGGGCTGCCGCCCCAGTCCGACCTGCTGACCGATCGCGCCGTCGTGAAGCTCGCGTACACGTTCATCCCGAAGGGGGTGCTGCGCGACATCGTCACGTCGAGCCTGCCGGGCTTCACCGACACCCGGGCGTGGATCCTCGCGCGTCCCACGCCGAGCTCGGCGACGACGTTCTCGCAGCTGATCGTCGAGATCGCCCCCGGCGGCGGGGCGGCCCGGCCGGAGCCCGAGGCGGGCGTCGAGGGAGTCGTGTTCGTCACGACCGGCGAGCTGACGCTGACCCTCGAGGGCGAGGAGCATGTGCTCGGCGAGGGCGGCTACGCCTTCATCGCCCCGGGCGCGGAGTGGTCGCTCGCCAACCGCGGCGGCGAGCTCACGAGCTTCCACTGGATCCGCAAGGCGTACGAGTGGCTCGAAGGCGTGCCCGCGCCGGCGTCCTTCGTCACGCGCGATCAGGACGTCGAACCGGTCGCGATGCCCGACTCCGACGGCGTGTGGGCGACCACGCGCTTCTCGGATGCGAGCGACATGGCCCACGACATGCAGGTCAACATCGTGACGTTCCAGCCGGGCGGCTCGATCCCGTTCGCCGAGACGCACGTCATGGAGCACGGACTGTTCGTGCTGCAGGGCAAGGCCGTCTACCGCCTCAACGACGACTGGGTCGAATGCGAGGCGGGCGACTACATGCTGCTGAGGGCGTTCTGTCCGCAGGCCTGCTACGCCGGCGGCCCCGAGCCGTTCCGCTACCTCCTGTACAAGGACATGAACCGCCAGATCCGGCTCACCTGATCCAGCGGGGATCGGACGGGCGGGTGCCTGCGGGCACCCGCCCGTCGTCGTTCGCCGGGGAGAGGAGCGGCACGTGGATGCCGTCGCCGAGGGTTGACGGCATCCGGCATCTGTCCTACGCTTTTCATATCGCAGAAATTGGATTCCACAATGTGGAATCGATCAGATTGACAAGGAAGTCCCATGAGCACCACGACCCGCTACACGGTGAACTGCTCGATCCTGCTGACGCAGCTGCCGCTGCACGAGCGCCCTGCCGCGGCCAAGGCCGCCGGGTTCGACGCGGTCGAGTTCTGGTGGCCCTTCGGCGAGGCCGTGCCCGCCGCTGACGACATCGACGCGTTCGTCGCGGCCGTCGAGGGCGCCGGCGTGCATCTGACGGGTCTCAACTTCTTCGCCGGCGACATGCCGGCCGGCGACCGGGGTCTGGTGTCGTGGACCGGCCGCGAGGACGAGTTCGCCGCCAACATCGGCGTGGTCGTCGAGATCGGCCGGCGTCTGGGCACCAGGGCATTCAACGCCCTGTACGGCAACCGCCTCGAGGGCGCCGACCCGGCCGCGCAGGACGACCTGGCGGTGCGCAACCTGGCCGCCGCGGGCCGCGCGGTCGCCGAGATCGGCGGCATCGTGCTGCTGGAGCCGGTGAGCGGCACGCCCGCCTACCCGCTCACGACCGCCGCGGACGCGCTGGCGGTCATCGACCGCGTGCGCAGCGAGCACGGCGTCGACAACGTGCGCCTGCTCGCGGACTTCTACCACCTGGCCGTCAACGGCGACGACGTGCCGGCGGTAATCGCCTCGCACGCCGCCGACTTCGGTCATATCCAGATCGCCGACGCCCCCGGCCGGGGCGAGCCCGGCACCGGCGACCTGCCCCTCGCGCAGTGGATCGGCGACGCAGAAGCGCGCGGCTACGACGGAGTCGTCGGCCTGGAGTACAAGACCGACGCCGCCGACCCCTTCGCGTGGCTCCCCGCCGCCGAGCGCGGCCCCGTCGGCGCCCGCTGACGCGCGGCCGCCGGCATCCACTCCTCTCTCGACACGCAAGGACCACAGCAATGAGCAACGTCGCAGTCATCGGTCTCGGGATCATGGGCCTGCCCATGGCCAAGAACCTCGTCGCCGCCGGGTACTCGGTCACCGGGTACAACCGCAGCCAGGACCCGATCGACGCCCTCGTCGCCGCGGGCGGCCGGGGTGCCGGCAGCGTCGCCGAGGCCGTCACGGACGCCGACGTGATCATCACGATGGTCCCCGACTCGCCCGATGTCGCCGGCGTGGTCCGCGGCGCCGAAGGCGTGTTCGCCCACGCCAAGCCCGGCGCGCTGTGGATCGACAACTCGTCGATCCGCCCCGACGTCGCCAAGGAGCTCGCCGCCGAGGCCGTCGCCGCCGGAGTCGGCGCAGTCGACGCCCCCGTGTCGGGCGGCGAGCAGGGCGCCATCGACGCCGTGCTGTCGATCATGGTCGGCGGCACCGCCGAGGACTTCGCGAGGGCCGAGCCGGTGCTGAACGCCATCGGCAAGACCATCGTGCACGTCGGCCCCGCCGGTGCCGGCCAGACCGTGAAGGCCGCGAACCAGCTCATCGTCGCCGTCAACATCCAGGCGCTCGCCGAGGCCGTCGTCTTCCTGGAGGCCTACGGCGTCGACACCGACGCGGCACTGAAGGTGCTCGGCGGCGGGCTCGCTGGCTCGAAGGTGCTCGACCAGAAGGGGCAGAAGATGCTGAACCGCGACTTCGCCCCCGGCTTCCGCCTCGCCCTCCACAACAAGGACCTGGGCATCGTCACCGCCGCCGCACGCCAGGCCGGCATCACCGTTCCGCTGGGTTCGGCGGTCGCCCAGCTCGTGACCTCGCTGGTCGCGCGCGGCGACGGCGGACTCGACCACTCCGGCCTGTTCAAGCTCACCGCTGAGCTGTCCGGCCGCGACTGAACCTCAAGGAGAACTCCCATGACTCGCATGCGCGCCGTCGACGCCATCGTGCAGATCCTGATCAAAGAGGGCGCCACCGAGGCGTTCGGACTGCCCGGGGCCGCCATCAACCCCCTCTACTCCGCGATGCGCGCCAGCGGCGGCATCCGTCACACGCTCGCCCGTCACGTCGAGGGCGCCTCCCACATGGCCGACGGCTACAGCCGCACCGGCGACGGCCGCATCGGCGTCTGCCTCGGCACGTCGGGCCCTGCGGGCACCGACATGATCACCGGCCTGTACGCCGCGATCGCCGACTCCATCCCGATGCTGTGCATCACCGGCCAGGCGCCGGTCGCCAAGCTCGACAAGGAGGACTTTCAGGCCGTCGACATCGCGTCGATCGCGAAGCCGGTCACGAAGTTCGCCAAGACCGTGCTCGAGGCCGGCCAGATCCCGGGCGCCTTCCAGACGGCCTTCCAGGTGATGCGCCAGGGCCGCCCCGGGCCCGTGCTCATCGACCTGCCGTTCGATGTGCAGATGACCGAGATCGAGTTCGACATCGACACGTACGAGCCGCTGCCGATCGCGAAGCCGGCCGCGACGCGCGCGCAGGCCGAGAAGGTGCTCGACCTGCTGACCGCCGCCGCGCACCCGCTGATCATCTCCGGAGGCGGCGTCATCAACGCCGGCGCGTCCGAGAAGCTCGTGGAGCTGGCGGAGCTGCTGGGAGTGCCGGTGGTGCCGACGCTCATGGGCTGGGGCTCGATCGCCGACGACCACCCGCTGGCGGCCGGCATGGTCGGCATCCAGACCTCGCAGCGCTACGGCAACGCGAACTTCCTCGAGTCCGACTTCGTGCTGGGGGTCGGCAACCGGTGGGCGAACCGCCACACCGGCGGCCTCGACCTGTACCGCAAGGGGCGCACCTTCGTGCATGTCGACATCGAGCCCACCCAGATCGGCCGCGTGTTCGCGCCCGACTACAGCGTCGTCTCGGACGCCGGCCTGTTCCTCGACGCGATCCTCGAGGTCGCGCGCGAGCGCCAGTCCGCGGGCTCGCTGCCGTCGTACCTCGGCTGGGCCGAGGACTGCCGCATCCGCAAGGCCACCCTGCAGCGCAAGACCAACTTCGACAACGTGCCGATGAAACCGCACCGCGTCTACCAGGAGATGGTGCTGGCCTTCCCGCGCGAGACCACCTACGTGACAACGATCGGCCTGTCGCAGATCGCCGGCGCGCAACTGCTGCACGTGTACGGGCCGCGGAAGTGGATCAACGCGGGCCAGGCCGGCCCGCTCGGCTGGACGGGCCCGGCTGCGCTCGGCGTCGTGCGGGGCAAGCCGGGCCAGCCGGTCGTCGCGCTGTCGGGGGACTACGACTTCCAGTTCATGATCGAAGAGCTCGCGGTGGGCGCGCAGCACAAGCTGCCGTACATCCATGTCGTGGTCAACAACAGCTACCTCGGCCTCATCCGCCAGTCGCAGCGCGGCTTCGAGATGGACTTCGAGGTGTCTCTCGCCTTCGACAACGTCAACACCCCGTACGACGCCGACAGCGTCGCGCACGGCTACGGCGTCGACCACGTCAAGGTGGCCGAGGGGCTGGGATGCAAGGCGCTGCGGGTCGAGCGCCCCGAGGACCTGGCGGCCGCGTTCGCCGAGGCCGAGCGTCTCAAGGACGAGTTCCAGGTGCCCGTCGTGGTCGAGGTGATCCTCGAGCGCGTGACCAACATCGCGATGGGCACCGAGCTCGACAACATGGTGGAGTTCGAGGATCTCGCCGAGAAGGGCGAAGACGCCCCTGCGGCGGTCTACGCTCTGGTCGACTGAACCCTTCCGCCGAAAGCCGACATGCGCATCGTCATCGCCCCCGACAAGTTCAAGGGCTCCTTGGACGCGGCCGGCGTCGCACGCGCCGTCGCCGACGGCTTCCGGGCCGCGCGTCCGGACGCCGTCGTCGACCTGGTGCCCGTCGCCGACGGGGGAGAGGGCACGCTGGATGCGGCGCTCGGCGCCGGCTTCGAACGGCGCACCTGCGTCGTCACCGGACCGACCGGACAGTCCGTCGCCGCGGACTGGGGGCTGCGAGGCGACGAGGCCGTCATCGAGATGGCCCTCGCGTCGGGGCTCGCCGTCCTCCCGGGCGGTGTCCGTAATGCGCGCGGCGCCACGAGCCGCGGCACCGGCGAGCTGATCCTCGCGGCCCTCGACGCCGGCGCGCGACGCATCGTGCTCGGCGTCGGCGGAAGCGCCGGCACCGACGGCGGCGCCGGCATGCTGCAGGCGCTCGGCCTGCGGCTCCACGACGGCGCGGGGGCGGTGCTTCCGGGGGGCGGCGCCGCCCTCGCGCGACTGGTGACGGTGGATGCCTCGCACCTCGATCCTCGGCTGGCCGAGGCATCCCTCACCCTCGCGAGCGACGTCGACAACCCGCTGCTCGGTCCGAACGGCGCCGCCGCAGTGTTCGGGCCGCAGAAGGGCGCGACGCCGGCGATGGTGGCGCAGCTCGACGCCGCGCTCGCGCACTATGCGGACGTGATCCGGCGCGACGTCGGCCAGGACATCGGCCCGGGTGGCGCCGAGCTGGCGCGCCTGGCCCGCATCGACGTGGCGGGACTCGACCCGCGCGTGCGCGAGGCCGAGTTCCGGATCGCGTGCGACGTCGACAACCCGCTGCTCGGTCCGAACGGCGCCGCCGCAGTGTTCGGGCCGCAGAAGGGCGCGACGCCCGACGACGTCGCCGAGCTGGATGCCGCGCTCGCACACTACGCGGCGCTCGTGGCCGCCGCGTTCGGGGTGCCCGGCGCGTCCGATGCTCCGGGGGCCGGTGCTGCGGGAGGCGTCGGCTTCGCGGCCGTCGCCGCACTCGGCGCGGAGCGCCGCAGCGGCATCGACGTCGTGCTCGATCTCACCGGCCTGCGCGAGCGCCTCGCCGGCGCCGACCTCGTCGTCACCGGCGAGGGCAGCATCGACGAGCAGACGCTCGGCGGCAAGACGCCGGTCGGTGTCGCCCTGGCCGCGCGGGCGGCATCCGTCCCCGTCGTCGCCGTCTGCGGACGCACCACGCTCGACGACGAGCGGCTGCGCGCGGCCGGGTTCCTCCGCACGTACGCCCTCGCCGCGCGCGAGCAGGATCCCGAGATCAGCATGCGCGATGCCGCGCGGCTGCTCCGCGAGGTCGGCGCCGAGCTCGCGGCATCCCTTCCGATCGGCGACGGAGCCGAGCGGGCAGAGCCCCTCACCGAAAGCACCCCCACATGAGCGAGAACCAGACCCCTGAGTACGACGTCGTCGTCCGCGGCGAGCGCATCCTGACCACCGCGGGCTTCGCCGCGCGAGAGATCGGCATCAGCGACGGAGTGATCGTCGCCATCGAGCCGCTCGGCCACGACCTGCGGGGCCGCGAGATCATCACGCTGCAGGACGACGAGACGCTGCTGCCCGGGCTCGTCGACTCGCACGTGCACGTCAACGAGCCCGGCCGCACCGAGTGGGAGGGCTTCGCGTCGGCGACCAAGGCCGCCGCCGCGGGCGGCGTGACGACCATCATCGACATGCCGCTGAACAGCATCCCGCCGACCGTGAACGTCGAGGCCCTCGAGCTCAAGCGCAGCGTCGCCAAGGACCAGGCCTTCGTCGACGTCGGCTTCTGGGGCGGCGCGATCCCCGGCAACACCGGCGACCTGCGCGCCCTGCACGACGAAGGCGTGTTCGGGTTCAAATGCTTCCTGCTGCACTCCGGCGTCGACGAGTTCCCCCACCTCGACGCCGACGAGATGGAGCGCGACATGGCGGAGCTCGCGAGCTTCGACTCGCTGCTCATCGTCCACGCCGAGGACTCCCGCGCGATCGACCGCGCACCGTCGGCCGAGGGCGACCACTACGACCGGTTCCTCGCCTCCCGCCCCCGCGGCGCCGAGAACATCGCGATCGCCGAAGTCATCGAACGCGCCCGCTGGACCGGCGCACGGGCCCACATCCTCCACCTGTCGTCGTCGGACGCGCTGCCCATGATCGCGACCGCCAAGCGCGACGGCGTGCGCCTGACGGTCGAGACGTGCCCGCACTACCTGACGCTGCTCGCCGAAGAGATCCCCAACGGCGCGACCGCGTTCAAGTGCTGCCCGCCGATCCGGGAGGCCTCGAACCGCGAGCTGCTGTGGCAGGGGCTCATCGACGGCACGATCGACTGCATCGTGAGCGACCACTCGCCGTCGACCCTCGACCTCAAGGACCTCGACAACGGCGACTTCGCCGTCGCGTGGGGAGGGGTCGCGTCGCTGCAGCTCGGCCTGTCGCTGGTGTGGTCCGAAGCGCGGCTGCGAGGCATCCCGCTCGAGACCGTGGTGGAATGGATGTCGGCGCGTCCGGCGGCCCTCGCCGGACTCACTCGCAAGGGAAAGATCGCGCTCGGGTTCGACGCCGACTTGTCGGTGTTCGCGCCCGACAGCGCGTATGTGGTCGACGTGAACAAGCTGCACCACAAGAACCCGCTCACCCCCTACGACGGCAAGGCGCTGTCGGGCGTGGTGCGCGAGACGTTCCTGCGAGGTGAGCGCGTCGACTTCGCCGAGCCGCGCGGACGCCTGATCCGCCGCGGCGCGGCCTGAGAGACAACCGCCGGTCGCATGACCGCGCCCCCAGATGTCGGAAGAAGAGTGAGATGTCCGCAGATCCGTATGGCAGTGGCCCCGACGTCCTCGATCCCGAGGACGACCTCCGCACCCTGACCGCGACGCGGCCGCCGCGCCACCGCCCCGTCGACCCGTCGATCGCCCGGTCGTGGCTGCTCGTGCCCGGCACCCGTGCCGACACGTTCGACGACATGGCCGCCTCGCGAGCGGATGCCGTCGTGCTCGACATCGAGGACGCGGTCGATCCGAGCAACAAGCCGCAGGCGCGCCAGGACGTCGTGGACTGGCTCCGCGGCGGCGGGCGGGCATGGGTGCGCGTGAACGACGCCGCCAGCCCGTTCTGGGCCGAGGATCTCGCCGCGCTCGCCGGCATCCCGTCGCTCCTGGGCATCATGCTCGCCAAGACCGAATCGCCCGCTCAGGTGACGAGCTCGTTCGACCGCCTGGGCGGCAACGTGCCGGTGGTCGCCCTGATCGAGTCGGCGATCGGCATGGAGGATGCCGCACACATCGCCCGTGCGCGCGGCGCATTCCGTCTGGCGTTCGGCAGCGGCGACTTCCGCCGCGACACCGGAATGAGCGCGGATGCCGAGGCCATGGCCTACCCGCGCGCCCGGCTGGTGGTCGCGAGCCGCGTCGGCAACCTCCCGGGCCCGATCGACGGCCCCACCGTCGGCAACAGCATGCCGACGCTGCGGGAGCAGTCCGGCATCACGGTGTCGATGGGCATGACGGGCAAGCTGTGTCTGGCCGCCGAGCAGGCTCCCGTGATCAACGAGGTCATCTGCCCGACCCCCAGCGAGGTGCTGTGGGCGCTGGACTTCCTCGCCGACTTCGAGGGTCGGGGCCGCGTGGTCCGCGACGGCAGCGACTTGCCGCGTCTCGGCCGTGCGCAGAAGATCGAGAAGCTGGCTCTCGCCTTCGGCGTGCATCCCACTTCGTGACACCTGTCGAAAGGACACACCCATGACTGACGGCATCCGCCTCTCCGCCGGCGACGCCAACCCGGGCTTCGCCCTGCCGGACCCCACCGGCGCCGTGGTGCGCCCCGAGGACTTCGCGGGCCGCCGGCTCGTCGTGTACTTCTACCCGGCCGCCTTCACGCCCGGCTGCACGACCGAGGCCTGCGACTTCCGCGACAACCTCGCGTCGCTGCAGGCGGCGGGCGTCTCCGTCGTCGGCATCTCGCCCGACACGGTCGAGCGCCTGGCGGAGTGGGCCGAGGCCGAGCAGCTGTCGTTCCCCCTGCTGTCGGACGCCGACCACGCCGTCGCCGAGGCGTGGGGCGCCTGGGGCACGAAGGTCGTGAACGGCGAGGAGCGCGTGGGCCTCATCCGCTCGACGTTCGTGCTCGCCGCCGACGGCACGATCGAGTCCGCCGAGTACCACGTCGACCCCAACGGCCACGTCGCACGCCTGCGCGAGCAGCTCGCGGCCTGAGCCCGCGCGGTCCGAGCCCGGCGCGGATGAGTCATGCTCGCGCCGGGCTCAGCCGCGTCCGTCGTACGGCATGCCCGCGGCGGTGAGGGTGACGTTCCCGATCACGGCGTTCGCCGGCAGCGACGCCATGAAGACGACCGTGCGCGCCGCCTCGGCGACGTCGAACGTCGGCTCGACCTTGAGCGAGCCGTCGGGCTGGACGTGCTCGCCGCCGTGGCCGAGGTCGCTGAGGAGCGCGGTCGCGGCGTTGCCGATGTCGATCTGACCGCAGGTGATGCCGTACGGGCGCCCGTCGAGCGCGATCGCCCGCGTCAGGCCGGTCACGGCATGCTTGGAGACCGCGTACGCCACCGTGCGCGGGCGCGGGCGATGCGCGGCGATCGAGCCGTTGTTGATGATCCGTCCGCCCTGCGGCCGCTGCGCCTTCATGGTGCGCACGGCGGCGCCGGCGACGAGCATGGCTCCCGTGACGTTGACATCGAGCGTGTGCTGCCACGCGTCGAGGGCGACCTCGTCGACGGCGCCCTGCGGGCCGGGCACGCCGGCGTTGTTGAACACGACGTCGACGCGGCCGAAGCGTTCGACCGCGGCCGTGAAGAGCGCGTCGACGCCGGCAGGGTCGGTCACGTCCGTCACGACGGTGTGGGCGAGCGGATGCCGTGCCGCTGCCTCTTCCAGCGTCCCCGGTGTGCGCCCGGCGAGAACCACCGCCCACCCCGCGTCGAGGAATGCCCGTGCGACGGCGCGGCCGATGCCCGTGCCGGCGCCGGTGACGACGGCGACTTTCCCGGTGTCCGAGGTGGGAGGCATCCGATTTCCTTCCGAAGGGTTGACAACACACGCTCTGCGGGAGACCATATCTCATGTAATGGAAATTGAATTTCGCATTATGGAAGAGCGAAGGAACAAGCAGTGAAGCTTGAAGCATTCAACCGGATCGACGCGGACGCCGCGAGAGCTCTCGTGCGCCCCTGTGTCGACATCGATCGCTGGATCGACGCCGTGGTCGAGGGCCGTCCCTACTCCAACGTGGAGGAGGCAGTCGAGGTGGCGCGCACAGCCGCGTCACCCTGGACGGTCACCGAGATCGACGGTGCTCTCGCGCACCACCCCCGC
>NZ_JBQCIP010000039.1:0-4985 GCF_051953575.1 Microbacterium sp.
CATGACCAAAAACGAATATCAAACTGACATCCATGAATTGATCCAAAAAAGACCCCCACCAACCGTGAAACACGGTCGACAGAGAAAAAATTGGCATTTGACAAGTGCACGCTGTTGAGTTCTCAAAGATCGGACGCACCAACCAGCAACAGACCACCAGGCCCGCTGCCCCGGCTGGGCAACTTCACTATCCTACACCAACCCGAACCGCCTGTCGCATCAGCGACACTCAGATCGAAGGTGAGGTTCGTTCGCAACTTGAGGGGAGCCAGGCCACCAGGCCCTCGCTCTACCCTTTGGGGCGAACAACAAGAACATTACGCCCAACCAGCCCCCACGTCGAATCCACACCCCACCCCGGGCGTGTCGCACCCCCGCGGCGACGGCAGCACACGAGCGCGGCATCCCTCACGGCACCGCGCTAGCGTTGATGACATGACCGAAGAACGCTGGGTGTGGGGCGCCGGCCTCGCCACGATCGCCGATGACGGGACCGTGCTCGACACGTGGTTCCCCTCCCCCGCCACGGGACGCATCCCGCTCGGGTACGACCCCAAGCTGCCTCCGGACGAGCTCGACCGCCTCGCGGTACCGGACGCCCGCCGCGCGGTCGAGATCGAAATCGTCACGCTGGAGGTCGATCTGACGGCCGCTCCCACCTCCACGTCGGACGCGTACCTGCGCCTGCATGCGCTGTCGCACCGACTCGCGCAGCCCAACACGGTGAACCTCGACGGCATCTTCGGCCATCTGCCGAACGTGGCGTGGACCAACGCCGGACCCGTCCACCCGGATGCGCTCACGCGCCTCCGTCCCTTCCTCGCGCGCGAAGGCATCCAGGTGCAGGGTCTCGACAAGTTCCCGCGCCTGCTGGACTATGTGACGCCTCCCGGCGTGCGGATCGCCGACGCCTCGCGCGTGCGCCTGGGCGCCTACCTCTCCCCGGGCACGACCGTCATGCACGAGGGCTTCGTCAACTTCAACGCCGGGACGCTCGGCCAGAGCATGGTCGAGGGCCGTATCTCACAGGGCGTCGTCGTCGGCGACGGCAGCGACATCGGCGGCGGCGCCTCCATCATGGGCACCCTGTCGGGCGGGGGAACCCACAAGGTCTCGGTCGGCGCACGCACCCTGCTCGGCGCGAACGCGGGCATCGGCATCTCGCTGGGCGACGACTGCATCGTCGAAGCGGGCCTGTACATCACCGCCGGCACCAAGGTCGTGCTGGTCGACGAGCCGCGGCGCGCGGACGGTTCGCCCACCACGGCGAAGGGCGGCGATCTGTCGGGTCGCGACGGCCTGCTGTTCCGGCGCAATTCGCTCACCGGGGCCGTGGAGGCTGTCCGGCGAGCCGGGGTGGGCGTCACCCTGAACGAGGCGCTGCACGCCTGATCGGGTTTCGCGAGGGCCGTCGGCGCGAGCCTGCGGCCTTCGGCGTCAGCGGCGGATCGCGTTGATCGCGAGGTCCAGCACGCGGGCGCGCTGCGCCTCGTCGTCGAACGAGGCGACTGCCGCGACCCCTGAGACCAGCTTCACCACGTCGCCGATCGTGACCTCTGGCACGACCTCGCCGGCCTGCTGCGCACGGACGAGCAACGGCTCCCCCGCGGCGAACATGATGGTGCGGCATTCCGCGAGGACGGGCGAGCGCCTGTTGAGGCCCTCCAGGAGCGCGTGCTTGGTGCCGACGTAGGCGACGAAGCGATCGAGCCACGCGCGCAGCGCATCCCACGGCTCGAGATCCGACACCTCGTCCGCGGCGCGCACCAGTGCGTCGACCTCGCCCAGATACAGCGTCTCGATGAGGTCGTCACGCGTCGGGAAGTTGCGGTACAGCGTGCCGATGCCCACTCCCGCGCGCCGCGCGATGTCTTCGAGGGATGCCGCAGAGCCCTGCTCCGCGAACGCCTCACGGCCTGCAGCGACGAGCGCGTCGAAGTTGCGCGCAGCGTCCGCGCGCTGCGGGCGGCGCGACTCGAGGGCGGAGATCCGCTCGACGACGGGCATTCTCGGAAACCTCCGGTGGTGGAACAGATGACGGCAAAGGATGGTTGCCAAACGGAGGCACCCTCCGCTAATCTCAATCCGGAGGCAACCTCCGTTCGGAGACTCACCTCCACTTTATACGGATCCGCTCGGATCCGCACCCATCGGAAGGCTCATCGATGCCCACCCACACCCCGTCATCCCGCGCGGCGTTCGCGGCGATCGCGATCAGCGTCGCCTCGCTCGCCCTCCTCCAGAACCTCGTCATCCCCGTCATCCCGCTCATCGCCGAGGACTTCGGCGTCACCGCGGACGCGGCATCCTGGACCAACACGTCCTGGCTCATCGCGGCCGCCGTCGCGACTCCCCTCCTCGGCCGCATCGGCGATCTGAGGGGCCGGCGCAACACCTTCCTCATCGTGATCGGCGTCGTCGCGGTCGGCGACATCATCGCCTCCTTCGCCGCCAATCTGCCCGTGCTGATCCTGGCCCGGGTGCTGCAGGGCGTCGGCGGAGCGCTGTTCCCCCTCGCGTTCGGTCTGCTCCGCGACGTCATGCCGCGCGAGCGTCTCACCGGTGCGATCGGCGCCACGAGCGCCATCATCGGCATCGGCGGCGCCACCGGCAGCGTGCTCGCGGGCCCGCTCGCCGCCCTGCTCGGCTGGCATGGCATCTTCGCCGTGCCGTTCATCGCCGCCGTCGCGGGCATGGTGCTCACCGTCACACTCGTCCCGCGCAGCGGTGCACGCGCGCAGGGTCACGTGAACGTGCTCTCGGCGATCCTGCTGTCGGGATGGCTGATCGCCCTGCTGGTGCCGCTCAGCTCGGGTGCTCGCTGGGGCTGGACCTCTCCCGTGACCCTCGCGCTCTTCGGGGCCGCGGTGCTGCTCATGGCCGGCTGGATCGTGTCGGAGCTCCGCTCTGACAGCCCGCTCGTCGACCTGCGGCTGATGGGCGCACGCGCGATCTGGCCGGTGAACGCCGCCTCGCTGCTCATCGGCATCGCCGCGTTCGGATTCTGGGGCTATCTGCCGCAATTCCTCGAGACGCCCATCAGCACAGGGTGGGGTCTCGGCCTGAACGTGCAGGCCGCCGGCTTCGCGCTGCTGCCGCTGCTCGTGGGCATGTCGGGCGTCGGATTCGCCGCGGGCGCGATCGCCCGGATCATCCCCCTGCGCGTGATGATGGCGTTCGGTGCCCTGCTGATGGCGGGCGGTGTGGTGTTCGCCGTCGCGGAGCACACCAGCCCTGTCACGGTCGCGGTCGCAGGCGGCGTGTTCGGCGTCGGCATCGGCCTGGCGTACGCCTCTGCCGCGAGCATCGTCGTCGAGAGCGTGCCCGCCGACCGCACCGGCATCGCCACGGGCGTGAACGCCAACCTCCGCACCATCGGGTCGGCCATCGGCTCGGCGTTCACGACGGCCGTGGTGTTCGGCTCGGTGGCCCCGGGCGGCTCCCCCGCCTTCGACGGCTACACGGTGGCGTGGCTCTCCATCGCGGGCGCCGCCGTCGTCGCGGGGATCATCGTGCTGGTCGTCCGGCCGCGGCGTCGGGCGGATGCCGCCGGCACGGATGCCGTCGAGACCCCCGACGAGACGCCGGCGTTCGCCGAGGCCGTCTGACGGATCTCCGGCGCGGACGCCCCCGAAGAAGAACGGATGCCGCACCCCTCGGGGTGCGGCATCCGTTCTTCTTCGGCTCAGCCGAGGCCGGGGTAGGTGCGCTCCGCGGCGCCGACGTACAGCTGCTGCGGACGGCCGATCTTGGTCTGGGGGTCGCTCGCCGCCTCGCGCCACTGTGCGAGCCAGCCGGGCAGGCGGCCGATCGCGAAGAGCACGGTGAACATGCGCGTCGGGAAGCCCATCGCCTTGTAGATGACGCCGGTGTAGAAGTCGACGTTCGGGTAGAGGCGGCGGTCCTGGAAGTACGCGTCGTTGAGCGCGATCTCTTCGAGCTCCTTGGCCAGGTCGAGCAGCGGGTCGCTGACGCCGAGTGCCGAGAGCACCTCGTCGGCGGACTCCTTCACGAGCTTCGCGCGGGGGTCGTAGTTCTTGTAGACGCGGTGACCGAAGCCCATGAGCTTCACCCCGTCCTCCTTGTTCTTCACCCGCTCGACGAAGCGCTGCACGCTCTCGCCCGAGTCGCGAATACGGGCCAGCATGTCGAGCACGGCCTCGTTCGCGCCGCCGTGCAGCGGCCCGTAGAGGGCGTTGATGCCGGCCGAGATCGACGAGAACTGGTTCGCGCCCGTCGAGCCGACCAGACGCACGGTCGACGTCGAGGCGTTCTGCTCGTGGTCCTCGTGGAGGATGAGCAGCCGCTCGAGCGCACGCGACATCACGGGATTCACGTCGTACACCTCGGACAGCACACCGAAGTTGAGCTTCAGGAAGTTGTCGACGAAGCCGAGCGAGTTGTCGGGATACAGGAACGCCTGGCCGATGCTCTTCTTGTGCGCGTACGCCGCGATCACGGGCAGCTTCGCGAGCATGCGGATCGTGTTGAGCTCGACGTGCTCGGGGTTGTTCGGGTCGGACTGGTGCTCGTAGTAGGTCGACAGCGCCGAGACCGCCGACGACAGCACCGACATCGGGTGCGCCGTGTGCGGCAGCGCCGAGAAGAACCGCTTCAGGTCTTCGTGCAGCAGGGTGTGCCGGCGGATCTTCTCGTCGAACTCGGCGAGCTCGTCGGCCGTGGGCAGCTCGCCGTAGATGAGCAGCCACGCCACCTCGAGGTAGGTGCTGTTCTTCGCCAGCTGCTCGATCGGGTAGCCGCGGTAGCGCAGGATTCCCTGGTCGCCGTCGATGTACGTGATCGCGGACTTCGTCGCCGCGGTGTTCACGAAGCCGTAGTCCAGTGCGGTGTGGCCGGTCTGGCGGGTGAAGGTGGAGAAGTCCACGCTCGGCGTGCCGTCGGTGCCCCGCAGCAGCGGGAACTCGGCGGTGGTGTCACCGATCGTGAGGGTGGCCTTCTCCTGCTGGGTGCCCGCGTCGCTCACG
>NZ_JBQCIP010000040.1:0-14829 GCF_051953575.1 Microbacterium sp.
CGGGCTGGCTCGCCGGGGGGGGCGGCCCCCCCCCCCCCCCCGCGGGGGGGCCCGGGGGGCGGAACCCCCCCCCCCCCCCACACCCCCCGCCCCCCCCCCCGCGGGGGGGGGGGGCGGGGGGCCCCCCCCCCACCGCCGATCGAACGAGGTAGAAATGACCGCCACCGCGACCGCCATCCCCACGCAGAAGACCTCACGACGCGACCGGCCGCCCAGCCGTGCGATCCGGCAGCCGCTCGCCGAGCGCATCGCGCCCTACGTGTACATCGCGCCGTTCTTCGTGATCTTCGTGATCTTCGGGCTGTTCCCCCTGCTGTTCACGTTCTACGTGGCGCTGTTCGACTGGAACCCGATCGGCGAGCAGACCTTCGTCGGCCTCGCCAACTTCGAGCGGCTGTTCAACGACCCGCGGTTCTGGAACGCGTTCGTGAACACGTTCGGCATCTTCCTGATCTCGACGATCCCGCAGCTGATCCTGGCGCTCGGGCTCGCGCACCTGCTCAATCACGCTCTGCTCAAGTTCGCGAACTTCTTCCGCATGGCACTCCTGGTGCCGTACATCACCTCGGTCGCGGCCACCGCTCTGGTGTTCTCGCAGATCTTCGACAAGAACTTCGGGCTGATCAACTGGGTGCTGGGTCTCGTGGGGCTGCCGGCGGTCAACTTCCTCGCATCGCAGGTCGGCTCGTGGATCGTGATCTCGTCGATGGTGATGTGGCGCTGGTTCGGCTACAACACGCTGCTCTACCTCGCCGGCCTGCAGGCCATCCCGCGTGAGATGTACGAGGCCGCCTCCGTCGACGGCGCCTCGGGGTGGCAGCAGTTCATCCACCTCACGATCCCGTCGCTGCGGCCCATCATCATCTTCACGGTGATCATGTCGACGATCGGCGGGCTGCAGATCTTCACCGAGCCGCTGCTGGTCGCGCCCGAGTCCGGCCTCACGTGCGGCGGCGGACGCCAGTGCCAGACCCTCGCGCTGTTCCTGTACGAGCAGGGCTTCGGGCAGTTCGAATTCGGCTACGGGTCGGCGATCGGCGTCGCGCTGTTCGTCATCGTGGTCGTGGTCGCGCTGATCAACTTCTTCCTCACCACCCGCACCCGGAAGGCGCGCTGATGTCCGACGTCATCGACCAGGCGATCCCGCAGTCGCCGCAGGAGGCCTTCGAGCCCGACCCCCGTCCCAGAGCGCGCCGCCGCGCCCGCGGACGCGTGGGCAAGGTGGGCTGGCCGGTCTACGTGTTCCTCATCCTCGCGGTGATCATCAGCGTGTTCCCGCTCTACTACATGTTCGTGATCGCGTCGGTGGGCGCCTCGGCGGTGACGTCGCTGCCGCCGCGGCTCTACCCCGGACTGAACTTCTTCGACATCGCCGCCAAGGTCTTCGACACGGTGCCGTTCCTGCAGTCGCTGCTCAACAGCGTCATCGTCTCGCTGTCGATCGCGGTCATCTCGGCGATCCTGTGCGCCCTCGCCGGGTTCGCGTTCGCGAAGCTGACGTTCCCGGGGCGCAACGTGCTGTTCGTCATCGTGCTGCTGACGATGACGGTCCCCTCGCAGCTGAGCGTCATCCCGCAGTACCTGATCATCTCGTGGCTCGACTGGGTCGATTCGCTGCAGGCGATCATCGTGCCGGGGCTCGCCAGCGCGTTCGGCATCTTCTGGATGCGCCAGCACATGGCCACGACCCTCAACGACGAGCTGATGCAGGCGGCGAGGATCGACGGGGCGAACAGCTGGCAGATCTTCTGGCGCATCGGCTTCCCTGTGGTGCGGCCGGCGGTGTTCGTGCTGGGGCTCATCAACTTCACCGCGGTGTGGAACGACTTCATGTGGCCGTTCATCGTCCTGAAGTCGCCCGAGCTGTTCACGGTGCAGATCGCGCTCAAGCAGCTGCAGGCCAACCGCACGATCGACCTCGCGCTCACGATGGGCGGGTCGTTCATGGCGACGCTGCCGCTGCTGATCGTGTTCTTCTTCGTCGGCCGTCGCATGGTCGCCGGCATCATGGACGGGGCGTTCAAGGGCTGATGGATGCCGCACCCGACGTCATCGGCCGCGTCCGATGGCGTGACACGACCCTGTCCGCGCGCGAGCGCGCGGAAGCGCTCGTCGCGGAGTTGACCCTCGAAGAGAAGGCCGCCCAGCTCGGCTCGGTGTGGCTCACGGACGTCTCCGACGACTTCGCGCCGCGCCTGGAGGGGGGTCTCGGCTCCGAGGCCGTCGACCCGTTCGCCCACGGGCTCGGTCAGCTCACGCGGGTGTTCGGCACCGAGCCGGTCACGGTGCCCGACGGTGTGCGACGCCTGCGCGAGCTGCAGCAGCGCGTCGTCGACGGCCACAGGCTCGGCATCCCCGCCCTCGTCCACGAGGAGTGCCTGACGGGGCTGGCGGCGTTCGGCGCGACGGCCTTCCCCACACCACTGGCGTGGGCGGCGACGTTCGACGAGCGGCTCGTCCACGAGATGGCCCTGGCGATCGGCTCCGACATGCGGGCCCTGGGGGTGCACCAGGGGCTCGCCCCGGTGCTCGACGTCGTGCGCGACTACCGGTGGGGGCGCGTCGAAGAGACCCTGGGCGAGGACCCGTACCTGGTCGGCCAGCTCGGGTCGGCGTACGTCGCCGGTCTCGAGCAGGCCGGCATCATCGCGACGCTCAAGCACTTCGCCGGCTACGCGGCCTCGCGCGGCGCGCGCAACCACGCACCGGTCAGCATGGGCCCGCGCGAGCTCGCCGACACGGTGCTGCCGCCGTTCGAGACCGCCCTGCGGCAGGGCGGGGCTCGCAGCGTCATGACGTCGTACACCGACGTCGACGGCGTGCCGAGCACCGCGAACCGCGCACTCATCGACGAGACGCTCCGCGAGAGGTGGGGCTTCGAGGGCACGGTCGTGGCCGACTACTGGGCCGTCCCGTTCCTGGTGTCGATGCATCGCGTCGCCGAGGATGCGGCGCAGGCCGCGGCGCTCGCGCTCGGCGCGGGCGTCGACGTCGAGCTGCCGCAGACGGTCGGCTACGCCTCGCTGCCGCGGCTCGTGCGCGAGGGCGCGGTGGCCGAGGGCGACCTCGACCGTGCGGTGGTGCGCCACCTGCGTCACAAGATCGAGGCCGGCCTGCTGGACGGCACCGATCCGGTCCCGGCCGGAGCCGAGCAGGTGCAGCTCGACGGGCCGCGCAACAGGGCACTGTCGACCCGGATCGCCGAGGAGTCGATCGTGCTGCTGCGCGACGAGGGCGTGCTCCCGCTGCGCGGGGACCGCATCGCTCTCATCGGACCGGCGGCGATGGGCCACCGCAGCCTGCTCGGCTGCTACGCCTTCCCGAACCACGTGCTGACGAAGCATCCCGGTCACGAGCTGGGGATCCCGGTGCCGACCGTCGCCGACGCCGTGCGGTCAGAGTTCGGCGAGGCGCGGATCGCCGTCGCGCGCGGCTGCGAGATCTCGAGCGACGACGACGGACTCATTCCGGACGCCGTCGCGCTGGCGTGGCAGAGCGACGTCGCGGTCCTCGTGGTCGGCGACGTGTCGGGTCTCTTCGGCGACGGGACGTCCGGCGAGGGCTGCGACGCCGGCGATCTGCGCCTGCCGGGCGGGCAGCATGAGCTCGTCCAGGCGGTGCTGGCCACGGGGGTGCCGACAGTGCTGGTGGTCGTGTCGGGTCGTCCCTACGCGCTCGGGGAGTACGAGGGTGCGGCCGCGATCGTGCAGGCGTTCCTGCCTGGCGCGGACGGCGCGTCCGCGATCGCCGGCATCCTGGCGGGCAGGGTCGCGCCCTCCGGCCGGCTTCCGGTGCAGATCCCGCGGGCGAGAGGGGCGAGCGGAACGTATCTGCAGCCCCCGCTCGGGCGCCACAACCCCGGAATCACCGTGGCCGACCCGACACCGCTCTTCCCCTTCGGATTCGGGCTGACCCCCGGCGCGGTGCGGTACGAGGGGCTGACCGCGCCCGCGGCACTGCCCACCGACGGTCATGCCGAGGTCGACGTCGTCGTCCGCAACGACGGACGCGCCTGCGTCGAGGTCGTGCAGCTGTACGCCTCGTACCCGCGGAGCGCGGTGGTGCGGCCCGAGGCGCAGCTGATCGGGTTCGCCCGGGTCGAGCTGCCGGCGGGCGCACGGCGCCGGGTGCGCTTCACCGTGCCCGCGGGGACGTTCGCGGCCACCGGCGTCGACGGCGCGCTCGCCGTGGAGCCGGGGCCGGTCGTGCTCTCGGCGGGGCCGAACGCCGCCGAGCGCCCGTGTGCGGCATCCGTCGCGCTGACTGGTGGGCGCCGGGTCCTGTCGGCCAGAGTCGTGCGGGTCCCCGCCGCGGTCGCCGATCCCGCCGCCGCGCGCTGACGATCGGCCCGCCGACGCTCGAGGGCGGCGGCGGGCCGATCGCCGGTCTCAGTCGACTGCGGCGAGGTGCAGGACGACGGCGCGGTCGGGGTGCGACGTCGGGAAGTCGAGGCCGATGCCGGTGAGCACCGCTCCCGTGAGGACGGGCGCCTCACCCGTTTCGCCGAGCCCGGGTGCGCGGCGCAGCCAGTCGGGCGCCCAGAGCGGACCGGGCGTGCTCGCCGTGATGCGGTACCGGCGCTGGGGGTCGAGGCCGGGCAGTCGCACCGGCGACATCGCGTCCATCGTCGCCGACGGGGTGAGCACGCTGTAGAGCGCCTCGGACCGGTCCGGGGCGACGACGCCCCGCAGCGCCGGCTCCGTGGATGCCGCACCCCCGGTGACCGCGGTGCCGGACTGGATGAGCCCGCGGAACCGGCGGTGGTCCGAGATCCACCGCTTCAGGACCTCGCGCTCGTCGGTGCTCAGTGCGCGCAGGTCCCATTCGAGCCCGAAGTGGCCGAGGAAGGCGACCGCGCAGCGCAGCTCGAGGTCGTGCGTGCGGCCGGTGACGTGCGAGACGGCCGAGGCCACGTGCGACCCCATCATCTCGGGTGGGACGAGCAGACCCGTCCAGCGCAGGTTGTGGAACCGGTCGACGGGGTCGTGACTGTCGGACGGGTGGATGCGGTCGGTGCGCGCGAGGATGCCGAGGTCGACGCGGCCGCCGCCGCTGGCGCAGCTCTCGATCTCGAGCCGCGGGTGCCGCGCCCGCAGCTCGTCGAGCAGCCGGTACACCGCGAGCGTCTGCTCGTGGACGGCGGGCGAGCCGGTCGCCGGGTGCCCGGCGGCGACCAGATCGCGGTTGTGATCCCACTTCAGATACGCCAGGTCGATCTCGGACACCAGAGCGTCGAGCCTGCCGAGGATGTGCGCGTACGCCTCGGGATTGGTGAGGTCCAGCACCTGCTGGAAGCGATACCGGGCAGGAAGCTCGGGCCGGGACCGCAGGATCCAGTCGGGGTGGGCCCGCGCCAGGTCGGAGTCCTCGTTGATCATCTCGGGCTCGACCCACAGGCCGAACTCCATCCCCAGCGAGCGCACCTCGTCCGCGAGCGGACGCAGTCCGTCCGGCCACGCGTCGGGGTCGGGCTCCCAGTCGCCGAGGCCCGCCCGGTCGTCCTTCCGGTTGCGGAACCATCCGTCGTCGAGCACGAAGCGTTCGACGCCGAGATCCGCGGCGCGGGCGGCGAGCTCGCCCAGCACCTCGCGGTCATGGGCGAAGTAGACGGCCTCCCAGACGTTCAGGGTCACCGGCCGCGGGCGCAGCGACGAGCGCGAGAGCCCCCGCAGCTGCGCGTGGAAGCGAGCCGCCGCGTCGTCCGTGCCGTCGCCGTAGGCGCCGAAGATCTGGGGCGTCGCGTACTCCTCGCCCCCGGCCAGGCGAACCTCGCCGGGGAGGAGCACCTCGCTGCCGCGGAATGCGAGACCCGTGTCGTCGCGGTCGACCGCGTGCTCGTGGTTGCCGCTGAAGCCGACGTGACAGACCCACACCTCTCCGGTGTCGGACGTGAAGCCCGGCACGCCGACGGCCACGACGCCGGTGGCATCCAGCCCCGTGCGGCCGCGGCGAGAGGTGCGCGCGTGCGAGCCGTGGACGACGGGATGCCGCTGCGGGAGCCGCTCGTGCGCCCAGCGGCCGCTGAAGTCGAGCACTTCGCGCGCGCGGACCGGAAGGGACAGGTGCGGAGCAACGGACAGGACGTCCAGGGGCTCGGCGTCGTCCGCGGTGTTGCGCACCCGCGCACCGACGATGAGCAGACCGTTCGGGGTCAGCTCGATGTCGACGCCGACCTCCAGCCGTGCCCACGCGTCCTTGGCGGTCGCGGTGATGGTTCCCGGCCCGCTCTGCACGACGTCGCCGGCGACCTCCTGCGCGTCGAGCGCGAGGGCGACCGTCTCCAGGCGCGGCGCCCACGCGGTGCCGGCGCGGTGGACGCTCAGCCCCGGGCGGCCGAACCACCCGCGCCCGTGCTCGGGCAGCACGCTGGGCCGGTAGGGGATGTCCGAGACCCCGTCCAGCCCGGGCCGGTGCCCGGCGGTGGCGAAGGCGGCGAGATCGGCATCGCTCGCCTCGATCGCGGTACCCCAGTAGGCGATGACCGGAAGATCCGAGTCCTCCTGCGTGAGCAGGAGCGAGACGCCGGCGGCGGTGAGATGGACGATGTGCAGTCGTGTCATGCGGGATCCGATGTGTCGGGACGAGCGTCGGCCTCGTCGGTCCAATCCAGTCGCAGCACCGAAGGCTCGGTGCCGATGAAGACGTGACGCTCGCCGGCCGCCCCGCCGGATGCGGCGAACGCACGGCCGGCGCGGACCAGCACCCGGCCGTCCGGTTGCAGCCACTCGGCCCCGGGCACGCGGCGGACGCGCAGCGTGCACCCCGTGGGATCCCAGTCGAGACGATCCACGACCACGCCACCGCGGGCGCGCAGGCCGGTGACGCTGCCCTCGGGCCAGGCATCGGGGAGTGCAGGCAGCACCGTGAGCGTGTCGATGCCGGAGCCGAGGAGCATCGCGGCGACGACGGCGGGCAGGCCGCCGCTCGCGTCGAGGTTGAAGATGCGCCCCGCGTCGTGCGTCGTGGTCAGGGCGGGGCGCCAGTGGTCGATCGCGAGCCACTCCACGCAGCGCAGCGCGTCGTCCGCGCGCCCGAGGGCTGCCGCGGCGAGCCCGAGCTGCACCAGGCCGAAGGCCATCTCCATGCGCCCGGGCGGTGCGGTGGGGTCCTCGGCCCGCCACGCGATCTTCGCCGCGATCGTCGCGGCCGCGGCATCCCGCAGCGACGAGGCGCGGGCCGTGCCGTCGGCGAAGGCCGGATCCGCCTCGTACCAGAGCGGGTACAGCTGCGACGCATGCCGGTGCGCATGGTTCTCGGGCCACCGCCCGCCGATCCACTCCGCCAGGGTGCCGTCGGCCGCGATTCGGTACTCGGGCAGAGCGTCGACGATCGCCCGCCAGCGCTCGTCCAGCGAGCGGTCGCCCCGCGCCTCCCCGAGGACGGCGGCGGCGCGGGCGGCATCCCGCAGGATCGCGACGTCGACGGTCGCGTCGGCCGCGAGCGACGACCCGCCGGGCACGGGGCTGTTCTCGGGGGAGTAGTCGGGCACGATATGCCGTCGGCCGTCGATCTGGACGGTGGCCTGCTCGGCGAGCACGAGCACGCCCTCGACGAGTGCCCACAGGTCGTCGTCGACGATCGCGCGGTCGCCGGTGGTCGCGACGAGATCCGCGGCGAACCGCAGCACCCAGCCGCCGCATCCCATCCAGAACACATGCGGATGCCACCGCCAGGTGTGGTTGGCGAGGCCGTGGCTGGACATGCGGGCGGGAAGCAGCATCCCTTCCGTTCCGTGCACGCGCCAGGCGTTCTCGCGGTAGTCGTCGAGGTGGGGGAGGACGAGGTTCAGCAGCGAGCTGGCGAGCTCGGGCGTGCCGGTGGGGATGAGGCTCGCGATGCCGCCGTTCTGCACGTTGCCGTTCATCGTGTAATCCGCCGACCAGGCGGGTGCCCACGTCCCCTGCCAGACGCCCTGGAGTGTGGGCGGCAGTTCGCCCGTGGCGGCGATGGCGTTGGCCCTGCCCGACAGGTAGGCGGTCTCGACCACCGCGCGCCGCGCGGCCGCATCCCCCGTGCGGGCTTGCTGCCAGAGCTCGTCCGTGGTCCGCGCCGCGGTCGCGCCGCGAAGATCCAGCAGCGATGCACCCACGAGCGCGCCGTGCGTCGCGCGCTGGCGCGCCCGGAGCGCCTCCCATGTGGGCTCTTCATCGTCGGCGGCACGCGGTGCCGCGGCGGCGACGTCGACGTCGACGCGCACGATCCGTCGCTCGCCCGGCGGCACGTACACCCGCGTCGAGGTGACCTCGCCGGCAGGGTCGGCGACCCAGTCCTCGGGGCCGGACGCTGTCACCCGGGTGGCTTCGGAGCCGTGGACGGATGCCGCGAGCAGGCCCCGCGCACCGCCCGAGGCGTGCGCCCGGATCAGATCCGCGTAGTCCGGCGCACCGGTGTCTTCACCGGGGCCGGACGCGCCTGCCAGGCTCAGCCGCACCGACAGCGTCGCGCCCGCCTCGGACTCGAAGGCGAGCCACACCCGGGACTCTCCGCGCGGGGCGAGCACGCGCAGCGTGGTGGCCGCCCCGGAGCGGTCCCGCCAGCGTACGGCGACCTCGCCGAGCTCGAGGTCGATCTCGCGGTCCTGCTCGCCCGCGGCGGCGGGATCCTCGATCCACAGCGTCGCGCAGATGCCGAGGGGGTCGGTCCACACCAGGCCGTCCGGAAGCCCGGAGAGGTGAGCGGCTTCGTCCATCAGCTCGTCCGCGCGCGCACCGTCGCCCGCGAGCACGGCCGCGCGCAGCGCGGGGAGGACGGCTGCGAGCTCCGGCGCCGGAAGCCGCGGGTGGGCGGGCAGGAAGTTGCGCTCGTGGGCCAGCGACACGATCTGCCGGCCGCCTTCGCCGTGCACGATCGCGCCGACGACGCCGCTGCCGGCGATGAGCCCGTCCTCCCACGTCGGCGCCGAGGAACGGGTGCGATGACGGTACCGCTGGACGACCTGCCGGCCGTCGACGACGCTCTTGCTGGTCATCGCTCGTGACGTGCTCCCGTGTCGCCCTCGATCTTCGCCCGCCGACGCTAGCACAAGACCGTCGATACATCTGACGTATATTTCGCCGATGCCGCGTGCACGGCATCCTCCGGCGGGTCGGGGCCCGCGCGAGCCCCGAGATATCGGATGTCAGGGGTGCGATGCCGGCCAGGCCGCCGTCGACCCCCTGGGCACGAGCTGGGTCGGCAGCTCGACGCGCGACGCCTCGGTAGGCGCCCCGGCGATCGCCTGGGCGAGCAGCTGCACGGCCGCTGCGGCCATCTCGCGGATGGGCTGGCGGATCGTCGTGAGCGACGGATGCAGCCAGCGGGCGCCGCGCACGTCGTCGAAGCCCACGACCAGCACGTCCCGAGGCACCGAGAGACCCGCGTCGGCGATCGCCCGGTATGCGCCCGCCGCCATCTCGTCCGAGCAGGCGAACAGGCCGATCGGTCCGCTGCCGCCCAGCCGCGGGAGCGCTGCCGCGCAGGCCTTGCGCGCCTCCCAGGCGCCCCAGCCTGCCGTGGTCACGACGCAGGGAGCGGACGGGGCCACGCGCGCGAGGGCGGCGCGGAACCCGTCCACTCGCGCCCGCCCGTAGCGGAAGGCGGGGGCGCCCCCGATCACGACGAACCGCCGTGCGCCGCGCTCGGCGAGGTGTTCGGCCGCGGCGGCGCCCCCCGCCCAGTCCGTGGTGCGGACGCTCGGCACCGGCAGCGGCGCCTCCGAGGGCGGCTCCAGCAGGACCACGGGGATGTTCGCGCTGCGCAGCGCCTCCCACTGAGGCGGCGAGGGCAGGATCATGCCGATCACGACGCCCGCCGATCCGCGGGAGCGGATCCGCTGCGGCCAGTCGTCGCGAGGATCGTTGCGCTCGTCGGTGAGCACCAGGTCGTAGCCGAGCCGGGATGCCTCGGTGCGTGCGCCCGCGGTCACCTCGTCGGTGTACGGGTCGTGGAAGTGCCCGAGGACGAGGTCGATCATCCGCGACGTGCCCTGACGCGGCCGCCCCCGCGGCTGCTGCCCTGCGGCGTACCCGAGCTCCGAGGCCGCGGCGAGCACGCGCGCCCGGGTGGCGGCATCCATCTCTCCGCGCCCGCGGAGCGCACGCGACGCGGTGGAGACGCTCACACCCGCCTGCGCGGCGACGACGGAGAGCGTGACGCGTGGGGGATGGGGCATGAGAACGATTTTTGCGCAAAGAGCGCGACGAGCGAAGCCCTTCGATGCCATCGTGTGGCCGTTCCGATTTCCGTCGACGAAGAGGGAGGATGTCGATGACGACGCTGCAGTGGACACCCCGCACGGACGCCCCGCGGGCGCTCGTCGTCCGCGACGGACACGCGCGGCTCGGGCCCGCGCAGGCGACCGAGATGTTCCTTCCCTTCCTCGAACAGGCGGGGTTCGAGGTGCAGGTGGCGGAGTCGAGCGAGATCTACGCGGATCGGGCCGTCATGGAGCGCACCGACCTCATCGTCCAGTGCGTCGCCACGTCGGCCATCTCGGATGCCGCACTGCGCGGGCTGCTGGACGCCGTCGAGCACGGCACCGGCCTGGCCGGCTGGCATCGCGGCATCGCGGACGCCTACCGCAACAGTTCCGACTACCTCCAGCTGATCGGCGGGCAGTTCGTGAGCCGCCCGGCGGCGCCGGATGAGGAGCGGGGAACCGACGAATCCGATCGGTCGCGCTGCTACACCGTCGACCTGACCGACGAGGGCCGCACGCACGAGATCATGGCCGGCCTGGAGGACTTCACGCTGCGCACCGAGCCCTACTGGGTGCTCACCGACGACCTCAACGACGTCCTCGCCACCACGACCTATGCGGCGCGGCCCGACGACCCCTGGCACCGCCCGATCACCTCACCGGCGGTCTGGACCCGCCGCTGGGGCGACGGCCGCGTCTTCGTCGCGACGCCCGGGCACAGCCTCGTGGTGCTCCGCGACGCGCACGTCCGCGCCATCATCCAGCGCGGGATGCTGTGGGCCTCGCGCCCGGCAGCGGCTGCCTAGGCGCGCGACGCCTCACCGGAACGGAGTGACATGACCCTCGTCGATCGATCCCCCGGCCAGACCGCACACGACGCGCGGCTCGCCGCCCTGCGCGTCGACGCGCACTCGCCGGAGCAGACGCCGCTGAGGCACGTGTGGAATGCGTGCGTCGGTGCCGGCCGCGCCAACGAGGCCCTGCGCGCCGACTGGCGGGAGCACTTCACGCAGGCCGTGGAGACCCTGGGCATGCGCTCGGTGCGCTTCCACGGACTCTTCCACGACGACATGTTCGTCTACCGTGCCGCCGTCGGCGGCGGCTTCGGGCCGGATGCGCCGCTCGCCGAGCCCACGTACACGTTCAGCTACGTCGACAAGGTCTTCGACTTCATCCTGTCGACCGGGGCGCGGCCCTTCGTGGAGCTCGGGTTCCTGCCGCGCGAGCTCGCGACCGACCGTGCCACCGTGTTCTGGTGGGGCGCCCACGCCAGCCCGCCCAACGACATGGACGCCTGGGTCGCGCTGGTCACCGCCGTCGTCGAGCATTGGATCGACCGATACGGGCTCGACGAGGTCGTCACCTGGAAGTTCGAAGTCTGGAACGAGCCCAACCTGGTGCCCCATTTCTGGACCGGCACGAAGACCCAGTACTTCGAGCTCTATGCGGCGACCGCCCGCGCCATCAAACGGATCGACCCGGCGCTCCAGGTGGGCGGCCCGTCCACGAGCGTGTTCGTGCCGGACGCGCGCTACGACGGCGAGACCGAGGACCGTCTCGCGCAGCACGCCACCGCGGAGTCGACCGATGTCGACGCACTGCCGTGGCGACCCGTCTGGATCGAGGAGTTCCTCGCGTGGTGCGCGCAGCGAGAGCTGCCGGTCGACTTCGTCACGACCCACGTGTACCCGACGGACTACGCCTTCGGCGCGAGCGGCGAGGGCAAGCTCATCAGCCGTTACGCCGACGCCACCTTCGATGACCTCACGCTGCTGCGGCGGCTCGTCGCCGACAGCGCGTACCCCGACGCCGAGGTGCACATCACCGAGTGGTCGACGACGCCCTCCAGCCGTGACAGCATCCACGACACGGTCTTCGCGGCCACTTACATCACGCGGGCCTACCTGCAGTGCACCGACCTGGCCGACTCGATCTCGTACTGGACGTTCACCGACGTCTTCGAAGAGGGCGGCGCCGGGGTGGGGCCCTTCCACGGCGGGTTCGGGGTCTTCAACGAGCAGGGCATCCGCAAGCCCACCTTTCACGCGTTCGCCGCGCTCGCCCGCCTGGGCGACCGGCGCCTGTACACCACCGAGCACGGGGTGATCGCGGGCGATAGCGGCACCGGCGCGGTCTCGGCGGTCTTCTTCAACTACCCCGACGACATGGGCACCGCGTCGGTCGGCTCGCGCACGTCGTACGCGGCGACGCGGGAGCTGCGGGGCCGTGGTCCGGCACGACGCATCCGGCACACCGTGAGCGGACTCGCGCCCGGCGCCGTGTTCCAGTGGGAGGTGCTCGACCTCTCGCACGGCGACGTCGCCGAGTCGTGGCATGCGATGGGCGAGCCGGTGAACCTCAGCCGGGCGCAGGTCGCGCACCTGCACGCGGTGGCCGACGGCCTGCTGCGCGGACAGCTGCGTGCCGACGACCGGGGTGTGCTCGAGATCGACCTCGAGCTGCAGCCGTGGGCCGTCGCCTCGCTCTGGCAGGCGTGAGCCGCGGGCTTGACCCGCGCCTAGAAGCTCGTGACGAGGTCGCCGAGGACGGACTCCAGCTTGGACGGGTCGGTCGCGTCGTAGTAGTGCGCACCCGTCGCGCTCGAGATCGACTGCAGGGTCGGCACGTCCGCGTCGGCGCCGTAGGCGAGCGTGAAGATCAGCACCGGTGTGGCGTGGTGCAGGTCCTTCAGGTCTGCGATCATCTGGTCGGCGCCGATGGTCGGGGCGTTCGGGGTGTCGTTCTTGCCGTCGCTGAGGAGCACGATCGCGTTGATGTGGTCGCTCGTCCACGTCGCCGCCTGCTGCTTCGCGAACTCGTCCACCGCCTGGTACAGCGGGGTGTCGCCCATCGAGGCGATCCCGTTCAGCGCTCCCAGGAAGCCGTCGCGCGATGTGCCGATGTCGGACACGGGTGCGACCAGGCCGGGCACCATCGCGCCGTCGGGCGCCTGCGCGAACCCGGCGAGACCGACGTCGTCGCCCGCGGTGAAATGCCCGAGGGCCGCCTCGATCGCCTTGCGGGCCTGCGTGAGCTTGGTGTCTGTCGGCGAGATGGGTTCGTCCATCGACCCTGACACGTCGAGCAGGAACAGCACGTTCGCGCGCTTGCGGACGTCGGGGAACGAGGCCTGCACGGCCGTCACGACGTCGGCGCCCGGGAACGGCAGGGCGGTGGTCAGCTCGTCCGAGAGCTGGCCGACCTTCTGAACGCTCTCGTCGAGCGCCCGGTTCAGATCGCGGTACCCGGCGCCGCGCACCACTGACTGGCCCTGTGCGGTGAGGGCGTAGCGGATGAAGTCCGCGGCGGCCTCGGACTCGACGGGATCGATCCACGAGCCGGTGAGGCGCATCGCGGGGTTGTCGGCCGCGTAGTACCCGTCCGTCGGGTAGATCGGGATCAGCTGCTCGGCGGGCGGGTCGGCCTGCGTGCGGTTGATGCCGTCGCGGCTCGTGATGCCCCGGTTGTAGTCCCACACCGACTTCTCGTCGACGATCACGGCCGACAGGAAGTCGGCGGAGGAGCCGGATGCCTCGGCCTGGCGCGCGTGCCACAGGAAGTGCTCGGGCGTGGCCATGTAGTGGCTCGTCGCCGTCTCGTTCTCGTGCACCGTGCTCTGGACCGCCGGGTCCTCGACCTCCGCGGCCGTGAGGTCGGCGAGCGAGCCCGCGGCGGTGCCGTACGAGGCGTACATCGCGGCCTCTCCGGACGTGGCGACGAGCGGGCTCGTCTTGCCGAGCTTGAACGCGCCCCATTCGGGATGGCCGAGACCGCTCCACAGGTCGGGATCGCCCGCCGCGTCGAACACGTCGGTCCATGTGGGCGCCTCCGTCGACCAGCCGATCGCCTGGGCGAGGGGCTTGGGCATCGCCAGGACGATGTTCGAGATCGCGATGCTCGTCCCCTCCTTGCCGATCGCGGTCGCGCCCTCGGACTGTGCGACGTCGACCCAGGTCGACGAGTCGGGCAGCCACACGGTGGGCTTCTGGTCGTCGGCGGCGTTCGGGAAGCCGGCGGCGACGACGGCGGCGGCCGCGCCCGACTTCTCCTTCGTCGAGGTGACGGTCACGCACGAACCCGCGACGTTGCGGGGCTGCGCGTTGTAGGCGGCGGCGAGGCTCTCGACCATCTCGGCGTTCTCGAACGACGAGAGCACGCGGACGGTGACGCAGGGCTCGGCACCGGCCGTGGCCGCGGGCTCGTCCTGCGGGAAGGTGATGGGCTTGACGGCAGCGGGAGCCGCCGGGGGCGGGTCGGCGGCGGCCGGCCCCGAGCCGGCGAGGTTCGACACGATCGCGTACGAGACGGTGCCGATCGAGCCGACGAGCACGACGATGCCTGCGACGGTGGTCCACAGCACGATCTGCTTGCGTCGCCGGCGGCGGCGCTCGCGGCGCTCATCCATCGCGGTCGGCCGGCCGGACTTGGGCGCAGGGCCCGCCGCGGGAGCCGTGACCGAAGGTGCCGGATCGGGTGCGGAAGAGGTCGGCAACGCTGCCGTCGGAGGCGGTGAGGACTGGCCGCGGCGAGGTCCGGGCGCGTCCTCGTCGCCGCGCGTGCGATCGCGCATCAAGGCATCCTCGAGGTCGGTCAGGCCGTGAGGCCGATTCGGGGGGTTACCGGCCGGGTAGTCCGGTAGAGCCACAGCCTAA
>NZ_JBQCIP010000041.1:0-4687 GCF_051953575.1 Microbacterium sp.
TCGGTGACCTTCAGAAAGCCCTTCGGGTCAGCCACCCGTCACCTCCAGGATGCGGTTCCAGACGACGTCGCCGTCGGGGTCGAGCCCCTGAGCGACCGCCTCCTGGCGGGTCTGCAGCACAGCGGCGTAGTCGCGCGGCAGGACCCGGACGAAGTTCTCGCTCTCCGCCTCGAAGTCGTCGAGGAGGCTCTGAGCGAGGGTCGAATCGGTTTCGGCGACATGCTGTTCGAGCAGGTCGCGCAGGATCTCGGCGTCGCCCGCCCCGAGGGGGCCGAGCTCCAGCTCGCCCGAGGCCAGGGCCTCGCGGTTGACGAGCTTGCTGTCGAGACGGTAGATGTACGCGGTGCCGCCGGACATGCCCGCGCCCAGGTTGCGTCCCGTGGCGCCGAGGATCACGGCGAGACCGCCGGTCATGTACTCCAGCGCGTGGTCGCCCACGCCCTCGACCACGGCGGTGGCGCCCGAGTTTCGGACGAAGAACCGCTCACCGACGACGCCGCGCAGGAACATCGTGCCCTGCGTCGCGCCGTAGCCGATGACGTTGCCGGCGATGACGTTCTTCGAGGCGTCGAAGGTCGCGCCGCGCGGCGGGCGGACGACGATCTGGCCGCCCGAGAGCCCCTTGCCGACGTAGTCGTTGGAGTCGCCCTCGAGACGCAGCGTGATGCCGGCGGGCATGAACGCGCCGAACGACTGGCCCGCCGAGCCGGTCAGGTTGAGGACGATGCTGCCGGACGGCAGACCGTTCTCGCCGTGGGCCTTCGTGACGTGGTGGCCCAGCAGGGTGCCGACGGCGCGCTCCGTGTTGCGGATGGGCAGGTCGATCGTGACCTGGCCGCCGTTCGCGATGACGTCCTGCGCCTTCTCGAGCAGGCCCACGTCGAAGTGCTCGTCGAGCTCGTGCAGCTGCGCGGTGGTGTTGCGGCGCGGCTCGTCCTCAGCGAACTGCGGACCCTGGAGCACCGGCGTGAGGTCGAGACCGCTCGCCTTCCAGTGCCGGACCGCACCGTCGACGTCGAGCAGGTCGCTGCGGCCGATGGCCTCGTCGAGCGTGCGGAAGCCGAGCTCGGCGAGGTACTCGCGGACCTCTTCGGCGATGAACTCCATGAAGTTCACGACGAACTCGGGCTTGCCCGAGAAGCGCGCGCGGAGCACGGGATTCTGCGTCGCCACGCCCACCGGGCACGTGTCGAGGTGGCAGACCCGCATCATGATGCAGCCCTCGACGACGAGCGCCGTCGTCGCGAAGCCGTACTCCTCGGCGCCCAGCAGGGCGGCGATGATGACGTCGCGACCGGTCTTGAGCTGACCGTCGGCCTGCACCACCACGCGGTCGCGCATGCCGTTGAGCATGAGCGTCTGCTGGGTCTCGGCGAGGCCGAGCTCCCAGGGCGTGCCGGCGTGCTTCAGCGAGTTCAGCGGGCTCGCGCCCGTGCCGCCGTCGTGTCCCGAGACGAGGATCACGTCCGCCAGCGCCTTGGCGGTGCCCGCGGCGACCGCCCCGATGCCGGACTGGCTCACCAGCTTCACGTGCACCCGGGCGCCCGGGTTGGCGCGCTTCAGGTCGAAGATCAGCTGCTTGAGGTCCTCGATCGAGTAGATGTCGTGGTGCGGCGGGGGCGAGATGAGTCCCACGCCCGCCGTGCCGCCGCGCGTGCGCGCGATCCACGGGTACACCTTCGTCGGCGGCAGCTGGCCGCCCTCGCCGGGCTTTGCGCCCTGCGCGAGCTTGATCTGGATGTCGTCGGCCTCGGTGAGGTACAGGCTCGTGACGCCGAATCGACCCGATGCGACCTGCTTGATCGCGCTGCGGCGCTCGGGGTCGAGCAGTCGCTCGACGTCCTCGCCGCCCTCGCCGGTGTTCGACTTCCCGCCGATCCGGTTCATGGCGATCGCGAGAGTCTCGTGGGCCTCGCGCGAGATCGAGCCGTAGCTCATCGCGCCGGTCGAGAACCGCTTCACGATCGACGACACCGGCTCGACCTCGTCGATCGGCACCGGCGTGCGTCCCTCGGTCTTCAGCGCGAACAGACCACGGAGCGTCTTCAGCTCGTTGGCCTGGTCGTCCACGAGCTTCGTGTACTCGCGGAAGATGTCGTAGCGGCGCGTGCGCGTCGAGTGCTGCAGCCGGAACACCGTGTCGGGGTTGAACAGGTGCGGGGCACCGTCCCGCCGCCACTGGTACTCGCCGCCGGTCCACAGGCGCTCATGGGCGCGGGCTGCGGCATCCTCCGGGTAGGCGAAGGCGTGGCGCGCCTGGTTCTCGGCTGCGACCTCCTCGATGCCGATGCCGCCGAGCTTGGACTCGGTGCCGGTGAAGTACGCGTCCACGAACTCCTGCGACAGGCCGACGGCTTCGAACACCTGGGCGCCCGTGTACGACGACACGGTCGAGATGCCCATCTTCGACATGATCTTGAGCACGCCCTTGCCGAGCGCGTAGATCACGTTGCGCACGGCCTTCTCGGGGGTGATGCCGGTGATGAAGCCCGAGCGCACGAGGTACTCGACGGTCTCCATCGCGAGATACGGGTTCACGGCCGACGCGCCGTAGCCGAGCAGCGTCGCGACGTGGTGCACCTCTCGCACATCGCCCGCCTCGACCAGCAGCCCCACCTTCATGCGGTTCTGCTGGCGGATGAGGTGGTGGTGCACGGCCGAGACCATGAGCAGCGACGGGATCGGGACGAGGTCCTTGGTGGAGTCGCGGTCCGACAGGATGATGAACTCCGCGCCGTCGGCGATCGCCGCGTCGACCTCGTCGCACATCTCGTCGATGCGCGCCTTCATCGTGCCGGGGCCCGCGTCGAAGTGGTACAGCCCGCGGATCGTGACCGCGCGGCGCCCGGGCATCGTGCGCTCGATGTTCTGGATCTTCGCGAGCTCGTCGTTGTCGAGCACCGGGAAGTCGATCGTGATCTGGCGCGCGTGGTCGGGGCCGGACGACAGCAGGTTGCGCTCCGGGCCGATGCCGGTGCGCAGGCTCGTGACGACCTCTTCGCGGATCGAGTCCAGCGGCGGGTTCGTCACCTGCGCGAACTGCTGCGTGAAGTAGTCGAACAGCAGTCGGGGACGCTCGCTGAGCACGGCCACGGGGGTGTCGCTGCCCATCGCGCCGAGAGGCTCGGCGCCCGTCTGACCCATCGGGGTGAGGAGGATCCTGACCTCTTCCTCGGTGTACCCGAACGTGCGCTGACGGCGGGTGATCGAGGCGATGGGGTGCACGATGTGCTCGCGCTCCGGCAGCTCCGACAGCTGCAGGCGCTGACGCATCCACAGCCCCCAGGGCTGGAGGGTCGCGAGCTGCTGCTTGATCTCTTCGTCCTCGATGATGCGCCGCTGTGCGGTGTCGACGAGGAACATGCGGCCGGGCCGCAGGCGCCCGCGGCGCTTGATTCGCTCGGGAGCGAAGTCGAGCACGCCCGTCTCGCTGCCGATCACGACGAGGCCGTCGGTGGTCTCGGTCCAGCGGCCTGGACGCAGGCCGTTGCGGTCGAGGGTCGCACCGACGGAGGTGCCGTCGGTGAAGATCAGGGCGGCCGGTCCGTCCCACGGCTCCATCTGCATGGAGTGGTAGTCGTAGAAGTCCCGCAGCTCCGGGCTGATGTCGGCCTGCTTCTCGTAGGCCTCGGGCACCATCATCATGATGGCGTGCGGCAGGCTGCGGCCGGTGAGCGTCAGCAGCTCGAGCACCTCGTCGAACGAAGCCGAGTCGCTGGCGCCCTCGGTGCAGATCGGCAGCAGCGGCTGGATGTCGCCGAGCAGCTCGGACTCCAGCTGCGACTGACGTGCGCGCATCCAGTTGCGGTTGCCGCCGACGGTGTTGATCTCGCCGTTGTGGGCGAGCATGCGCAGCGGCTGGGCCAGCGGCCACGACGGGAACGTGTTCGTCGAGTAGCGAGAGTGGACGACCGCCAGCTCCGAGGCGAAGCGCTCGTCGGAGAGGTCGGGGTAGAACGGCTCGAGCTGCAGGGTGGTGACCATGCCCTTGTAGCCGAGGGTCCGCGCCGACAGCGAGACGAAGTAGGCGTCGAGCTCGTTGCGGGCACGCGTGCGCAGACGGTACGCGCGACGGTCGAGCGCGATGCCCGACAGTGCGGGGGTTCCGCCCTCGGCCGGGCGCGAGACGAACAGCTGCTCGAACACCGGACGGGCCTCGAACGCGAGCTTGCCGAGGTTGTCGTCGACGGTGGGGACCTCGCGCCAGCCGAGGACCGTGAGGTTCTCGGATGCGGCGAGCCGCTCGATGCCGGCCTTCTGCGCGGCGCGCGCGTCGGCGTCGCGGGGCAGGAAGGCCATTCCCGCCGCGTACTCCCCCACCGGGGGCAGCACGAAGCCGACCACCGCGCGCAGGAACGCGTCCGGCATCTGCGTCAGGATGCCCGCGCCGTCGCCGGTGCCGGCGTCGGAGCCGATCGCACCGCGGTGCTCGAGGTTGCGCAGCGCCGTCAGCGCCAGATCGATGATGTCGTGTCCGGCCTCGCCGCGGAGCGTGGCGACCATCGCCAGGCCGCACGCGTCCTTCTCGAAAGCGGGGTTGTACATCCCCTGCTTCTGCGGGAATCCGGCGCGGCCGGACGAAGCGGGGGTGGGCGCCTGCTCTGCGGCGCCGTGACGGGGGCTCGAAGCCATACCTACCGTCCTCACGTTGATAGTCAAGATGGGACGACGTCGGCCCTGGAACGCC
>NZ_JBQCIP010000042.1:0-37493 GCF_051953575.1 Microbacterium sp.
GGGTCGGCCGCGAGCGGCACAGAGAATCCGCCCACCTCGCTCAGCGCCTCGGTGACGCCGGGCAACAGATCAGGCCGGTTCTCGACCAGCCACCCCGCGCCCCACACACCGCCGCTCTCTTCGTCGGCGAGGAACGCGAACACCAGATCTCGGCGCGGCACGATCCCCTCGCGGCGCAGATGGCGCGCCACGGCGAGGATCGTCCCGGCGAAGTTCTTCATGTCGACGGCGCCTCGGCCGTAGAGATAGCCGTCCTCGATGTCGGCGCCGAACGGCGGGTGCGTCCAGTCCTTCTCTTCGACCGGGACGACATCGAGGTGGGCGTGCACCAGCAGCGCGCCGGCGTCCGGGTCGCGTCCGGCGATCCGCGCGACCAACGACCCGCGGCCGGGCCGCGGCTCGACGAACTCGGCATCGATGCCCGCTTCTGCGAGCCGCGCCTGGACGAAGCGCGCCGCGCGGGTCTCGCCGTCTCCGATCGTCTCGGCGACGCCGGTGTTGACGCTCTCGATGCGGATCAGCTCGCGGACGAACTCCAGGGCTTCGCTCTCCAGCAGGGTCGGCGTCGGCCGGGCGGCGGTCATTCTCGTCTTCCTTCGGTCGGCTGTGGGCGAAGGCGTGCCCCGCCTTCATCGCGTGCTTGCAGTCAACCCGCCGGCCGAGCAGACCCCGCGCCGGTGCGTCACGCGGCGTAGCACGGGCGGCGCGGGAATGACCGGCCGAACCCGAACCCGAACCCGAACCCGCACCCGAACCCGAAGGCGCGCCCGGACTCACCCCAGCCGGCGCACCGCCCGCTGCAGCTTCTCGCGGACCGAGGCGGGGTCGACCACCGGTATCTCTCCGCGCTCCGCCTGCTCCGCCCAGGACTGGCCGATGTAGCGCATCACGCCGGCGAGGATGCCGGCGATGACGCGGGCATCCTCGGCGAGCGCTGCTTCGGGCTCCGAGGGGTACTGCGTGCGCAGGCGCAGGTCGATGATCTCGGTGAGCTCGCGATCGAGGACGGAGATGCGCTCCAGCTGCCGGGCCATGAGAGCGGGATTCGAGCCGACGGCACGGATCCGGCGGGCCAGCAGCTCGGGGTCCGCCGCCATGGCGCCCGGGTCGATGCGGATGAGCTGCGCCGCCTCCACGAGCAGCGGCCCGGTCGAGACGATGAACGCCCTCGCCGCGCGTTCGTCCACCTGGGGCTCGTCGGTGCCGATGAGGGCGGCATCCTTCGTCCGGAAGTGGTTGAAGAAGGTGCGCTGGCTGACGCCCGCCCGAGCGCAGATCATGTCGACGGTGACCGCGTCGTACCCGTGCTCGAGCACCAGATCGACCGCCGCGCGTTCGATGGCCGCGGCCTTCTCGACGGCATCGCGCCGGCGCGGGGGACTGCTCGACATGATCTGCGCTCCTTGGGTCACTCGTACCGTAGCGACTCGATCGGGTCCTGTCGTGCCGCCCGGCGGGCAGGCAGGACTCCGGAGACGAACGCGATGAGGGTCACGATCAGGATGACGCCGATGACGTTCGCGGGGCGGAACAGCAGGATCTGCAGACCGGGAAGGGCCGACAGCACCGACTGCGCGGCGACGCCCGCGATCGCCGTGCCGACGCCGATCGCCGCGAGTGCTCCGATCGTCGCGCCCAGCAGCCCGATGACGATCGCCTCGAGCGAGAACAGCGCGAAGACCCGTCCGTTCGACATCCCCATGGCCTTCATCAGCCCGATCTCGCGGGTGCGCTCCTGGACGCTCATGAGGAGGGTGTTCACGATCCCGAACGACGCGGCGATGAGCGCCACGACCGCGAAGGCGCTGAGCACCCCGATGATCCCGTTGATGACCGTCTGCACGACACCCAGCTGGTCCGCGACGGTCTGGCCGGTGAGGTCGTCGGCGGCGAGGGCGGACTTCACCGCGGCGATGTCGGCGTCCGTGACGGTGCCGTCCTCCCCGGAGCCCGCCAGATAGGCGACGGCCACCGGCCAGCCCTGCGGCTGACCCGGGATCGCCTGGGCATCAGCCACCTGCTGGACCAGTTCGCTGTTCGCGCCGGCGCCCGAGGCGAACAGGCTCTCGCGCGCGACCCCTGTGATCTCGGCCTGCACCTGCTGCGCCTGGCCGGTGCCGTCGGTGTAGCCGAGCGTCACCGTGGCGCCGACCGCGTCCTGCGGGTCGGCGAATCCGAGTGCGCCGACGTAGTCCTCGGGGATCACGAGCTCGGCGCTCTGCGACTGCTGGTCGAGCTGGCGCCCGGCGACCAGGTCGCTCTGGCCGATGGAGGAGGTGGGGTTCACCGTCAGCTCGTAGCGCGTGCTGTCGGGGGCCTCGATCCAGTCGATCGTGATCTGACTCACTGCTTCGACGCGGTCGACGCCCTCGATCGCCGCGACGGCATCGATGTCGTCCTGGTTGAGGAGGGTCCCGGCGCCCAGGGGATTGGCGCCGCTGGACCGCTGGCGTCCCTCGGGGTCGTACTCCGCCGGCTGGTCGCCGGTGTCGACCGACGCCGCGGGAGAGACCAGCAGCACGTCGCCGGAACCGAGGGATGCCACCTGGCGTTCGACGTAGTCGTTCACTCCGGCGCCCAGGGCCGTCGTGAGGGTCAGGGTGAAGGCGCCGACGAAGAGGCTCAGCACGGTGAGCGTGGTGCGCAGCCTGGCGCGGAACGCGTTGCGGCCGGCGCTGCGGACGATGTCGATGGTCTTCATCGGATGCCTCCGGTCGGTGCGGATGCGGGCGTCCGGCCGGCGATCAGCCCGTCCGCGATGGTCACGGCCCGGTCGCAGCGCGCCGCCAGCTCCTCGTCGTGGGTGACCACGACGAGGGTGATGCCGCGCTCGCGCTGCAGGCCGAAGAGGATGTCCTCGACCTGGCCACCGGTCGCGGAGTCCAGGTTGCCGGTCGGCTCGTCCGCGAACACGACCTGCGGCTCGCCGACGAGCGCCCGGGCGATGACGACGCGCTGCTTCTGGCCGCCGGAGAGATCCGCGGCGCGATTGCGCGCCTTGTCGGCGAGACCCAGTGCGTCCAGCGCTTCCATCGTCCGCCGCTGCCGTTCCCTCGCGGGGACGCCCGCGATCGTGAGCGGGAGACTCACGTTCTCGGCGACGGTCTGGGTCGCGGCGAGGAAGAACTGCTGGAACACGAATCCGAACGTCGCGTTGCGGAGCCGGTTGAGCTCGCGCGGGCGGAGGGTCGCGGCATCCTGCCCCTCCACTTCGATGCGACCGCTCGTCGGGCGATCGAGCAGCGCCAGGAGGTGCATGAGGGTGGACTTGCCGGAGCCGGACTTGCCGACGATGGCGAGAGACTCTCCCGTGCGCACGTCGAGGCTGACGCCGCGCAATGCGGAGAAGGCGGTGTCGCCCCGGCCGTACACGCGAGTCACCTCCTCGGCACGCAGGATGAGGGGGGACGCGGAGGTCATGATGCTCCTTCGAGGACGAATATGCAGACACTGCATATTATCTGGCAGTTGCTGAATATAGCGTGAGACGATGGAATCGAAATGCCGAGTGGATCGAAACGAGCATTACTTCGGTAACAACTACTGGACAAGTCGTAATGCTTGTTACAGAATCAATGCGCGGCGTTCGTCGGCGAGCGCCCCCGAGAAAGGTCCCCGCATGGAACACCTCACCCCCCGCCTCCGTCGTTTCGCCTGCGCAGCCGCCGCCCTCTCGATCACCGGGATGCTGGCCACCGGGTGCGCCTCCGCCGCCGGTGGTGCCGAGAGCACCCCGTCGGCCGCCGACGGCGCTCCCGTCGAGATCCTCGGGAAGCAGATCGACGTCGACGACGACGCCCGCGCACTGCTGCCCGACGACATCGCCGAGACCGGCTCGGTCACCGCGGCGACGGACGCGCCGTACGCCCCGTTCGAGATGTTCGTCGAAGAGGGCTCCGACGAGCTGACGGGTGTGGACGTGCTGCTCGGCCAGGCGATCGGCGCCAAGCTCGGCATCACGGTCGACTTCGCCCAGCAGGGGTTCGACGGCATCATCCCCGCATTGCAGGCGGGCAACTACGACCTGGCGATCTCGGCGATGACCTCGAGCGTGGAACGGATGGACGTGCTCACGTTCGTCGACTACTCGGCATCGGGCACCGGCATCCTCACCCGCGCAGGCAACCCCGACGACATCGAGACGTACCTCGACCTGTGCGGCAAGAACGTCGCCGTGCAGACCGCGACCAGCCAGGCCGCACTGGTCACCGACGTGTGGCAGGCCGAGTGCGAGGCGAAGGGCCTGGAGCCGATCGCGCTGTCGGAGTTCCCGTCCGATTCGGACGCGCAGCTGGCCATCACCGCCGGCAAGGCGCAGGCGTCCCTGCTGACGAAGCCCAGCGCGGGATACGTCGCCAAGACGACCAACGACGGCAAGACGTTCATGGTCGTGGAAGACCCCGAAGCCCCGAACGGCTACGACGCCACCCTCAACGGCATCGGCGTCCTCAAGGATCGCGCCGACTTCGCCCAGGCGATCCAGAAGGCCCTCCAGTCGCTGATGGCCGACGGCACCTACGACGCGATCCTCGCGGAGTTCGGCGTCGAGGGCATCGGCATCGACGACGCGACCATCGACGGCGCCGCCTCCTGAGCCGGCGGGGCCCGGACCGCCCCCCGTCCGGGCCCGCCTCTCCCTCGGAACGACCCCTTCCCCACCCAAGGAGCATCATGGCCGCATCGTCGCAGCCGCTCGCCGACGCCACGGCGCCCCCGACCCTCGACACCCGCCCGACCCTCGTCACCGTCCCGCTGCGCCACCCCTGGCGCTGGGTGTCGGGGATCGTCGTCGGACTGGTCACCGCCTCACTGGCGGTCGCCTTCGCCCAGAACCCGAACATCGACTGGCCCACCGTGGGCGCGTACCTGTTCGCTCCGCTGACGCTGCAGGGACTGGCCACCACGATCTACCTGACGGCGGCCGCGATGGTGATCGGGCTGGCGGGCGGCATCGTGGTCGCGATCATGCGGCTCTCGCCCAACCCCGTGCTGCGCGTCGTGAGCGGGCTGTTCGTCTGGGTCTTCCGCGGCACCCCGGTGCTGCTGCAGCTGATCTTCTGGGGATTCATCGGCGCCTTCCTGCCGAAGCTCGTGCTCGGGATCCCGTTCACGGACGTCGAGTTCTGGTCCATCGAGACCAGCACGCTGATCCCCGCGACGGTCGCCGCGCTGCTCGCCCTCGGTCTCAACGAGATGGCCTACGCCTCGGAGATCGTCCGGGCGGGGATCGCGTCGGTCGACCACGGCCAGACCGAGGCCGCCCATTCGCTCGGCATGACGCCGGGCCGCACCATGCGCCGCATCGTGCTGCCCCAGGCGATGCGCGTGATCGTCCCGCCGATGGGCAATGAGGTGATCACGATGCTCAAGACCACCGCGCTGGTCTCGGTGATCGCCGGCCACGACCTCATGTCGAACCTGCAGGCCGCGTACGCCCAGAACTTCAAGATCATCCCGCTGCTGATCGTGGCCGCGATCTGGTACCTCGTGCTGACCAGCATCCTCGCCATCCCCCAGGCGTGGCTCGAACGACGCTTCGGGCGCGGCGTCGCCGGCGCGCGCGAGAACGTCGTCTCGAAGCTGCTGCGCGTCTGGAAGGCCGGAAAGAAGTGACCATCATGCTCCCCACCGATCCCATCGCTTCGCCCGGATCGGCGCCGACCGCGACGTCGGCCATCATCGACGCGCGCGACGTCCACAAGCGCTTCGGATCCCTCGAAGTCCTCAAGGGCATCACCCTGCAGGTCGGGCGCGGGCAGGTCGCCTGCCTGCTCGGTCCCTCCGGTTCGGGCAAGTCCACGTTCCTGCGCTGCATCAACCACCTCGAGAAGATCGACGCCGGCATGATCCGCGTCGCCGGCGAGACCGTCGGCTACCAGGAGCGCAACGGCAAGCTGTACGAGCTGCCGGTCGCCGCGGTCGCCCGTCAGCGCCGCAGCGTGGGCATGGTGTTCCAGCGGTTCAACCTCTTTCCGCACATGACCGCGCTCGAGAACATCGCCGAGGCGCCCGTGCAGGTGCGCGGCACGGCGCGAGGCGTCGCGAAGGCGCGGGCGCTCGAGCTGCTGGACCGGGTCGGTCTGGCCGACAAGGCCGGCACGTACCCGAGCGCGCTGTCGGGCGGCCAGCAGCAGCGCATCGCCATCGCCCGTGCGCTGGCGATGGATCCCGAGGTGATGCTCTTCGACGAGCCCACCTCGGCCCTCGACCCCGAGCTGGTCGGCGACGTGCTCGACGTGATGCGCGATCTCGCGGCATCCGGCATGACCATGATCGTCGTGACGCACGAGATCGGCTTCGCCCGCGAGGTCGGCGACGTCGCCGTGTTCATGGACGGCGGCGTGGTCGTCGAGCAGGGGCACCCGTCCGAGGTGCTCGTCAACCCCCGCGAAGCGCGCACCCGGTCGTTCCTCGCCAAGGTGCTGTGATGACGGTGAGCTCAGCCACCGTGCTGCCACCGCTCCCTGTCGCGCTGCGGGAACGCGCCGCATCGCTCCTCCCGCAGTTCCGGGACGATCTGCGTCGCCTCGTCGAGATCGACTCCGGTTCCGGTTCGGCGGACGGAGTGGATGCCGTCGGCGACTGGTGCGCGGAGCGCCTCAGCCTGCTCGGCTTCGATGTGGAACGGATCCCGACCCCCGTCGTCGCCGGGAGCGGCTACGGCGGAGTGGTCGTCGGCCGCAAGCGGGGGCGTGGATCGCGTCGCGTGCTCCTGTTCGCGCACCTCGACACCGTGTTCGCGGACGGCACCGCGCAGGCGCGTCCGTACCGCGAGCAGGGCGGACGCGCGCTCGGGCCCGGAGTGAGCGACGACAAGGGCGGCGTCCTGGCCGCCCTGTACGCCGCTCGTCTGCTCGACGAGTCCGGGTTCACCGACGTCGCCGAGCTCGTGATCGCCCTCACGCCGGACGAGGAGGTGGGGTCGCCCGCGTCCGGGCCGATCCTCGCGGCGATCGCGAGCGGGATGGATGCCGCACTGTGCCTGGAGTGCGCCCGCGAGAACGGCGACCTCGTCACGGCGCGGAAGGGGGTGGCCGACGTGCGTATCCGCATCGAGGGGCGGGCGGCGCACGCAGGCGTCGAACCCCACCGTGGCCGGAACGCCGCCGTCGAGGCGGCGCATCTGCTGCTCGACCTGCAGGGACTCAACGGCGCCCGCGAAGGACTGACCGTGAACATCGGCGTCGTGAGTGCGGGTGAGCGCGCCAACGTCGTGCCCGCGCGCGCCGAACTGTTCGGGGAGGTGCGGGCCGCGACGCTCGCCGATCTGGACTGGGCCCTCGCCTCGATCGAGGAGCGCGCCGCGCGTCCTGCCGTCGACGGCGTGAGCTCGCACGTGGACCGCATGGCGGTGTGCCCGCCGCTGGAGCCGGAGGTGACCGCCTGGCTGTTCGCCGCCGCGGCGGCCGTCGGGCGGCAGCTCGGCGTCACCGTCGCGGGGGCGGCGACCGGCGGTGTCTCGGACGCGAACTTCGTCGCGGCGACCGGGGTGCCCGTGCTCGACGGACTGGGCCCCATCGGCGGCGACGACCACTCCGAGACGGAGTGGCTCGACCTGGAGAGCGTGCCCTCGCGGCTGGCGCTGCTCGCGGGACTCGTCATCCGCGTCGCCACCGGATGAGCGCGATACTGTCGAGTCCGGAGGTGCCCGACATGGCCGAAGCCGGAATGGCCGAGACGATCCGACGGGGGATGGGCGACTGCTCGCCCGCCGAACGCAAGGTCGCCCGCGTGCTGCTGTCGGCGTACCCCTCCGCGGGCTTCGAGACGGTCGCCCGGCTCGCCGAGCGCGCCGGTGTGAGCGGCCCCACCGTGCTGCGTTTCGTGCAGCGGCTGGGGTACCGCGGGTTCCCCGACTTCCAGGAGGCGCTGCGACACGATCTCGACGAGCGCTCCGCCTCGCCCCTGCGGATCCATCAGACGCAGGGGCCGCGGGGCGGCGACGACGCCACGCTGCGCGACCGTGCCGCGGCGATCTCGCTGCAGACGCTGGAGAAGACCTTCGCCGAGGTCAGCACGCACGACCTCGACCGCTGCGTGGAGCTGATCGCCGCCGCACCGGGGTCCGTCCTGGTCGCGGGCGGTCGCTACTCCGGCCTCCTCGCGCGGGTGCTCGCCCAGCACCTGGAGCAGCTGAGGCCCCGCGTGCGGATGCTGCCCGAGGCACCGTCCGCCCGTGCCGCGCTCGTCGAGGACCTCGGGCGCCGCGACGTGCTCGTGCTGTTCGACTTCCGCCGGTACGAGGAGCACACGCAGCGCCTGGCGCGCGCCGCGCGAGAGCGGCATGCGTCGGTGGTGCTGTTCACCGACATCTGGCTGTCGCCCGTCTCGTCGGACGCCGACGTGGTGCTCACCAGCGAGACGGCCGCGCCGTCGCCCTTCGACGCGCTGACGCCGGTGCTGGCGTTGATCGAGACGGTCGTCGCCGGGTGCTTCGACCGGCTCGGCGACGCGGCGGTGGCGCGGATGGCCCGCGCCGACCGCGCCGCGAGCGACCTCGGACTGTACTGACGCCGGGTCTTCTTCTGCACGAAGGACTGCCCGGCCGCCGCAGCGGCCGGGCAGTTCATCGTGCGGGTCGTCACGGGGCCGGGGTGATGTCCATCCGCAGTCCCGAGAACGACACCGCGCCGGTCGGCGTCGTCCAGGCCGCCGTGCCTTTGTCGCGGGTGAGCGAGGTGACCGCCTGCGGCATCGACTCGTAGCTGGTCCCTTGTCCGGTGCGCGAGGCGGATGCCACGACCTCTCGCGCGAGGTCGCGCAGGGTGTACGCGCCCCCGGCGCCGTCGAGCGAGTCCCAGACGTCCGAGCGAGGTGCGGCGCTCGCCGCCCGCGGCTGGAGCCGGACGGAGCCCTTCGCCTTCTGGATCGTGACGTCGTCGCCGAAGACGATCGTGTCGCCGTCGGTCGCGTAGCTCCACCGCACGCCTGTGAGGGCGCCGTCGACCGCCGCGGCCTCCCGTACGTCGAGGATCGACGCTCCGTTCACGCCGATCACGCGGCCTTTGTGCGTGCGGCGGTCGAGCACGACGGCCGTGGTCTCGTCGACGCCGAGCACGACCTCGTGCCCCGTCGCCTGTGCCAGCACGGCGGCCCGGCCTTCGCGACCCCAGGTCGTGAAGTGGCTGTCGAGCAGCACTCCGTCGACGAACCCGAAGCCGCCGTACGGGAGGTACCCGAGTGCGCGCTCGTCGTCGAGATAGCCCGCGGACGCGCCGTCGCGCCAGGCCTCGTAGGACTCGCCGCCGGTGACCATGTCGGCGCCCTGCTGGATCGTCAGGCCCGCGCTCACTCCCGCCACGACGCCGCGGGCGGCGACGTCGCGGATGGCGGCCATCACGGGCGTGTCCGCGCAGTCGGTGAACGCGTCGCGGTCAGCGGGCAGGCACGTGAACAGCGTGCGCACGTAGCGCATCTGGTCTCCGCCGCCGAAGAAGACGCCCGTGGATGCCGCGACCTGCGCGGCCACCTGCTCGTCGAAGGCTCGCGCCGGCGTGTAGTCGTCCCCGGGGTAGTTCGCACCCGTGTCGATCGGGACGGCGTAGGTGTCGGCGCCGAAGCGCTCGAACAGCGCGGAGTAGTAGAGGCCGTTGGCGGCCGCGTTGTTCAGCTCCGGATCGGCGGCGTCCGAGGCGTTGGACGCCGCCGTGGCCGCGGCGGTGACGATGGCGATGCGGGCTCTCGCCGGCCCGTCGCCGTCCGGGTCCGCCAGCGAGACGATCGCTTTCAGGATCTCGGAGTTCTCTTTGAGGTTGCCGCCGATGAGCACGGCGTGAGGCGACAGGGCGCCGGCGGACGACGGCGCCGCCGAGGCGGATGTCGCCGGCACGAGCGCGAGTGCGACGGCGAACACGGTCCCGGCGGCGCCGGTGCGTCTGAGGGTGGTGCGCATGATTCTCCTTTGAAACGGCGAGTACAGAAATGGATCAAGCGTGCAAGAATCTAACGCACATTACAGAGCGACGGAAGGGATCCGAGGATGGGATCGCAGTTCGCGCTCGCGCTAGACGAGGAGGACCTGCCGACGACCGACACGATCGAGTGACGGCGGTCCGCCACACCCCGCGGCGTTCATCGTCGATGATGTTCGGAGTGGAGTTGTCAGCACAGGCGGGAGTGGACATGAGCGGCGACGGGCACCGTAAGCACCTCGGAGACGACGAGCCGGAGCAGGGCCCCGGCGAGGAGACGCTGCTGGGCGCCGCGGGCGACGAGGTTCCGCCGGGAGGAGTGGTCGCCGGCTCCTTCGACGACCAGTTCCCCGTCGCGGACCCGTACGCGGGCATCCCCGCCGACGAGGTCGGCCTCCCGCCGCTGAGCGAGGCCGAGCAGGAGGCCGTGGCGCGCGAGGCGGATCGGCTCGCGGACGACCCTGAGGCGCTTCGCGACCTCTGAGACGCCCGGCCGCGGCCGCCGGACCGGTCCGGGACGGCATGGGTCGAGCCTCAGATGGGGAACGCCTTGATCCGCTGCAGCAGGTCGGGACCGGAACGTTCGAGGATGCGGCCGCCGACGAGCACCCCCGCGACGATGACGCCGGCGCCCACGGCGACCCCCACGACGAGCGAGACCGCCGCCAGGGGAGCGGACGCGGTCGCGAGTGAGACGATCGCGAGGACGAGCGCGGGTGCGCCGAGCAGCAGGCAGGCCCCCATCACCACGAACACCAGCATCCCGCTCGCGAACGTCTGGCCGGGCACCGTCTTGAAGGGGCTGTCGCCGGCGCGGGGGACGGGGACGACCAGCAGCGCCGACGAGACTGCCGACACCCCGTAACCGACCAGGAGCAGGCCCAGTGACGCGCCGAGCACGGCGGGGAGGCTGGTCCAGGTGTCGGCGACGGCGGCGACGACGACGGCCACGGCGATGACGGCCGGGACGCCGACGGAGGCTGCGCCCAGCGCGCGCCCCCAGCGGTCGGCGCGCCCGGTGATCCCCGACGACAGGACGGACGCGAACGCCGTTCCGTCGTACGAGATGTCGGAGTACGTCGCGATCGCCAGGATGAGCGCGACGACCACCGCGGAGGCGGTGAACATTGCGCCGTCGGCGCCGGTGGTGAACGCGAACAGCGCCGGGAACAACGGGATGAAGATGAGCTGACGGAGGTAGCGCGGGTCCCGCAGCCAGCTGTTGAGCGACCGCGCCCACGTCGCGCCGACGCCGCCCGTGGGCATCGCGCCGAACAGCCCGAGCGCGCCGGACCTGACCGTCCTGGCCGCCGGGCGCGGGCGCGTGCCGACCGCGGCATGCAGCGCGCGGGCCCAGACGAACCACAGGGCCGCCAGCGTGCCGACCGCGATCACGAGCTTGCAGAATGCCGACAGCCACGCGCCCGCGGCGACATCCCCCGGAACCGCCCAGGCAGCGCCGATGGGCGTCCACCCGAGGATCGTGCCCGCCACCCGCAGCCGCGCCGTCAGATCGCCCGCCGCGTCGAGCATGCCCAGCACGCCGGTCAGGATCGGGCCCGTCATGATGAGCAGGCCGATCACGATCGTGCCGATGACCTCCTGCCCGCGCCGACGACCTGAGAAGCCCGTCGTCACGGTGGCGACGAGTCGGCTGAAGAGCACGCACGTGAGCACCGCGACCACCACCATGGGCAGCGCGACGACCGCGGCCAGCGGCCAGCGCACCCACAGGACGATCGACGCGAGTGCCGTGACGGCGGTCGCGATGCCGGGGATGCCGGTCAGCCCGGTGCTCGTCAGCGCCAGCATGAGCTGCCGCTGCGAGAGCGGGAACGGCGCCAGGCGGTCGGCATCCACCATCCCGTCCGAGCCCGAGACGATCAGTGGTCCGAGGGTCCAGCCGAGCAGCAGCGCCGAGCCCGCGACCACCGCGATCGCGCGGATCGCCTCGAGGCCCTGGAAGACGCTGAGGGCGACGAGCCCCGCCACCACGAGGCCGACGAGCCACAGTGCCGCCAGCATGCCGAAGATGAACCCCACCAGCTGCCACGGGCTGCGCGAGAGGGAGTTGCCGAGGAGGCGATAACGCAGCCTCAGGACTGTCGCAACCACTCGGGCCCCTCCGAGGTGTGGCGGCCGCCGACCAGCGTCAGGAACCGGGACTGCAGGGTCTCGCCGGCGCGGACGTCGTCGACGGTTCCCGCCGCGCGCACGCCGCCGTCGACGATGATCGCGACGTGGTCGCACATGCGCTGCACGAGGTCCATCGAGTGGCTCGACACGATGACGGTGCCGCCGGTCGACGTGTAGCTGCGCAGGACGTCCTCGATGTTGGCGGCCGACACCGGGTCGACGGACTCGAACGGCTCGTCCAGGACGAGCAGGCGCGGCGCGTTCACCAGCGCGCACGCGAGCGCGACCTTCTTCGTCATGCCGGCCGAGTAGTCGGCGACCATCGTGCCGGCTGCCTCGCGCAGGTCCATCAGGTCGAGCAGATCAGCCACCCGCGGGGCGATCTCGGCGCGCGGGATGCCGAACATCATCGCCGTGTAGGTGATCAGCTGCTCGCCGGTGAGCCGGTCGAACAGGCGCACGCCGTCGGCGAGATTGCCGATCATCCGCTTCGCCTCGACGGGATGCTGCCACACGTCGATGCCGTGCACCTCTGCCGTGCCGGCATCCGGACGGAGCAGGCCCGTCGCCATCGAGAGCGTCGTCGTCTTGCCGGCGCCGTTCGGTCCCACGAGTCCGAAGAACGATCCGGTCGGGACCTGAAGATCGAGACCGGCCACGGCGAGCTTGTCGCCGAACCGCTTCACGAGTCCCGACAGTCTCAGGGCGGGGGCCGGCGATGTCTGATCCACCCTCCTGACCCTAACGAGTCGCGCAGCGGACCTCTCCGCGGCACCACTCAAGCGCCGTTGAGCCGCACCGCCTCCTGCACGAGGGTCTCGATGCCCGGTCCGTCGATGCTGCTGTCTGCCGAGAAATCGATCGCGCGGACGACCTTGCTGTCGAGTCGCGTGTTGAAGAGGTCGCTGCCGCTCATGCGTGCACCCTTCGAGAACGTCAGCCTCACGGTGTTCTTGAGCACGTCGATGAAGCAGACGTCGCCGGCGTGGGTCCAGAACGCAACCCCCTCGGGCTTGGACGGCTTCTTGTACTTCACCACCTCGACGGCGTCGGGGTCGGCTGACCGGATCGCCGCCCGCAGCGCGACGAACGCGTCGTGCTTCCAGCCGGTCAGTCCCGCGATGATGTCGTCGATCTGCTCGGGGTCGGTCTTGTCGGCCATTGGCGAATACTCGCGAAGTCCGCCGCAGAAATCAACGGCTGCGACGTCCAGCCTCGGGAACGTGGATGCCGGCGCCCGGTCACGAACCGGCGGGGGCCTCCTGCCATTGTGCGACCGGCGCGGTCGTTTCGCGAGGCATGCGTCCGCCCGTTGTCCACAGGCGTGCGCGCGCCGCGGCGGCGGACCACTACCGTGAGGGCATGGCACGTCGCTCACTGCTGGTCGTCGGTTCGCTGGTCCTCGCCCTGTCGCTGGCCGGCTGCGCGACTCCTCGGCCGGGCGGGGCTCTCGACGCGCTCCCGGGCGGCAGCGATCCCGCGCCGACGCCCGAGCCCACCGCCACCCTGGATCCCGAGGCCGCCGCTGCGCGGGCGAAGGCGCAGGGATGGCTCGACGCCGTCAATCTCCCTCCGGGCGCCGAGCCCACCGACCTCAGGTTCGGGTTCAACTCGTACACCGGGTGGCCGTGCGGCCCGGTCGAAGAGCTCGAGGGCTACTGGATGATCCCCGACATGACGGTCCTCGAGGCGACCAAGTGGATCAGGGAGAATCCGACCGCCGACCTCATCACGACTGCCGTCGGCCCGCCGCTCGACGACCCGGCGATCGAGGGCACCATCGTCGGCTACATCCCCGCGCCCGGCGCGCAGGAGGGCATCGTCTACACGCTCGGCAAGTCCGGCGGCGACGTCGCCGTGCGGGCCGAGGTCGCCGCGCTCACGGCATCGGCCGTGTGCCCGCCCCTGCCCGACGGCGGACAGTACGGAGCGCCGGGGCAGGGCTGATCCGGCGGCGCCGGTCGCGCGGTTCTCGGCGAAGAACCGATGCCCGTCGGCACCCCACGCGTTCCTCGGCCGGAGCAGGCCCAACCAGCCGTCTTCGTCAGGCTGCGACGCGCGGCGGGGCGAGATGCGGGATCGGCACCGGTTTGCGTGACGGGACCCACAACGGGTGGGATGCCACTCGCACGACGTCGTCCAGCACTTGCTGCGGGGACGGATACGACGACGGCAGGCCGAGCCGGCGCAGCCAGACGATCTCGTACTCGCCCTCGCGGGCCTCGTGGATGCACGCGACCGTACGATGAGGGTCATGCTGCTCGCGTGAGCGATCGACGATGATCCACTCAACGGGGGTCAGCTGCTGCAGTGTGAACCTGTCGTTCATCAGTGGTGCTCCTCTGCGCGCGGAGTCGGTCGTTCTCGTCCTGGAGCGGGATCACCAGCGCGATCCCGGCGAGGTTCAGTCCGGCATCCAGAAGGTCGCCGATGCGACGCAGCATGACCAGGTCGTTCGCGCTGTACCGGCGGGTGCCTCCGGCGGAGCGATCCGGCAGCAGCAGCCCGCGGGCCTCGTACGCACGCAGGTTCTGCACGCCGGTTCCGGCCAGCTCGGCCGCGACCGAGATGCCGTACACCCCGCGGTCGGGGTCCGGCTCGGCAGGGGTCGAGGCTGTCATCGCGCGTGCTCTCCTTCAGGAACTTCCGACTCGTCTCTTGCATCCACCATGCCACGGGTGGTACAAAAAATCTATGGCGACTGATATAGATCGCTAGAACCTCAGTCGTCACAGCATCAACGCAACAGAGAAGACGGAGGTGGAATCATGTTGATGCGCACCGACCCGTTCCGCGAGCTCGACCGGCTCGCTCAGCAGATGCTCGGGTCCGACGGGACGATGGCCCGACCCGCGGTGATGCCGCTGGATGCGTGGAGGGCGGACGACACCTTCCACGTCGAATTCGATCTGCCCGGGGTCGATCCGGAGTCGATCGACGTGGATGTCGAGCGGAATGTCGTCACGGTCCGTGCCGAACGCCCGCACCGGGCGAGCGACGCGGAGCTCATCGCCGCCGAACGCCCTCGCGGCATCTTCAGCCGCCAGCTGGTGCTCGGCGACAACCTCGACACCGAGCACATCAGCGCGAACTACGACGCGGGAGTCCTGGCGCTGAGCATCCCGGTCGCCGAGCAGGCCAAGCCGCGCAAGATCCCGATCGCCGGCGGGCGGACCCAGCAGGCGATCAACGCCTGAGACGCGGTGCCGACATGCGTGGGCGTGTGAGCGACCGGCGTGTGGACGAGGTGTTCATCGACCTCATCTGCAGCGACGAGGAGCTGCTCGCGGCCGAGTTCGACGCGATCGTCTCGGCGAACTGGCCCGGTCCTCCGCCTGTCGCGATGCGCGCAGGCGTTCCAGCACCGGGACGCCCGGTGCGTCGGCGACCGCCGTCGGGTGATCGCGGCACGCCTGCGCCGGACGAGAGGGGCGGCACCGTGCCTGCCCGATCGCGGCAGCGCTCGCCGCCCGCCGGCGCGCGACAGGCTCGGACGGGTGGATGCCGGCTGACGCGGCATCCACCCCGTCCGAGTCTCAGCCGCAGCCGGGACGGCAGCCGCGCTGGGTCACGGCGTCGATGAGCACCGTGCCGATGTCGGTCGGCTGCAGCGCCTGGTACGCCGCGCCGTCGGTGGCGGCGGCGATCTGCTCCAGGGCCGCCTGGTCGGTGTCGGGCCCGTAGCCGATCGCGATGACGGCGACCGGTTTCGCAGGATCGCGGAGCTTCTCCAGCTCCGCGAGGACGCCCGGCAGGTCCAGGCCGTCATCGTCCTCGTTGACGCCGTCGGTGTTGAGGAGCACCAGGTTCACCTTGCCGGGCTCGTAGGTCTGCCGCATGTAGGTCACGGCGGCGAGCACGCTGTCGTACAGGCCCGTCCCGCCGCCGACGAGGGTGTCGAGACTGTTCGCGGTGTCGATCGTGAGCTGCTTGTGCGCCGGGTCGCCGAGCGAGCCGAACGGCACGATCTCTTGCCAGTCCTGCCCGCCGATCCGGCGGCTGGAGAACACCCAGGTCGCCAGCGACGAATCGGCCGAGAGCGAGTTGACGGCGCGGACGGCCGCCTGCTCGAACAGGTCGATGCGTCGCATGTCGGCCGTGACAGGCTGCAGCATCGAACCCGAGACGTCGTTGAGCGACAGCATCCGCGAGGGGGCCGTGAGCACCTGCCACGTGCGCAGCGCCTCTGCCTGGTTCGCGCTGGTGTCGGCGTCGGGCGCAGCGATGGTCGTCTCGGCGTCACCGGTGGCGGTGGCCGGGGGGCTGCCGGCGGCGTCCCGGAAACCGTGCTGGGCGAGCACGTCGCCCGCGTCGGCCGCAGCCGATACGAGCGCCTTCACCGCGGCGGCGGTCTGGTCCGAGGCGCCCGCGACCGTCACGAGCGGCACGCTCACCGCCGGCTTCACGTCGGCGGGGTACACCGCGACCAGCGGCGTCGCGGCATCCTCGTCGTAGGCCTGCACGGCCTGCTCGGTGGTCACGGCGACCGTCGGCGTCGTCGCGGCCGACACGGCGTCGAGTGCGGCCGTCGCGGTCTGTGTGACTCCCGGATCGAGCCCGAGCGCGAGCGCGGTGAAGGTGCGTGCGTCGCCGTTGAGCGCGGTCTGCAGCGCGAGCAGCGCGGCGGAGCTCGCAGCCACCGTCGCCGGATCGGGCAGTACGACCGCCACCGAGCGCTGCGCGAAGCTGGAGAACCCGGCCTCGGCAGCCGCGAGGGTCGCTGCGGTGGGCTCGGTCGTCGCGAACACCACAGGCGTGCTCGCGAGCGCGCCGTCGACGACGAGGTCGGCGGCGTCCACTCCGGTGCGCTCGGCCTGCCCGGTCACCCGTGCGGGCCACATCGCCGAGTCGGGCACCCACACATCGAAGTCCGGCTCGGCCCCCGTGCTGAGCGCGTCGGCGGTGGCCGCGCTGTCTTCGGTGACGATCGTCGCATCGGGACAGTTCTCGCCCATGCCGTCGACGATCGCCTGGACCGCTCCTGCGACCGCGGGGTCGGAGGTGATGCGCAGATCGGACGGCAGGCATCCGCCCGCCGCGACCGGCGGCTGCTCGGCCGCGGGCTCGCCGCCCGCGCCGCGGGCGAAGACGACGCCGATCACCACGACGAGGGCGACGACGAGGCCCAGCACGACGGCGAGCAGGATCAGCGAGCGCTTGCGCTGCTGGGCGGCGCGGACCTCGGCGCGGGTCGGGGAACTGCTGCTGGCGGGCGTGTTCGGCTGCACTCGAACCACTGGCACTCCGATGGACGGCGGGTCGGGAACCCGCTGCGGGATACGTCGTCGTATCTGGGAAATACGGCGTCGTATGTGGGGGGATACTTCCGGTGGAGTATAGGCGACTGGCCAGCTGACCCGAAACGGAACGCCTCCACTCGGTGCCGGCCGGCCGCTCGCCTACGCTGTGAGCACCACGAGCAGCGAAGGAGCCGAGGTGTCTGACCACGACGCGCACCCCGCCCACGACCACGTCCCCGATGCGGGGGAGCCGAGCATCCCCGAGCTCGAGGAGGACGAGAACGTCGCTCCGCGTCCTGAGGAGGAGATCGCCGACCTGCTGCGCGCGAAGCCGGATGTCGCAGACCACGCGAAACACCCCTGACGAGCCGGAGCCCGTCAGGGGTGTCTGTCTCGGCCGGGTCTAGGAGTTGATCTGCTCGACGACGTCGTCGGCCGATTTCTCGATGGCCTCGCGAAGCTTGTCGTAGTCGTCGGAGTCGATGGCCTTGCTGATGCGCTTGTCGGCGCGATCGAGCGCCTTCTCGACCCTGTCGGCCCACTTGTCGTCGACCACGGCGACGACGGCCGAGGTTCCGGGGGCGAGGTACTCGTCGACGTCGACCCCGAACTGCTTCTCGTCGCGGCTCTTCTTGATCTTGCCGAGCAGCGCGCCGATGCCGGCGCCGACGGCGGTCGCGGCCAGCAGCGGCGGAGCGAACAGCCCCACGACCACGCCCGCGCCGGCGCCCCAGGCGGCCCCGTGGCCGACCGTCTTGTCGCCGTGCTCGTGGACCTGGACCTTGCCGTCCGTGTCGCGCACCAGCACGACCGCTCCGACGATCTCGTACCCGCCGGCATCCTGGCCGCTGCGCAGCGCCTGGTAGTCGTCCGACGCGGCGGCGGTGTCGTCGTACGAGCCGACCACCAGTGCGAGATTCTTCGTGCCCATTGACTGCTCCTTCGAATCGCGTCCGGAAGCGCTCGGCCCAACGCCCCCACTGCTCCGCTTCAGGACGGTGGTGCGATCGTAGCGCCGGGAACGCGGCGGTGGGGAGGGCCGAAGGTCCCTGTTGCGCGGCGTTTCGCGCCGGCGCTCAGTCCGGGTCGGACGGGTCGATCGGGGCGTGGTGATCAAAGGCGGCGGTGCCGCGCTTCCAGTACCCGTTCACCGATACCTGCTCCGCCGGGAGGGCGAGCGTTCGCTTGAGGTGTCGGCGCAGCGGGATGAGGGAGGATGCCTCACCCGCCGCGAACACGAAGGTCGCGGCATCCACTCCCACGGCGTCGACCGCGCGCACCAGGGCCTCGGGGTCGCCGGGTGAGACGGGATGCAGCCGGACGTCGTCGCGCCCGGATGTCGCCGCGACATAGTCCGCGACCCAGTCCCCGCCGTCGGCGGACACCGCGACGAGGTCGACGGACGTGGCCGCGGGCACCTCGGCGGCCCAGCGCGTCGCGGACGGCAGCGCGGTCTCGTCGCACACCAGCAGCAGGTGTGCGGCGCCCTGCGGCGCACCGCGGGAACCGCGCGGCCCGACGAGCACGAGCTCGTCGCCGACCTGTGCGCCGCTCGCCCACGCCGAGGCAGGTCCTGGCGAGGGGTGCAGGTAGAAGTCCAGGTCGACGGCGACCCCGTCGGCGGTGCGGGCGACGCGCACCGGCGTGAAGTCGCGCGACAGCATGGGACGGTCGGGGCGGGCGATGCCGTCTTCACCGGGGCCGAGTGCGCTCGGCGCGACGAGCTCGCCGGTCTCGGGGTCGGGGAAGAACACCTTCACGTGGTCGGCCGGACCGCTGCTCGCGAAATCCCCGAAGCCGGGTCCGGTCAGCCGCACGCGTCGCATCGCCGGCGAGACGTCATCGACCGACACGACGTGCGCCCGGCGTGCGGTGAAACGGTGCCGTGCGCCGGCGCGCGAGAACGGCGACACTCCGTCGGCGCCCTGCGGGAGCGGGGCGGCGGGAGTGGGCGGGATCGAGGCATCCGTCATGTCGTCTCCTTCGGCGGTGCGGCGGGGGCTCCGTCCAGCAAACCACGCCCCGAAGCGATCGGCGCCGGGAGGTCACCGGCCGAGCAGGCCTCGCCGGCGCAGCGCCTCGCTCATAAGCTCCGCTGCTCGACCGCTGCGTCGGCGCTCGACAGCGAGGCCGCGGCCCGTTCGAAGATGCTCCGCATCCACGCGTGCTCGGGGTCCCGGCCGTGGACGGGGTGCCACCACAGGGCGTTGACCACGGGCGTGGCGTCGAAGGGAGCCGTGAGCGTGCGCACGCCGGGCACGGACTCGGCGACGTGGGCCAGCCCGGCCTGGATCAGGCCCAGGCGGTCGGTGCCGGCGATGAAGTACGGCAGTGCGAGGAAGCTCTCGACCACGGCTTCGATGCGCGGCTCGACCCCGAGCTGCTGCAGCTGGCGCGCCGCCGAGGTGAAGGCGGTGCGGGACTGGTACGTGAACACCCACGGCAGCTCGCCCAGCACCTCCATGGTGAGCTGCTCGCCGACGCGCTCGTTCGACTCCGAGGCGACCACGACCCAGTCGTCGCGCCACAGGTCCGCATAGGGCAGGTCGGTGAGGTGGCCGTGCGGGATCACCATGCCGTCGGCAGAGCGCAGCCGGTTGATGACGTCGTCGACGATGGCGGGGTTGTGCAGCATGAAGCGGAACCGCACGCCGGGAGCCTCCTCGGCGGCGAGCCGCGAGACCTGGCTGCCGATGGTGGCGAAGCCGTAGTCGGAGCCGTAGATCGAGAACTCGCGGGTGGAGTCCCGCGGGCTCCAGGTCGCCTGGCTCTCGAACACGCGGCGGGCGGCTTCGAGCGCCGTCGTGGTGTGCTCGGTGAGGCGGAGCGCGAGGGGAGTGAGCTCGTAGGTGTTGCCCCGGCGGGCGAGGATCTGGTCGTTGAAGTGCGTGCGCAGTCGGGCCAGCGACGCGCTCAACGCGGGCTGGCTCAGGTGGAGCCGCTCGGCGGCGCGCGTCACGCTGCGCTCCGTGAGCAGCGCATCCAGAGCGACGAGCAGATTCAGGTCGAGGCGGGAGAGCAGGGGTTGATCGGACACATGCTCCTCCGGATTCGGGATGCCTCTGTCCAGTGTATCCGTGCGGTCTATGTCGGCGGGAAGTGGCATCGTTCGCGGCGATGTGCACGCCGCGGTGCGATTATGCGCGCATCCAACTTACTTATGTCTAAATCAATCCTAAGACTGATAGTCTCGACGGGACTTCCGGTCCGCGACAGCGCGGTCCCGACCCAGAGAGCGAGCATCGATGCTTCTCGAGAGAGACCTCATCCAGTCCGTCGGCTTCCGCAACGTGCGCGAAGGGGGCGAGATCACCGGCTTCCAGCTCCGCCTGCGCATGCCGTCGTACCGGGGGATGGCGGCATCCCTCATCGACGGCGTCGCGGTGCGCGTGGGCGATCTCGTCGACGTCCCCGCGGACGTGCCGCGGTGGACCTTCGCCGGACGCACGTACTGGCTGCAGGAGCTGTGGGACTCGGACGGCGTCCGGTGGCCGCTCGAAGAGGCCGCGATCGTCACGGTGCCGCACCCGGGAGGCCTGCCCGAGGGCACCCACGAGGTCTCGATCCAGCTGCGCCTGCGCATGTCGTACATCCCGCAGGAGCACCAGCCCTCGACGTACGAGGTGTCGCGCCACATCACGCTCACCTCGTCCGAGGACGGCGGTCCCTTCCAGTACGGCGTCAGCCTGTACAGCTTCATGACCGACTACGGCACCGTCATGGACCTCGAGACCGCGCTCGCCGCCGTCGCGGACGTCGGTGCGACCGGCGTCGAGATCCTCGGCGAAGGGCACATCGAGCGGTACCCCGAGCCGACGACCGAGTGGATCGACCGCTGGTTCTCGCTGCTCGAGAAGTACTCGCTCGAGCCGACGAACTACGGGTCGTGGATCGACACACGCCTGCATTCCAGCGGCGTGCACGCGCGCGACCTCACCGCAGTCGATGGGGCGGAGATGCTGCAGCGCGACCTGCGGCTCGCCAAGCGTCTCGGCTTCCGCTTCGTGCGCCCGAAGATCGGCGTCGTCTCGAGCGACCTCATCCCGCACCCGATCTGGACCGAGTCGGTCGAGCGCTCGCTCGACCTCGCCGCCGAGCTCGATGTCGTCATCTGCCCTGAGATCCATTCGCCGACGCCGATCAAGCACGAAGTCGTCGACGACTACATCGACCTGATCGAACGCACCGGCACGCAGCACTTCGGCCTGCTGCTCGACACGGGCATCTTCCAGGACCGGCCCATCCCGCTGAAGCCGGGCGAGCTGCCCGGTCGCCGCCCGGCCTTCCTGGACGGCATCGCGGTCGACCCCGCCGATATCGCCGACATCGCGAAGTACGTCGTCTTCATCCAGGCGAAGTTCCACGACATCGACGAGAACCTCGAAGACCAGCAGATCCCGTGGGAGCCCGTCCTGCGCGCGCTGAAGGATGCGGGGTACACGGGCTACCTCTCCAGCGAGTACGAGGGCGAGCGGATCCCGTGGCGCTCCCTTGAGCAGGTGCGTCGACAGCACTCGCTCATCCGCTCGATCGCCTCCCGCCTCTGACCCTCCCGGAGCGAACCATGCCCAACGGACTCATCGCCGAAGACAGCCTCCGTGCCCACCCGGACGGCCTCGCGCTGCGGCTCACGATCCCCTGGTACCGGAGTCTGTGGCTCTCGTCCGTCTCCACGCTGCGCGTGACTCTCGACGGCGTCGAGATCCCGGTCGACGACCTCGCGTTCGAGCTCGACGGCACCCGGTACGCCATCGCCGAGTTGCCGCAGCAGAGCGAGACGCTGTGGTTCCTGCAGCAGCATCCTCTCCTCGTCGTCCGCCGCGACCGGCCCGCCGCGCTCGGCGAGCAGCATGACGTCGAGATCTTCGGCGAGCTGCGTCTGCCGTACATGCAGATCGCTCCCGGCAAGGACGGCGGCCCGGGCATGTACGTGCCGAACATCGTGCGCCAGTCGCTCACGCTGACGGTGACCGACACGGATGCCGCGGCCCCGGCGATCGCGACGGTCTCGACGCCGGCGCCGCCGGCGACCGACGACGACCCGTTCCGGCTCGGGCTCACCCTCTACTCCGCCAGTGCCGAGTTCCGCGCGGGCTGGTACGACTTCGACGGCCTGCTCGACCGCGTCGCCGAGCTCGGCATCGGACCCGGCATCGAGATCGTGGCGTCTCAGGTGCTGCCCACCTATCCCGTCGTGTCGGACGCCTTCGTCTCCCAGTGGCGGGCGGCGTTCGACAGGCACGGCTTCGACGCCAGCTCGTTCGGCGCCAACCTCGACATGGGCCGGCGGCGCGACCGCGACATGACGCCCGATGAGGAGTTCGCGTTCAGCGAGCTGATGTTCCAGGGAGCGAAGAAGCTCGGGTTCCCCCTGGTGCGCATCCAGTCGGCGAAGCCGGAGCTGCTGCGGCGGCTGCTGCCGGTCGCCGAGCGGCTGGAGCTGAAGCTGGCGTACGAGATCCATGCGCCGATGGGGCCGAACGCCGAGGCGATCCTGAAGGTGCGCGACACCTACGCCGAGCTGGACTCACCGCTGCTCGGGTTCGTCGCGGACTTCTCGGCAACGATGCGCAGCATGTCGCCGACCCTGCTGCGGGCCGTGCGCCGGGCGGGGCTGGACGACCAGGCGGTCGCGGAGCTGCAGCGCATCTGGGCGACCGATGCGACCATGCAGGAGCGGCAGCAGGAGTTCATCGGCTACCTGAAGAGCCGCGACTTCGACCCCGGACGGCTCGGCGCGTTCGCCCATCTCGCGTTCAACATGCACGGGCATGTCGATCCACGCGGGTGGACCGACATCATGCCGCAGATCCTGCACGTGCACGCGAAGTTCTACGAAATCGACGAGACCGGCCAGGAGCCGGCGATCGACTACCCGGAGCTCGTGCGCGTCTTCGTCGAGGGCGGCTACCGCGGCTACTGGTCGAGCGAGTGGGAGGGTCACGCCTTCGCCGAGCTCGGCGAGGTCGACCCGCTCGTGCTCGTCCGCCGGCAGCACGACCTCATCCGTGCCTCGATGCGCGCGGTGCAGGCGGCGCATGTCTGACATCGAGGTCGACTTCCGCGCTCTGCCGCTGCCCGAGGTGCTCCGGATGCTCCGCGAGCGGGGGGAGCCGGCCGACCCGCGCCCCGGGATCGACACCGCGTCGCTGAAGCGCCGATTCCCGCGGCTCGCGAACGTCGAGACCCGCGATCTCACGATCGCGGGCCCCGTCCGTGCGGTGCCGGTGCGGCTGTACCGGGATGCCTCGGCCGAGGCATCCCGTCGCGCTCTCGTCTGGGTCCACGGCGGGGCGTTCATCGGCGGTCACCTCGACATGCCGGAGTCGAACTGGGTCGCGCTCGAGCTCGCGGCCCGCGGGATCCCGGTACTCGCCGTCGACTACGTCAAGTGCCTCGGCGACGTGCACTTCCCCGAGCCCTCGGACGACGTGCTCGTCGCATGGCGGTACGCGCTCGAACATGCGGGGGAGCTGTTCGGCACCGGCGACGTCCTCCTCGGGGGTGCCAGCGCCGGCGGCAACCTGACGGCCGGCGCGGTCGCGCGGCTGCGGGATGCCGGCGAGCCGGTGCCCGCGGGGGTCGTCCTCGTCTACCCGGTCGTGCACCCGAACGGCCCCGGGGCCTCGGCCGAACTCGACCGCGACTCCCCGCAGGGAGCGCTCGCGCTGAACTTCGCAGGGTCCGTCGAGGCGTTGTCGGATCCGCACGCGTTCGCGGCGCTCGGGACGGCCGACGGCCTGCCGCCGACGTTCGTGCTCGTGTGCGAGTCGGACGAGCTGCGTCCGTCCGGCGAGGCCTTCGCCCGGCAGCTGGAGACCGCCGGAGTCGACGTCGTGCTGCGACTCGAACGGGGCGCCGGCCATGGCCACATCAACGAGCCTGCCGACCCGACCGCGCTGCCGACCGTCGAGGCGATCGCGGGCTGGATCACGAGGTCATGACGACGTTCGTCAATCCGGTCCTCGGCGGAGACCGACCCGACCCCGCGGTGATCCGGGTCGGCGACGAGTACTGGTTGACGTACTCGTCGTTCGAGTCGGCGCCCGGACTCCTGCTCTACAGATCTCCGGATCTCGTGAACTGGATCTACGCCGGCTCCGCTCTCGCCGAGCCGCTCGGGAGCACCTTCGCCGTCGACATCGCCGAGGTCGGCGGCCGCTTCTTCATCTACATCCCGTTCATCCCCGCGCCGTGGTCGAAGCTGACCGAGCCGTCGATCTTCGTCGTGCATGCGGCATCCATGGAAGGGCCGTGGTCCGAGCCCATCGACCTCGGCATCCGCGGAGCGATCGACCCGGGCCACGTCGTGGGCGAAGACGGCAGACGCTACCTCTTCGTCAACGGCATCCGCCGCACCGCTCTCACCGACGACGGTCTCGCCACGGTCGGCGAGCTGGAGCAGGTGTACGACGGCTGGCGGTACCCCGACGACTGGATCACCGAGGCGTACGCGCTCGAGGGGCCGAAGCTGTTCCGCCGAGGCGAATGGTTCTACCTGGTGAGCGCCGTCGGCGGCACGGCCGGTCCGCCGACCGGCCACATGGTCATCGTCGCGCGCTCCCGGTCGGTGCATGGACCCTGGGAGAACAGCCCCCACAACCCCGTGGCGCGCACGGTGGACGCGGCCGAGAAGTGGTGGTCGCGCGGACACGCCACGATGCTCCCCGCCGTCGACGGCAGCTGGTGGATGGTGTCGCACGGGTACGAGAACGGCTACCGCACGCTCGGGCGTCAGATCCTGCTCGAGCCGATCGCGTGGACCGACGACGGCTGGCCCGTCGCCGGGACCGACGACATCGGCGGCGAGCTGGAGGCGCCGTCGGCGGCATCCCACCAACCTCCTTCTGTCGGTTTCCACGACGGTTTCGACGCGCTGCGCCTCGGCGAGCGATGGACCTTCCACGCGCCGTCGCCGGGTGAAGCCGCGCGCCTCACGCTCGACGACGGCCTGGTGATGGCGGGCAAGGGAGCGGGGCCGGGCGCCACATCGCCGCTCGCTCTCGTGGTCGGCGACCACGCCTATGAGGTCGAGGTCGACGTCGAGATCGACCGGGCCGAAGGCGGCCTGCTGCTCTTCTTCAACGACCGGCTGTTCTGCGGCATGGGGATCGACGGCGAGCGGATGCGGAGCTACTCGGGCGGCCACGTCACGCACTGGCGCGAGCCGGCGCCCGCGGCCGGCCGTCTGCAGCTGCGGATCCGCAACGACCGCCACATCGTCACCGGCTGGTACCGCGTGCCGGGCGGCGAATGGATGCGTCACGCCATCCGCTACGAGACGTCCGGGTACCACGCCAACACGATGGGCGACCTGGTCAGTCTGCGGCCGGCGCTCTATGCGGCCGGCGAAGGGTCGGTGCGCTTCCGCGACTTCCGGTATCGTCCGCTGATCTGAGTCACATGACCCTGAGGTCGATCGCCTGCGTCGAGGCGAGCGTGCTGCCCACGTGAAGCCGGAAGAGCCCGGGTTCGACCACGAACGCGGGCGCCGCGGCTCGCGTCGCCCAGAAGCCGAGCTGCTCGCGCCCCATCTCGAAGGTGAACACCGTCGTCGTTCCCGGCGGGATCGTCCTGCGCTCGAAAGCGACGAGACGGCGGACCGGTGGAGCAACGCTCGCGACGGTGTCTTCCACGAAGACCTGCACGACTTCGTCGCCGCTCCGCGCCGAAGTGTTGACGACGGCGAGTGCGAGCGTCAGGGCCCCGCCGCCTTCGAGCTCGGCACCCGTGATCGACGCCCCAGAGAGCGTCGCCGTCGCGTGCGAGAACGTCGCATAGCCCGATCCGTGGCCGAAGGCGAACTGCGGGCCGAGCTCGAGGTCGAGGTACTTCGAGGTGTATCTGTCCTGCAGGTTCGCCGGCCCGTGCAGGCCGATGTCGACGGTCTCGGCGTTCTCTGAGGTGAGAGAGCCGCCCGTCGTCGCGGGGCGGCCGGTGTTCTCGTGCGCGTAGTGGATCGGGATCTGGCCAACCGACCGCGGCCATGACATCGGCAGGCGTCCGGCGGGCTCGGCGTCGCCCAGGAGGACGTCGACGATCGCCTCTGCGGCCTCCGTGCCGCCGTGCCATGCGACGACAACCGCCGGCGCGACGTCGATCCAATCCGAGACGACGAGCGGGCGACCGGTTTCCACAATCACCGCGAAGGGGACGCCGGTAGCGGCGATCTCGCGGATCAGCTGCGCTTGGCAGCCCGGCAGGCGCAGATCGCTGCGCGAGGCCGCCTCGCCCGAGAGCGTGCTCGGCTCGCCGACGAGCACCACGACGACGTCGCTCGCCCGTGCGGCATCCCGGGCCTCCGCGATGCCGGATGCGTCCTCGCCGAGGAAGTCGACGCCCGCCACCACCCGAAGCTCGACACCGGGACGCCTCGCGGCGAACTCGTCGGCGACGGACCGGGCTGCCGCGCCGAAGGACTGCGTCCACGCGCCGAGGTGGTCCGTCGACGCGGCGTACGGGCCTGTCAGCAGCACGCGGGATGGAGTCGCCAGCGGCAGGGTGCCGTCGTTCGCGAGCACCACCGACGACCGGGCGGCGGCGCGCCGGACCAGCGCCCGCCCGGCGCTGGTGGGCGCGACGAGCTCGTCAGACTCGGGAGCGTAAGGGGCGTCGAAGAGCCCGAGCGACTCCTTGAGCCCGAGCACCCGGGCGACCGCGTCGTCGAGGCGCGCAGGGTCGATCGCCGCGAGCGCTCCGGCCGCGACCTCGCGGGGTGCGCCGCCCATCTCCACGTCGAGCCCGGCCCGGAACGCCAGCGCAACGGCATCCGCGAGGTCTTCTGCGACGCCGTGCGGGAGGAGGTTGCGCACGGCGTCGGCGTCGCCCACGAGGACGCCGTCGAACCCCCATTCGTTCTTCAGCACGTCCGTCAGCAGCCTCCTGTTGGCGTGCATCGGCACTCCCGCGACGGTGTTGAACGCCGCCATGACCGAGGCCGCGCCCTCGTCGACGACGGCGCGGAACGGCTCTAGATAGACGTTGCGCAGGCGGTGCTCCGACACGTCGACCCCGTTGTAGTCGCGGCCGCCCTCCGGCTGTCCGTAGGCGACGAAGTGCTTCGCCGTCGCCGCGATCGAGCCCCGGTCTGCGAGGTCGTCTCCCTGGTAGCCGCGCACCATCGCGCGCCCCATGATCGAGGTGAGGTGGACGTCTTCGCCGAACCCCTCGACCACGCGCCCCCATCGAGGATCCCGCGAGATGTCGACCATGGGCGAGAAAGTCCAGGTGACGCCCCCGGAGCGCGCCTCGGCGGCGGCGAGTGCGGCGAGCTGTTCGACGAGAGCGGGATCGAAGCTCGCCGCCTGCCCGAGCGGGACCGGAGCGATCGTGCGCTGCCCGTGGATGACGTCGAGGCCGACCAGCACGGGGATGCCGAGACGGGTCTCTTCGACGGCGACCCGCTGCAGCGCGTTGGTCGCGCCCGCCGAGCGGGGCCAGAAGATCGAGCCGACGCCCTGGCGGATCAGGTCGGCCGCGTCGTCGTGCCGCGGGCGGAAGACGATCTGCAGCTGGCCGAGCTTCTCGTCAGGCGTCATCTCGGCGAGCAGTCGCCGCACACGTGCGGATCGGGTCATGGCGGGGCTCCTCAGGTATGCGGTCGGCGAGCGTCCACGCCCGCGGTTCATGACGATGCCGCCCGGGGCGTTCGCCTCGGGCGGCATCGTTCACAGCGGATGGGCGGTCAGTCGCCCCAGGCGGCATCCATCTCGGACAGCACCTGCTCGACCGTCTTCTGGCCGGTCAGCAGACCCTGCACGCCGACGCCGAGGGCGTCGTAGACGGCGGGGTTCGGCCAGCTGGCGTTCGGGAGGCCGACGAAGTCGCCGTTCTCGAGCTGGTCGGCGATCGGCTGGTAGATCGGCAGCAGGTCGTCGGCGGTCACGCCGGTGATCGGCACGAAGCCGGACAGGTCGGCGAAGGCCTTCGCCTGCTCCGGCTGGGCGACCCAGTCGAGGAAGTCCTGCGCGGACTTCTTCGCGCCGTCGCTGGCCTTCGCGTTGATCGCCCACGCGTAGTTCGCCGAGGCGAGGACGAACGGCTTCTGGCCGTCGGCGGGCGGGAAGGCCTGCACGTTCAGCTCGACCCCGGTCGCGCTGCCGATCGAGATCGCCGCCGAGCCGGGGACGGCTGCGGTCAGCGACTGTCCGCCGGCGATGTTGGCGGTGATGTTGTCGAACGTGCCGCCGGCGGCGCCGTCCTGGAAGCAGCCCTTCTCGTTGAGCTCGATGACGTCGTTCAGCGTCTCTTTCCAGCCGTCGCTGTCGGCGAAGGTGACCTTGCCGTCCGCGCGCTGCTCGTTCCAGTCCGGCTCGCCGGCGTAGACGCGCGTGGCCGAGATCAGCTGGGCGAGCAGCCCCGTGTTGAAGGGGATCGCGCCGGCGACGACCGTGAACGACTTGCCGGCGTCGCGCACGGTGGCGCAGTCCTTCAGCATCTGGTCGTACGAGTCGGGGTACTCGGCGACACCCGCCTCCTTGGCGGCGCCCGGGTTGTAGACGTAGCCGACCGGAGCCAGTGCGGTGGGCTGGCCGTAGATCTTGCCGTCGACCTCGTAGAGGTTCTGCGTGCCGTCGGGGACCACGCCCTCGGACGTCTTGTCGAGCGGCTCGAGGAACCCGGCCTCGGCGAGGGTCACGACCGAGATGGCCTGACCGGTGCCGGGCGAGAGGACCATCATGTCGGCGGCGTTCCCGCCCTGGAGCTGCGTCGTGACCTGGGTGTTGTAGGCCTCCGACGGGTAGGGGATGACCTCGACCTTGACGCCGGTCTCTTTCGAGTACGCCTCGAGTGTCTTGGCGTAGTTGTCGTCGGCGTCGTTCGCCTGCGCGACCATGACGGTGAAGGACGAGCCGGCGGCGTCGCCGTCGTCGCTTCCGCCGCTGTTGTCGCCGTTGCTGCCGGAGCAGCCGGCGAGGATGAGGATGCCGGCCACCGGTGCCGCGAGAAGCGACCAGCGGAGAGGCCGGGAGGCTGTGTGCTGTGGCATTTCGACCCTTTCGTGACTTCGTTGTCGCCAGCTCGGGTTGCTGGCTCGGCCTCGGGGCCGCATCTCAAGCGTCGCATGATATGTAGGTTTCTGACATTAGTTCTGCTTATGTGCGGCACTTGCCTCGTTGATCCGGGATGGCATCGCGGGGGTGTCCCCGACTTATATCCGGTATTGCCAAAACTAATGTGTGCTTCCGACACAAGTGTGTGATAGTGGCTGGGACGCCGCCGGTGAAGGGGCGCATGACGACGAGGTCAGAGAGCAGATGACAGTGACGATCGAGCGAGACGCGACGCGCACCCTCACGGTGCCTCCCGAAGCCCGCCGCACGCCGCGCCCCCGCGGCCGGCGCCCGCTGATCAGCTACGGGCACTGGTGGTGGGCGCTCCCCGCCATCATCCTCGTGATCGCGGTGCACTACGTGGCGAACCTCACCGGAGGGTTCTTCGCCTTCACGAACTGGACCGGCCTCGGCGACTGGGAGTTCATCGGCCTCGACAACTTCGTGCGGATCTTCAACGACCCGCTCATGGTCGGCGCCGTGGTCAACACGCTGTTCCTGGCGTTCGGCTCCGTGATCCTCACGAACATCCTCGGCCTCGGCTTCGCGCTCGCGATCAACCGCACGCTCAAGACGCGCTACATCCTGCGCACGCTGCTGTTCATGCCGGTCGTGCTGAGCCCGCTCGCGGTCGCCTACATCTGGAAGTTCATCTTCCAGTTCAACGGCCCGCTCAACGGCTTCCTGGCCGCGATCGGTCTGGAGTCCTGGCAGAAGGTGTGGCTCGCAGACCCCACGTGGTCGATCTGGGCGATCCTGCTCACCGTCGTGTGGCAGCAGACGGGCTTCGTGATGGTCATCTACCTCGCCGGACTCGCCTCGGTGCCCGTCGAGCTCGAAGAGGCGGCCGCACTCGACGGCGCCGGCGTCTTCAAGCGGTTCTGGCACGTCATGGTGCCCGGCATCCGTCCCTCCATCGCGATCGCGACCACCCTCGGGATCATCCAGGGACTGCGGATCTTCGACCAGATCCTCGCGCTCACGGGAGGCGGCCCCGCGGGGGCCACCGAGACGCTTGCGACGCAGGTGTACAAGCAGGCCTTCTCGCTCGGGCAGTTCGGCTTCGGCTCGGCCCTGGCTCTCGTGCTGACCCTCATCATCCTCGTCTTCGCGATCCTGCAGCAGTACGCGACGCGCGACCGCGACGCGGCTCGAAAGGCCTGACATGTTCCGCTACACGAAGCTCACCGCGGCGCGCGAAGTGATGATCTGGATCATCACGCTGATCGGGCTGCTGCCCTTCTACTTCCTCGTCGCCACCGCGTTCAAGACCGATCAGGAAGCGCTCACCACCAGCGCCATCACGCCGCCGCAGTCGCTCGACTTCAACGCCTTCATCGAGGTGCTGACGACGGGCGGCCGCAACAGCATCCCGATGGCGATCCTCAACAGCGCGATCATCACGGCGGGCGCCATCTTCGGGCTGGTCCTCTTCGGCTCGGTCGCCGCGTACGTCATCACGCGCCGCACCCGCACGTGGACGAACCTGACCTTCTACCTCGTGCTCATCGCGATCGTGCTGCCCGCGCAGCTGGGCACCGTGCCCCTCTACATCGGCGCGCGGAGCGTGGGTCTCACGGGCAACGCGCTGGGCATGATCCTGCTGTGGATCGGCATCCTGCTGCCCCTGTCGGTGTTCCTCTACGCCAGCTTCTTCCGCGGCCTCACGACCGAGTACGAAGAGGCCGCCGTCATCGACGGTGCGTCGCCGACGCAGGCGTTCTTCCGGGTGGTGCTTCCGCTGATGGCGCCGGCGACCGGCACGGTGGCGATCCTCACGGGTCTCATCATCTGGAACGACTTCTTCAACTCGCTGATCTTCCTCGGCGGCTCGACGACGCAGACGCTGCCGGTCGCCATGTACACGTACGTCGGCGGCCTGGTGTCGGCGTGGAACAAGATCTTCGCCGTCGTGATCATCTCGATGATCCCGATCCTCGCGTTCTACATGTTCGCGCAGAAGAAGTTCATCCAGGGCTTCGCCGGCGGTCTGAAGGGCTGAGCTCCGCCCAACGATTCGGGGGCGACCGGATCGTCGAGCGGTCGGGCGGTGGATGCCGTCGGCCGCACGTCGCCCACACATCTGACACCCGCACACCGGAGGGCCCCATGTATCAGCTCGCACCCAACATCGAACTCCTCTTCACCGAGGCCGGCGACTACCACGACCGCGTGCGCGCGGCGGCGGCCGCGGGCTTCGACGCCGTCGAGATGTGGGGGCCCACCGGCGTCGACGCGCCGGCGGCGCGGAAGGACCTCCCGGCACTGAAGGCGGCGCTCGAAGAGACCGGCACGCAGCTGACGGCTCAGCTGTCGGAGCCGCGCACCCAGTTCATGATCCCGCCGTGGGATCACTCCGAGTTCTTCCGCAAGCTCGACGAGGGCGTCGCGATCGCGCAGGACCTCGGCTGCCCGAGGATCGTCGTCGGCAGCGGCACCGGATTCGGCGGCTGGAAGCGGCAGGTCCAGCTCGACAAGCTCATCGAGATCTACCAGAAGGCCATCGCGCAGATCGACGGGTCGGGCATCACGCTCGCGCTCGAGCCGGTCAACGTGCGCGTCGACCACCCCGGGTCGCTGCTGGACCGCACCGCCGAGGCCGTGTACGTCGCCCGCGGCGTCGACTCGCCCTTCTTCGGCGTGCTCTACGACATCTATCACTCTGCCGTGGAGGGCGAGGACATGGCGGCGGAGCTCGCGAACGCCGGTGACCTCATCGCGTACGTGCAGCTGGCGGATGCCCCGGGCCGCGGAGAGCCGGGCTCCGGCGACCTCGACTGGGCGGCCAAGCTCGGCGCTCTCCGTGCGTCCGGCTACGACGGACCGATCGGGCTCGAGTACTACCCGACGCAGGAGTCGGCGGCATCCGTCGCCCTCATCCGGGATCTGGCGGCGTCGGCATGAGCCGATACCCCGAGGCCGTCGACGTCGCCATCGTCGGATCGGGTCCGACCGGAGCCGCCTACGCGCGGATCCTGAGCGAGCAGGCGCCCAGAGCGACGATCGCGATGTTCGAGGTCGGGCCCACGATCTCGGACCCGCCGGGGGCGCACGTCAAGAACATCGCCGACCCCGAGGCGCGGGCCCGTGCCCAGGCCGCCTCGGAGGGGCCGGGGGAGCGGGGTGCGAAGGTCGCCAACCCCGGAGCCGCGAAGGCAGGCGTGCGAGCCGCCCGTCCGGGCACGTTTCTGCTGCCGGACGGCTATCAGTTCCCGGGCGAAGACGGGCTCCCCGTCGCCGCGATGTCGAGCAACGTCGGCGGCATGTCCGCCCACTGGACCGGCGCCTGCCCGCGTCCGGGTGGCAGCGAGCGCATCGCCTTCCTGCAGGATCTCGACGAGCTCCTCGCGGAAGGCGACCGGCTCCTGGGCGTGAGCACGAACGCGTTCGACGCGGCGCCCTTCGGTGAGATCGTCCGCGAGCGCCTCGCGAGGGCCGTCGACGAGGGCCGTACCGCCGAGACGAAGGTGCAGCGGATGCCTCTGGCCGCGCACCGCCGCGAGGACGGCCGCCTCGTGTGGTCGGGATCGGATGTCGTCCTCGGCGATGTCACACGCGCGAACCCGGCCTTCTCTCTCTTCGACGAATCCCTCGTCACCGCCGTGCTCGTACGCGACGGGCGCGCGGCCGGCGTGCGGGTGCGCGACCTCCGCTCCGACGAGACGCACGAGGTGGCCGCCCGGTTCGTCGTCGTCGCCGCCGACGCCCTGCGCACTCCGCAGCTGCTGTGGGCCTCGGGCATCCGTCCCGCCGCTCTCGGGCGCTACCTCAACGATCAGGCGCAGGTGGTCTTCGCCTCCCGGCTGCGCGGCGTCGAGACGCTCGGGGCCGACGCCCCGACGACGGGTCTGGCCGAGTACAGCGGAGTGAGCTGGGTGCCGTTCACCGACGACGTGCCCTTCCACGGCCAGGTGATGCAGCTCGATGCCTCGCCCATCCCGCTCGCCGAGGACGACCCCGTCGTTCCCGGCTCGATCGTCGGCCTCGGACTCTTCTGCGCGAAGGACCTGCAGGCCGACGACCGGATCGAGTTCGACGATGCCGAGCGAGATGCCTACGGGATGCCGGCGCCCCGCATCCACTACACACTGACCGATCGCGACCACCAGGTGATCGAACGCGCGCGCGCAGAGATCGTGCGGCTGGGCGAAGCCGTCGGCGAGCCGCTCGATCCCCGCCCGTTCACGCTTCCGCTCGGGTCGTCGCTGCATTACCAGGGCACCACACGGATGGGCGAGACCGACGACGGCACGAGCGTGTGCGGTCCCGACAGCGAGGTGTGGGGTGTTCCGGGGCTCTTCGTCGCCGGCAATGGCGTCATTCCGACCGCGACGGCGTGCAACCCGACCGTCACGTCCGTCGCTCTCGGCGTGCGCGGCGCCAGGAAGATCGTGCGCGATCTTGCTTCTGTCTGATTCAGACATTAGAGTGTAGAAACAAGGACAAAGTAGTCAGGAGTTGACGTGATCCCCGATCGCATCATCGAGCAGGGAACGCTCACGACCGACGGCACCCGTGCTGCGGTCGAGGTTCGCCTGCCGTGGTACCGCGCGCTGCCCGCTTCGTGCCTCGGCGGCGCGAAGCTCACCGTCGACGGCGTCGAGGCGCCGGCGGAGTCGCTTCGCTGGGAGATGAACGGCCGGACCTTCACCTTGGCCGAGCTCGTCCCCAACACCGAGGAGTGGTGGTTCCCCGCCGACTCCGCGGTGCTGTCGGGCGACATCCCCCTCGAGGGCGATGCCGACCACACGGTGGAGGTCGGCCTGGTCCTCTACATCCCCTACATCGTCATCGGCGACGACGAGGTGCTCCACATCGAGGAGCACGACACGAAGACCATGACCGCACGGAAGGCGGTGGCGGCATGAGCGCCCCCCACACGAAGGGCAGTCCCATCCAGGGCGTGACGCTCTACAGCTTCACCCGGGCCTTCCACGGCCGCGAGTACGACCTCGAGGGGCTCATCCGCAAGGTCGCCGCCGACGGATACGGCCCAGGCCTGGAGATCATCGGATTCTCCAGCTTCCGGGGCTTCCCCGAGATCGACGACCACTACGCCGGCTGGTTCAAGGACCTCATCGCCGAGACCGGGCTCGTCACGACCTCGCTCGCGGTCAACGCCGACATCGGCATCCACCGCGACCGTCTGCTCACGCAGGACGAGCTGCTGGAGTACATGCGCCGGCAGATCGCGGCGGCGGCCAAGCTCGGCTTCCCCATCGCCCGCGTGCAGATCTCGATCACGCCCGACTCCATGGAGGCCCTGGCTCCCATCGCCGAGGAGTACGGCGTCACGCTCGCCCTCGAGGTGCACGCCGACCAGTACGCCTCCCACCCGCGCATCCTGGCGCTGCGCGACCGCTACGACAAGGTCGGGTCGCCGTTCCTGGGCTTCACGATGGACTGGGGCGCCACCGTCTCGGGCTTCGCCCCCTCGCTGATCGAGGCGTACCGCCGCCGCGGCGCCTCGGAGGAGCTGCTTGCGGCGGTCACGGGGCTGTGGGACGAGTTCTACCGGCAGGGCCCGCCCGCCGACCAGGCCGAGCACGGTCAGCGCTTCGGCCGGTTCATCGGCCTCGCCGCGCAGCACGGTCGCCCCGACCTGGGGATCGACATGGGCATCAACGCGACCGGCCTGTTCGGTCCGGCGCGCGTGGACGACTGGCTCGAGATCTTCCCGTGGATCAAGCACGTCCACGGCAAGTTCTTCGGCATCGACGAGAACGGCGAAGAGCCGTCGGTGCCGGTGCGCGACCTCATCCGGCTGCTCGTCGAGAACGGCTACAACGGTGCGATCTCGAGCGAGTACGAGGGCTGGCACTGGAACTACTGGCAGTCGCCCTTCGACATCATCCGTGACGAGCAGGCCGTGCAGCGCGCCGCTGCCGCCGACGCCGGCTCGCACATGACCACCGACCTCAGCGAGGCGCGGGCTCAGCTCGCCGCCTGGCTCCCCACCACGCAAGGAGCATCCGCATGACCGACGGCATCGCCGGCACCGGCATCAAGCTCGGCACGACGCTGTACTCCCTGACGAGCGAGTTCGCCGCGGGCCTCTACACGCCCGAGACTCTCATCGCCGCCGTCGCGGAGGAAGGCATCGGACCGGGCGTCGAGTTCAACATCGCGCAGCTGCTGCGCACGTACCCCGACGTCGACCAGGAGTTCGTCAAGCTCTGGTTCGACTCGCTCGAGAAGTACGGGCTGGAGGCGAGCGCCGTCGGCACGAACCTCGACATGGGCCGCCGCAAGGACCGCGACATGACGCCCGACGAGGAGCACGACTTCCTCGCCCGCCAGCTGAAGACCGCGCACACGCTCGGCTTCAAGAAGGTCGTCATCCGCTCGCACGGCAAGGAGCTGCTGCGCAGCCTCCTGCCGCTCGCCGAGAAGTACGACCAGTACCTCGGCTACGAGATCCACGCGCCGTCGGGGCCGAACAACCCGGCCGTCGTGCAGATGCGCGAGATGTACGACGAGCTGCAGTCGGAGCGCCTCGGCTTCACCGCGGACTTCTCGTCGACCATGCACTCCCTCTCTCCGCTGCTGCTGGACCAGCTGGAACTGATGGGCATGGACCCGAAGCACTTCGCGGTGATGGACGAGATCTGGCACGAGCCGATGCCGATGAACGAGCGCAACCAGAAGTTCGAGGACTACCTGATCGGCGAGGGTGTCGACCCCGTCGGATTCGGGCCGCACACCCGCCTGGCTTTCAACATGCACGGGCTCGTGCCGCCGGAGGAGTGGCTCGACATCATGCCGCAGATCTTCCACGTGCACGCGAAGTTCTACGACATCGACGAGAACGGCGACGAGCCGGCGATGGACATCCCGCGCATCGTGAAGCAGTTCGTCGTGGGCGGCTACCAGGGGTATCTGTCCAGCGAGTGGGAGGGTCACGCGTTCGTCGACCTCGGCGTGGTCGACCCGATCGACGTCGTGAAGAAGCAGCACGCCCTCATGCGCAAGGCCATCGAAGAGACCGTCGCCGAGCAGTCGAAGGAGACCGCCGATGTCTGACACCGCCACCGACGTCTCGGTCGCGCAGCTCGCTGCCGAGCTCGCCGACCTCCGCGAGCAGGTGACTGCCGCCCGCGCCCTCGCGCAGCGCGCCGAGGACCGTGGCCAGGTCGAGAACCTGTTCAACCGCTACATGTACCTGCACAACGCGTTCGAGGACGAGCAGATCATCCCGTTGTGGGTGAAGGAGGGCACGGAGGGCATCCGCGCGCGCTACACCAACGCCGGCCAGTACACGACGTGGGAGAGCGTGACGCGCTACCACCGCGACCGCCCGCACCCCGAGGGCAAGCTCATCCTGCACGCCACGACGACGCCGGTGATCGAGGTCGCTGCCGACGGCAGGACGGCCAAGGGCGTCTGGCTCATGGCGGGCACCGAATCCGGTCTCACCGACCCGAAGGTGGCCGAGGCGTTCCCCGACATGTACTCGCCCGACGAGGTGCTCGGCAAGAAGGTCTGGGCCCACTGGGTGTGGTGCAAGTACGCGATCGACTTCCTCAAGCAGGACGGCGAGTGGAAGTTCTGGAAGTTCCGCTGCTACGAGCTCGCCCGTGCGCCGTTCGAGGAGAACTGGGTCAGCTTCGGCCTGAAGAACCAGGGCGCGTTCGACCTCGACCTCATGTACTTCGGCGACGACGGCAAGCCCGTCTTCATGCCGCCCGCCGATGAGCCCGTGCCGTCGACGAACCACCCGTACAGCCCCGAGACGGTGCAGAAGCTCGAGCCCGTGCCGCCGGTGCGGCACGAGACCTTCACCGACACGCTCGCCTGAGCCCGGAGGAACCGCCATGGCCACCCACAACTCCCTCTTCGCCGAGAAGGACGTCCGTCGCACCGACGACGGCATCGCGGTCTCGGTGCAGCTGCCCTGGTATCGCAGCCTCTGGCTCTCGGCTGTCGACGAGGTCGCGGCATCCGTCAACGGCGTCGCGGTCCCGCGTGAGGACCTGCGCTTCGTGCTGCAGGGCCGCACGTACACGATCGACGAGCTGCCCGAGCAGTCCGAGACGCTGTGGTTCGTCGCCGACCGGCCGGATGTCGTGATCCCGCTGGACCACGTGCCCGCGGAGGGCGAGAAGCTCACCGTCGAAGTCGTCCTGACCATGCGTCTGCTGTACATGCAGATC
>NZ_JBQCIP010000043.1:0-4909 GCF_051953575.1 Microbacterium sp.
GACCGAAACTCATTCCGACCAGCAATTTTCACCCCACTAACTGCCACCACGCGCCACCCATATCGGCACATGCACGAACGCCCGACGACCCCGGGACCCCGTTGTCGCGGTCGGGCTCACGCCCGGGCCCGACTCTCACCCCGGGTGCTCGAGACCACCCTGCCCGGCCAACCCGACCGCAAGTCGCCCTTGCGGTAGCGGCGAGAGTGAGTGTACAGTCACTCACATGAGCCCTCGCAGTTCGATCCTCTCCACCGCCGACGCCCGTCGCCCGCTCGTGACGGCGGCTGCGATGCGCCGTTTCGCACGCGGCGGCTACCACGGAACGACCGTGGCCACGGTCGCCGATGAGGCGAAGATCTCGTCGGCATACGTGTTCAAGCTCTTCCCTGGCAAGGAGGCACTGTTCGTCGCCGCTCTGGAGTCCTGCTTCGACGCGATCGTCGAAGCACTGGCCGAGGGCGCCGACGCGGCATCCGACCAGCAGCCGGAGACCGTCCTCGATGCGATGGGCGACGCCTACGCGGGCCTCATCGCCGACCGGACGCTCCTCATGCTGCAGGTGCACGCGCAGTCCGTCGCCGACGTCCCGCAGGTGGGCGACGCCCTGCGCGCCGGCATCCGCCGCGTGACCGAGTTCGCGCAGAGCCGTTCCGGCGCGGACGACGATGCCGTCCAGCGCTTCATCGCGTACGGGCAGCTGTGCCACCTCATCGTGACCGCACAGATCGACGACGACCCCTCGCCGTGGGCGCAGCTGCTGGCCCGCGGCATCCGCCATCCCGACTGAACCACCCACCCGCACCACCCGAATTCGCATGCCCTTAGGAGTGAGTGATGAGTCACTCTCCATTCGAAAGGAAAGAACCCATGTCCACCACCCTCGCCCCGGCTGCGACGCAGGCCGCCCCTGCACCGCGCAGCACCCGCCGCTGGCTCGCGCTCAGCGTGCTCGCCCTCGCACAGTTCCTCGTCGTGCTCGACGCGTCGATCGTCAACATCGCCCTGCCCGTGCTCGGCGCGCAGCTTGGCATGGAAACCGCCGCCCTGGCGTGGGTCATCACCGCATACGTCCTCGCCTTCGGAGGCCTGCTCCTGCTCGGCGGCCGGCTCGCCGACCGCTACGGGCACCGGCGCGTGTTCCTCGTGGGCACGGCGGGCTTCGTCGCCGCATCCGCCCTCGCCGGCCTGTCGGTCAGCAGCGGCATGCTCCTGACCGCCCGCGCGCTGCAGGGCGCCTCGGCCGCGCTCCTCGCGCCGGCGGCTCTCGCCCTGCTCACACAGCTGTTCCCCTCGTCGGCCGAGCGCACCAAGGCCCTCGGAGTGTGGGGCGGGGTCGCGGGAATCGGCTCTGCGGCGGGAGTGCTGCTCGGCGGCGTCCTCACCGCGACCCTCGGCTGGCAGTCCGTCTTCTTCGTCAACGTCCCGGTCGGCATCGTCGTCCTGGTGGCCATCCCGTTCCTCATCACGCGGGACGCGGTCACGGCATCGGAACGACTCGACGTCGCGGGCGCGGCGACGGTGACCGGCGCGCTCGTGGCGATCGTCGGCGCGCTGAGCGCTGTCGAGCAGGTGGGGTTCCTGCACCCGCTCCCCATCGCGCTGGGGGTGGCCGCGCTGGCACTCGGCACCGCGTTCGTCCTCATCGAGCGTCGCGCGGCGGCCCCGCTCGTGCCGCTCACGATCTTCCGCAACCGCAGCCTGACGGTCGGCAACATCGTCATGCTGCTCGTCGGCGCGGCGATGGTCGCGCTGTTCTTCGCGCTCTCGGTGTACATGCAGGCCGTGCTCGGCTACGACGCGCTCACCACCGGACTCGCTCAACTCCCCCTCGCCGGCGCGCTGGTGGTCGTGGCCGGGATCGTGCCTTCGGTGATCGCGCGGCTCGGCACGCGTCCGACGCTCATCTCGGCACTCGTCGTGCTCGCCGGCGGCCTCGTGTGGCTCTCGGCGGCGCCGGCCGACGCGCAGTTCGCGGGGGAGCTGCTCGGCCCTTCGCTCCTCATCGGCATCGGCATGGGCGGCGCTTTCGTCGCGACCACCCAGCTGGCCGTCGACGGCGTCGAGGGCGGCGAGTCGGGCCTGGCGGGAGGCCTCGTCAACACCAGCCAGCAGATCGGCGGCGCACTCGGTCTCGCCGTGCTCGCCACGGTCGCCGGCCTGCGCACCGACGCCCTGCTGGCCCAGGGAGCCTCCGCCCCCGACGCCCTCACCGGCGGGTTCGCGTGGCTGTTCCTGGGCGCCGCGGCGCTCTGCCTCATCGGCGCCGGAGTCACCGCCGCCGCGCGCAGGCGCTGAGCGCACGAAGAGAGGGAGGGGTGGTCCCCACGCCCTCCCTCTCGTGTCGCTGTCAGTCGCGGCGACGGTGCAGGGCCAGCACGGGGATCGTGCGGACGCCCTCGGTCTTCACCTCGTAGTCGCCGAAGCCCGGGTAGCGGCTCACCTGCTCGGCGTAGATGCGGTCGCGGTCCGCGCCGAGAGGCTCGGTCACGGTGACGGGATAGTGCTCCTCGCCGATCTCGACGGCGCCGCTGCCCGCGTCGCGCAGGTTGTAGTACCAGCCCGGATTCGTCGGGGCGCCGGCCTTGCTCGCGAACACGTAGACGGTGTCGGGGTCGGTGTCGTCGGCCAGGTACATCACCGGCGTCACGTGCTCGGCGCCGCTCTTGCGGCCGCGGTGGTGCAGCAGCACGAGGGGTGCGCCCTCGAAGTAGCCGCCGACCTTCCCCTTGTTGGCGCGGAACTCCGCGATCGTCTTCGCGTTCCAGTCGTCGTGGTCTGACACTCGTCCTCCGTCTGTTCGTGATGGGTACACCGAGCGTAGGTGCCCGGCACGCGCGCGGGCGTCAGCCGACGCGCAGCTCCTGGGGCTCGACGACCACGTCGACGAGCGCGCCGCCGCGCCACACGGTCATCTCAAGGCGACGGCCGATCGCGCCCTCGACCATCCGACGCTGCAGGGCCGTGGGATTGAGGATCGGCACGCCGTCGAGCGACAGCACGATGTCGCCGACGCGGGCACCGGCGACGGCGGCGGGGCTGTCGGGTACGATCGAGACGACCTGCATCCCGACCTTCGATCCCGCCTTCGCGGCGACGTCCGGGCCGAGCGGCACGGTCGAGCCCGCGATGCCGAGCCATGCCCGTCGGACGCGGCCGGTCGTGCGGAGGGCGTCGATGATCTCGCGGGTCGTGGCGTTGATGGGCACGGCGAGGCCCAGCCCGATCCCCGCGACGGCCGTGTTCACGCCCACCATGCGTCCGGCGCTGTCGGCGAGCACACCGCCGCTGTTGCCGGGGTTGAGCGCCGCGTCGGTCTGGATCACCTCGTCGATGACCCTTCCCGACCGTGTGGGGAGCGATCGCCCGAGCGCGGACACGATGCCGGCGGTCACGCTCCCCGACAGACCGCGCGGGTTGCCGAGCGCGACGACGAGCTGGCCGACGCCGAGGGCGGCGGCATCCCCCATCCGCACCGGAGGCGGCGTCTCGCCGTGAGCGCGGAGCACGGCGAGGTCCGACAGCGGATCGGCGCCGACGACCGAGGCCCTGGCCGTGGTGCCGTCGGGGAATGCGAGCTCGACGCCCACGGCACCGTCCACGACGTGCGCGCTCGTGAGCAGATGCCCGTCGGCGGTGATGACCGAGGCGCTGCCGGCTCCCGCGCCCTGACGGGTGCGCACGCTCACCGCGGCCACCGACGGCAGCACCGTCTGCGCGACGCGCATGACCGTCGAGGAGTAGGCGTCGAGCGCCTCGTGATCGTCCACGCACCCAGTGTCGCGCCGCCGCGGCGGGCGGGGCCCGAGTTCGCGCACGGCGGACGGGCGGCCGTGCCGGGACGGCGGGGCGAGGCCCGCCGTCCCGGCCGTGCTCACCCCGTCACATACGACAGGGCGTCGACGCGGAGCACATCGCCCGACGCCTTCACCAGCCGCAGCGTGTGCTGGCCCTTCTTGAGTCCGCTCTTCTCGAACAGCTTCTGCTGCGTGAGCCGCGCGTCGCCGTGCACATCCACGGTGTCGACGAGCTTTCCGTCCAGGTACACCTCGACGGTGCCCTGGTCGGGTGCGATCGGCCCCTTCACGGTCACGGCCGTGCCCGAGAAGGTCAGCGACACGGCGGCACCGTCATCCTTCGTCGCGTGCACGTCATCGCGCAGATCGCCGCGGAAGCGGAACTCCAGCGCGGTGTCGCCGTCGGCGAGCGCCCCGAGGAACGCCGCACCGAAGACGACGGCGTCGCCGTCGGTGGTGTAGTCGGTCCCGCTCTTGAGCGCCGCGCCGTCGCGGTACACGCCGAGCAGCTCGCCCGGGTCGCGCAGCACGTGGACGGTGGCGGCCTCGGGAGCTGCGCGGTCGAACGCGACGTGATCGATGTCGAGCAGGCTCTCCTGCACGACGTCGAGGCGGTCGAGCAGCATGAACTGCCCCGACTTCTTCACGACGCGGATCGTGTGGCTGCCGTTGGGCAGGTCGCGCTTGCTGAACACGACCTGCTGGGCTCCGCGGCCCTCGGCCTGGTAGGTGCTGACCGTGGCGGCGAGCACGCCGTCGATGTACACCTCGGCATCGCCCTGCGACTGGTGCGTCTCGGTCACCCAGTCGATCCCGGTGCCCACGAACGAGTACTGGAAGGCGCTGCCGTCGGCCTCGCCGTAGTGCACGTCGTCCTGGTAGTCGCCCAGGCCGCGGCCCGTGCTGTGACCCCAGTTGCCGGTGTACGCGATGCCCGGGTCGGTGTCGTTGACGGCGATGCCGCGCGACGTGCCGGTGGCCGGCGCCGTGCCACCCTTCGACGAGTCGAACACCGACACCGTGAGCGACTGCGACGCCGCGACCTGCTCGGCGCCGCCGTTGCGCGACCACGCGCCCTCATACGTGAGCTGCGCGTCGTCGTCGTTCAGCGC
>NZ_JBQCIP010000044.1:0-3313 GCF_051953575.1 Microbacterium sp.
ACTGGCGGGGTACCGAAACGTCCTGGGAGGATCTGTGAACCGCCGCCTCATCGCGTCGCTGGCCGTCGGGGCCGCGCTCGTGCTCACGACCACCGGCTGCAGCATGATCTCGCCGCAGGCGACGACGATCCCCTACTCGGCGGCTGAGGGCACCAACGTCCACGGCTCCGGCCCTCTCGAGGTGCGCAACGCGTTCATCGTCGCCAACGACGAAGGCACGGCCGGCAACTTCGTGGCCGCGATCATCAACGACACCGAGAAGTCGCACACGCTGAACGTCGAGTTCGGAGAGGGCGGCCCGACCCTCAAGATCCGCGTGCCGGCGAACACGACCGTCAGCCTCGGCTCCGATGAGGACGAGCCGCTCGAGATCAAGGACTTCGAGGGCCTCCCGGGCACCGATGTCACCACGTTCTTCCAGTCCGGCGACGCCGACGGGGCCCTGGTCTCGATCCCGGTGCTCGACGGCTCGCTCGACTACCTCTCGGCACTGGCCCCCTGACGCGGGGCTCGTCCGTGCACAGACGGAGTGGGGCGCGTCCTCGGACGCTCCCCACTCCGTCTTTCTCGTCTCAGCCCTCGAAGCGGTAGCCCAGGCCTCGGACCGTCACCAGCATCTCGGGCGACCCGGGGTTCTGCTCGATCCGCGACCGGATGCGCTTGATGTGCACGTCGAGCGTCTTGGTGTCGCCGAAGTAGTCGCTCCCCCACACGCGATCGATGAGCTGGCCGCGGGTGAGGACCCGGCCGGCGTTGCGCATCAGCACCTCGAGCAGTTCGAATTCCTTGAGCGGCATGTTGATCTCGTCGCCGTCGACCGCGACGGTGTGCCGGTCGATGTCGAGGACCACGCGGCCGCCTTCGAGCACCCGGTCCTCCAGATCGGCGTCGATCTGCGAGAAGCGGCGCAGCACCGCCCGCATGCGCGCCAGGAGCTCACGCGCCGAGTACGGCTTGGTGACGTAGTCGTCCGCGCCGAGCTCCAGCCCCACGACGATGTCGACCTCGGAGTCCTTCGCGGTGAGCATGATGATCGGAACCGCCGACGTGGTGCGGATCTGACGGCACACCTCGGTGCCCGGCATCCCCGGCAGCATGAGGTCGAGCAGCACGATGTCGGCACCGCGGTCACGGAAGGCGTTGAGCGCGGCCGGGCCGTCCTCGGCGATCTCGACCTCGTACCCTTCTCGGCGCAGCAGGTAGGCGAGCGGGTCGGCCAGGTCGGGCTCGTCCTCGACGATCAGGACGCGGGTCATGCGGGTTCTCCATTCGCAGCGGGTTCAGGGGCCGGCGCGACGGCCGGCTTCGCAGGAGCCGGCCGCTTCTTCTTGCGGCCGCGCTTGGGGGCCGGCTCGACCGCGGGCGCCGCGGACTCGGGCAGGCGGATCGTGAACGTCGAGCCCCGACCGGGCCGCGACCAGAGCCGCACCTCGCCGCCGTGGCGCTGCACGGCGTGCTTGACGATCGACAGGCCCAGTCCGCTGCCCCCTGTGCGGCGCGCCCGCGCGGGATCGGCGCGATAGAAGCGTTCGAACACGCGGTCCTGGTCGCCCTCGGCGATGCCGATGCCCCGATCGGTCACGGCGATCTCGATGGCGCCGTCGACCGACTTGACGCCGACCCCGACGCTCGATCCGCGCGGCGAGTAGGCGATCGCGTTGGCGATGAGGTTGCCGACGGCCTCGCTCAGCACCTGGGCGTCACCCTGCACGTAGTGGCCGCGACTGCCGCCGCGCACCACCTCGACGCCGGCGGAGTCCGCCTGGATGGCGTGCGCGTCCAGCGCCGAGGCGACGACCTCGTCGATCGACACGTCGCGCAGCGTCAGCTCGTCGGCCGCCTGCAGGCGCGACAGGTTCATGATGCGCGACGTCAGCAGTGCGAGACGGGACGCTTCGGCCTGCAGCCGCGTGGCGAAGATGCGCACCTGCGGCGGATCGTCGGCGGCCGACTCAATGGCCTCGGCGAGCAGGCTCACCGCCCCGACAGGGGTCTTGAGCTCGTGGCTCGTGTTGGCGACGAAGTCGCGCCGCATCTCTTCGACGCGCTCGCGCTCGGTGATGTCGCGCAGCACAAGCAGCGTCAGCCGGGCGGAGATGCGGGTCGCCCGCACGACCACCAGTCGCGGCTCGGCGGGCAGCGCGCCGCGACGCAGCCGCATGGTCTCGGTGGCGGACGGTGCGGTGACAGCGGCCTCGCTGCCGCGCACGCGCCGCGACAGGGCCCTCAGCTCCTCCGTGGGAAGCGCCGTCCCTTCGATCAGGCCGAAGGGCGTCGCCGCCGCCGAGGCCGCCAGGACCGTGAAGGACGAGTCGATCACGACCGCCGCGTCGTCCATCCCGTGGAGGACCTCCCGCACTCCTTCGGGGACGTCCGTCACCTGTTCGTTCCGCGCGCGGTCACGGGCGCGCAACGCGGCGACGGTCACGGCGGACACCGATCCGCCGACGATGACCCCCACGAGAAGGGCGAGCAGCGCGAGCTGCGTGGAGTCCATGGGTCCCAGCGTAGGGGCACGCACCGGGCGCTTTCCGCCCGGGAGCCCGCGGGTGCACCACGTTCCCATGACTGTTCACCACCCCGGCACCGTCCGTTAACCTTCTCTGACGAGAATCGCCGAGGCCGCGGGCGGACGCCTGCCCGAAAACCACGAAAGGTGCATCGGAATGCGCGAAGTCTTCCACCAGTCCCTAGAGGACGTGCAGGGGCGTCTCGTCGAGATCGCCGAGCTCGTCACGGTGGCCATCGACAAGGCGACGCGGGCGTTCGGCACCAGCGACGTGGCCCTCGCCGAGGAGGTCATCGAAGCAGACGCGGTGATCGACGAGAAGGCGGTCGAGCTCGACGAGCTGGCCATCGAGATCCTCGCGCGTCAGCAGCCGGTGGCGCGCGACCTGCGCATCGTCGTCAGCGCACTGCGCATGAGCGCGTCGCTGGAGCGCATGGGCGACATCGCCGAGCACATCGCCCAGCTCACCCGCATGCGCTTCCCCGAGCGCGCCATCCCCAAGGGCCTGAAGTCCACCTTCCTGAAGATGGGTGAGCTCGACGTCGAGGCCGCCCGTCAGCTCACGGAGCTGCTGCGCACGCAGGACGGCGATCTCATCGAGCAGATCCGCAACGCCGACGACAACCTGGACGAGCTGCACGTCTCGGTGTTCGAGAAGGTGCTCAGCGACAGCTGGCAGGGCGACCCGTCCGCCACTGTCGACGCCACGCTCGCCAGCCGCTATCACGAGCGCTTCGGCGACCACGCGGTGTCCGTCGCCAAGAAGGTCGCCTATCTGTCCACGGGCGACTGGACCACGTCGAC
>NZ_JBQCIP010000045.1:0-15853 GCF_051953575.1 Microbacterium sp.
GTGCTCGACGACAACCGCGGTGTCGACAAGTCGGCCGTCAAGCGCGTGCTGCTGCACGCCGGCAAGATCCACTGGGACCTGCGCGCCGAGCTCGACAAGAACCCGAACCCCGCCGTCGCGCTGGTGCGCCTGGAGCAGTACTACCCGGCGCCGATCGACGAGCTCAACGCCGTCATCGACTCGTACCCGAACGCCGAGCTGGTGTGGGTACAGGATGAGCCCGAGAACCAGGGCGCCTGGCCGTTCATCGCACTCGAGATCGTGAAGCACCTCCACGGCCGCACGATCAGCAACATCTCGCGCGCCGCCGCGGCCTCCACCGCGACGGGTTCACCCAAGGTGCACGCGGCCGAGCAGGCCGCGATCCTGCAGGCGGCACTCGCCGTCTCCTGATCCTGCACGCTGATCCGGCCCCGGTTCCTCAGCTTCGCTGAGGGTCCGGGGCCGGATCTCGTCCTGCCGGGACCGCCGTCGTCTTCACCCCGACGTGCGGCCCCGTGTCTCGGTGAGCGGCGCCGGACGCTTCTCGCCCACGGGCGGCACCGTGACCGCGGACTCGGCGGGCGCGGCATCCCTCCGCCCTTCGCCGCCGGAGCGCCGTGACCCGCGCCGGAGCCGCCGCCACGCGGTGACAGCGACCGCGGCGAGCGCCAGCAGCGCCGCGGGGAGCAGATTGGCTCCAGCGAGGAACAGCAGTCCCACCGACAGCACGGCGGCGACCACGGCCATGTACCAGCCGGCGGTGAAGCGGGGCAGGATGAGCGTCGCCGCGATCATGCCCGCGGCGTAGATCGACACCATGTTGCTGGTGTGGATGAGGATGAAGGTCTGCAGGTCGCCGCCGGTCAGCAGCGCGATCGTCGAATAGGTGAGAGCGATCGCCAGCGTCACGAGCAGCGCGCGCCGCGGCACCCCGCCGGCCTCGGCGCCCGGTGCGAGCACGCGGGGCAGATCGCCGTTGGCTGCGAGCGAGGCGCCGAGCTTGCCGAACGCCGCCAGGTACGAGTTCATGACCCCGAGGACGACGATCGCGGCCACCGCGCCCACCGCGGTCGGACCGAAACCGGGCGCGACGGCCTCGGCCAGCGCCAGCAGGGGCACGGCACCCGCGCCGGCGTCCTGGCCGAGCACGCCGACGGTCACGATCTGCAGCAGCAGGTAGGCGAGTCCTGTCACGACGAGCGAGATGCCCGTGGCGAGCGGGATGACGCGGCGCGGGTCGCGGAACTCCCCCGAGATGTGCGTGCCCACCTCCCAACCGGCGAACGCCCACACGAACAGGCTGACCGCGGTCCCGACTCCCGCCCAGCCGTGCGGCAGGAACGGTTCGAACCGGGATGCCTCGACCGCCGGGAACGCGGCGGCCACGACGAACACGACGATGGCCACCAGGAGCCCGGTGAGCACGAACTGGACCCAGCCCGCCACGCGCACGCCGAGCATGTTGACGACGAACGGCGGCACGAGGATCGCGAAGACGAGCAGCGTCACGGCGGCATGGTCGATGTGCAGGATCGCGCTGAGGTACTCGCTGCCGAGGATCGCCAGCACCGGGAATCCGGCCGCCACGCCGAAGTAGAACCAGTACCCGGTCGCGCGGGCGGCAGTGGGGCCGAGCGCCCGCCGGACGTAGCTGGCCACCCCGCCCGGGTCGGGGTAGCGCGCGGCGAGGGCGGCGAAGGTCCCCGCCAGCGGCACCGCCAGCACGATCACGGCGAGCACCGAGACGACGGACGCCGGCCCGGCCACCTCGGCGGCCAATCCGGGCAGCACGAGCAGTCCGGTGCCGAGCACCGAGGCGATGTAGAGGGCCGTGCCCTGCACGATGCCGAGGCCGCCGTGCGGCTGGGTCGAGGTCACCGTTCCAGTGTGGCCGCGGCACCCGACGTCCGCGTCGCCTGGGCCGGTCGTTCGCGTGCGCTTTTCTGCCAAACCGAGCTCCTCGACTGAGGAACGTCGATGAGGATGCCCGGCGGCCCCGCGCGCCCGCCGGGTCAGGCGCCGAGCGGGTCCACGCCGAGCGGGTCCACGCCGGCGCGGGCGAAGGCGGCGGTGGCGGCATCCGTCGACGCCCCGCGGTCGGCGGGGACGAGCCCGAGCCGCGTGCGGCGGTCGAGCAGGTCGTCGACGCCGAGGGCTCCCTCGACGCGAACGCCCCACTCGAGCTCCTGCGCGGTGACGCCCTGGGCGGCCCAGGGTCCGTCGGGCAGTCCGGCGACGTAGGTCGCCTCGGCGCCGTAGCGGCGCACGAGACGCGGCGTCGCATCGATCTCGCCCAGCCGCGGCCGGGGCCACGCGCCGACGAGCGGCAGGCGGCGGGTCGGCGACGGGCGCGACGGGAAGGCCGGATCGCGGCGGATGACGGCGTCGACGGCATCCTCGGCCATGCGGCGGTAGGTGGTGAGCTTTCCGCCGACGACGCTCAGCACGCCGGCGCCCGACTCGAGGATCGCGTGGCGGCGCGACAGGTCGCTCGTGTCGTCGTCGGCGTCGCCGGCGAGCAGCGGCCGCAGCCCCGCGTAGGTCGCGAGCACGTCGGCGTGCGTGAGGGGCGACTCCAGCACGGTGTTCACGACGCCCAGCAGCTCGTCGACCTCGGCATCGCTCGCGTGCGCGACATCGGGCACCGGCCCGTCGACAGGGACGTCGGTCAGGCCGATGTACGTGCGGCCGTGCACCGCCGGCAGGGTGAACACGAAGCGGCTCGACGACCCCGGGACCGGCACGGTGAGCGACGCGTCCGAGCCGGCGAGCCGTTCGGTGGACACGACGAGGTGCGTGCCGCGACTGGGGCGCAGGCGCACATCGGGGTCGAGGTCCCCCGCCCACACGCCCGTCGCGTTCACGACGGCTCGCGCCTGCACACCGAGGGTCGAGCCGGTCACCAGGTCGCGCAGGCGGGCGCCGCTGCCGGTCACCGAGACGGCCTCGACGCGCGTGAGGATGGATGCCCCGTACCCGGCCGCCGTGCGTGCCACCGCGACGACCAGCCGGGCGTCGTCGATGAGCTGCCCGTCCCAGCCCCGCACGCCGCCGCGCAGGCCCTCGCCGCGGACGGCGGGTGCGAGTCGGAGGGTGGCCGCGCGCCCGATCGCGCCCGGTGAGGGCAGCACGGCGCCGGGCGTGCGGACGGCGCGACGCAGGCCGTCGCCGAGCTCGTAGCCGAGTCCGATGTACGCGCCCTGGGCGACAGCGCCGGGGTCGTACAGCGGCACGACCTGCGCCAGCGCCCGCGTGAGGTGCGGCGCCGTCCGCGTCAGCAGCAGATGACGCTCGGCCGCGCTCTCGTGCGCGATCCTGATCTGGCCCGACGCCAGGTAGCGCAGTCCCCCGTGCACGAGCTTCGAGCTGAACCGGCTCGTGCCGTGCGCGAGGTCGTGCCGTTCGACCAGGACCGTCGAGAGGCCGCGGGACGCGGCATCCAGCGCGATCCCCACGCCCGTGATGCCGCCCCCGACGACGAGGACGTCGATCTCGCCGGCGTCCGCCAGCGCGTCGAGCTCGCGCGCACGGCGAGCGGCCGACAGCGCCGACGACCGCGGCGTCCGTCCGACGATGCGCGTGCTCATGCGCGACCCCCCGTCGTGGTGCCTGCCGGAGCGAGGTAGCCCCGCAGTGCCGCGGTCAGCTCGGACCGCCATGCCTCCGCCGGCAGCCAGTCCGCGACGATCGGCGCCGACTGCACGGCCGACTGCGCGATGAGCAGCACCATCGCGGCCTGCTGCACCGGGTCGCCTTCGCGCACGAACCCGGCGCGCTGGCCGGCGGCCAGCCGGCGCGCGGTCTCGGCGTGGATGGCCCGCTGGCTCGTGCCGAGCCGGTCGAGGATGTACCGCGCGAAGAGTTCGGGGTCGGTGTCGCGCAGACGCTCGACCAGCGGCAGGTCGCGCACGCGGACCGCGGTCTCGACGAGGAGTCCCACGAGGTCGTCGAGGTCCGCGCTCTCGCCACGTTCCGCCGGCAGCGCGGCGACGAGCTCGCGGGTCACGAGCGCGGCGAAGACGGCCTCCGCGTCGGGCCAGTAGCGGTAGAGCGTCTGACGGGCGATGCCGCAGCGTCGGGCGATGTCGGATGCCGTCGTGCGACGGATCCCGTGATCCAGCACTTCCGCGAGGGCGGCGTCGAGGATCGCGGTCTCGGTGTCGGGGACTCCATCGGCCATGTGACAACAATACAGAATGTGTCATACTGTCGCCATGGTTGCGACGGTGCCCACCTCTCCCTCCGGCGACGCTGCCCCTGGCGCGCGACCGCTCGCCGTGCCGGCCCCGCGTCCTCGGGGCGACTGGGACGCGTGGGGCGCGACACCGGCCCGCCTTCCCGCAGCCGCGACCGCGATCGTCGCGACACTGCTGCCGGGCAAGGCGCATCCCGTTCCTCGTCGGGAACGGCCGACGCTCACGCCGTCGCTGTTGCCCGACGACGATCTCGACGCGCTGACGGCGCTGGTAGGGCCGCAGGGCGCGACCCGCGACGACGCCGTGCGCGCGCTGCACCTGGGCGGGAAGAGCACCCCCGACCTGCTGCGTCGCCGCCTGGACGACCCGCAGGCCGCGCCGGACGCGGTCGTCTCGGCCGCCGACCATGACGAGGTGTCCGCCGTGCTGAGGCTGTGCGACGAGCGCGGCATCGCCGTCGTGCCGTTCGGTGGCGGCACCTCCGTCGTCGGCGGGGTCGACCCCGAGCGGGGCGGCCACCGCGCCGTCATCGCGCTCGACCTGTCGCGCACCGCGGCCCTCCTCGCCCTCGATGACGTGTCGCTGCTCGCGACGTTCGGCGCGGGGACCACGGGTCCTCAGGCGGAGGAGCTGCTCGGCGCCCGCGGCTTCACCCTCGGCCACTTCCCGCAGAGCTTCGAGTACGCCTCGCTGGGCGGCTACGCCGCCACTCGGTCGAGCGGTCAGGCTTCCCGGGGCTACGGGCGCTTCGACGACCTCGTCCATGCCCTGCGGATCGCGACGCCGCGCGGCGACCTCGACCTGGGTGTGGCTCCGGCGAGCGCCGCCGGACCCGACCTGCGGGAGCTCTTCCTCGGCTCGGAGGGCGCGTTCGGGGTGCTCACCGAGATCACGGTGCGCATCCGTCCCGTCCCCGCTGCGACCTCGTACGGCGCGTGGACGTTCCCCGACTTCACCTCGGGCGCAGCCGCGTTCCGCGAGGCGACGCAGCGCGGTCTGCGCCCGACCGTGCTGCGGCTGAGCGACGAGACCGAGACGCGCGTGAACGCGACGATGGGCGGTCACCTCACCCGGCTGCGCGGCTGCCTCGCCGTCGCCACGTTCGAGGGCGCGACACCCGCCGAGGCCGACGCGGCACGCGACGCGCTCGGCACCGTCTTCGCCGCGCACGGGGCGAAGTCCCGCGGCGAGGACCCGGCGCGGTCGTGGGAGCGCGGCCGATTCGCCTCGCCCGCGCTGCGCGACACGCTCATGGACGTCGGCGTGCTGGCCGAGACGCTCGAGACCGCGACGACGTGGGCGAACCTGCCCGCGCTCAAGCGCGCCGTGACCGAGGCGCTGACCGCGAGCCTTGCGGCGGCGGGCACCAAGCCGATCGTGCTGTGCCACATCTCACACGTCTACCCGGCCGGCGCATCGCTGTACTTCACCGTGGTCGCCGCGCTGACCGAAGACCCGCAGACCCAGTGGTCGAGGGCGAAGGACGCCGCCTCCCGGGCGATCGGCGACGCCCACGGCACGATCACGCACCACCATGCCGTCGGACGCGACCATCGCACCTACCTCGCGACCGAGATCGGCCCCCTCGGGGTCGCCGTGCTGCAGGCCGTGAAGGCGACGCTCGACCCGAACGGCATCATGAACCCCGGGGCCCTGGTGGCCCCCTCGGACGCCGGGCCGGCGGCATGAGGGTCGCACTGCTGGTCAACCCCGCCGCCCGGGCCGGCGCCCACACCGGTGCCGCCACCCACGCCGCCGAACGTCTGCGCGCCCCTGGCGTGCAGACGGCGAGCCTGAGCGGCGGGAGCGCCGCCGAATCGTCGCAGCTGCTGCGCGCGGCGCTGGAGGTCGGGGTGGACGCCGTGGCCGTCGCGGGCGGCGACGGCACCGTCAACCTCGCCCTGCAGGAGGTCGCGGGGACCGGCATCCCTCTCGGCATCGTGCCCTCCGGCACCGGCAACGACTTCGCGGCGACGCTGGGACTCCGCGAGCTCGACGTCGCTGCCGCCGCCGACACGATCGCCGCCGGGGTCACGCGCGACATCGACCTCGCCCGCGTGACGCGCGCCGACGGCTCGACGCAGTACTACGGCTCGGTGCTCGCGAGCGGCTTCGACTCCAAGGTCAACGACCGCGCCAATGCGATGCGCTGGCCCCGCGGCGGATCGCGGTACAACATCGCGATCCTCATCGAGTTCCTGACCCTCGCGGGCATCCCGTACGACGTCGAGTACGAGCGCGCGGACGGTACGCGCGCACAGGTGCGCGGCGACCTGGTGATGGCGACCGTGGGCAACGGGCGGACCTATGGCGGCGGCATCCCGATCGCGCCAGACGCCGACCCCGCCGACGGACTGCTCGACCTGGTGCTCGTGCGCCCCGCGGGCCGCCTGCGCCTGCTGGGACTGCTGCCGAAGGTGTACCGCGGCACGCACGCGAGCGTGCCCGAAGTGTCGATCACGCGCGTGCGTTCGGTGCGGCTCGCCTCCCCCGGCGTCACCGCGTACGCCGACGGCGATCCGATCGGGGCGCTGCCGCTGACGGTCGACGTGGAGCCCCGGGCGCTCAGGATCTTCACGCCCGCCTGACGCCGGGTCTGGGAGGTCGCCGCGGCGAACATGGGGAGGTTCTCCCGATGTCGCCGACGCGCGCGGTCCCGACGATGGAGTCATCCCGGACCACCGGGCGACTCACAGATCGGAAGACCCATGAACACCTTCATCATCGAACGCAACGTCCCCGGCGCCTCACAGATGAGCCACGACGACCTCGTCGAGATCGCGCGCACCTCCAACCGCGCGGTGGACTCGCTCGGTGTGCCCTACGAGTGGGTGACGACGTACGTCGCGGGCGACAAGCTCTACTGCATCCACCGCACCGACGAGCCCGAGACGGTGCGCGAGCACGCGCGCCGCGGCGGCTTCCCCGCCGACCTCGTGTCGGAGGTCGTCGCCGAGTTCGGTCCGCAGACCGCGGACGAGGGGATGCCGCCGGCCGAGGTGGCAGCATGACCGCGGTCTACGTCACGCCGGCGGCGATGGCCGAGCAGGGCGCCGCGCTGCGCGCCCTCGCGGCCGTCGTGCGACGAGGGATGCGGCGGCTCGCGGCGGCGGTCGACGCCGGCGTGACGGCATCCCGCCACCGCAGGACCGTCGATCACGCCGAGATGACCCGCCTGCGCGCGGTCGCCCACGTCCTCGAAGCGATGCGCGCCGGGGCCTACGCCGACGTCGCGCTCGGCGGACCCGTGCCCCGCTGACCGTCACGGTGGATGCGCGACGACTCGGACAGCCCCCTGACGCCACGGCCCGACACCGCCCGCGCGGCGGCGCCGAAGCCTACGATGGCGCCATGGGGCTGTTCGAGCGCGCGCCGCAGCTGGACGCGCTGGCGGGGGCGATCGCGCGGGGCGCAGCGACCGACGGATCGGCGTCCGGGTCGGTCGTGACGGTGGCCGGCGACGCCGGGGCGGGCAAGACCAGCCTCGTGGCCGCCGCGCTGACCGGCGTGCCCGAGGGCGTGCGCGTGCTGCGCGCCGCGTGCGACCCGCTGTCGACGCCCCGGCCGCTGGGTCCTGTGCGCGACATCCAGGTCGGCCTCGGCGACCCGTTCGAGAGCGACACGCTGCTCGGCGCCGAGGCCCGCTTCGCCGCGCAGGTGTCGGCGGCGCCCACGGTTCTCGTGATCGACGACGCGCAGTGGATCGACGCCGCATCCGTCGAGGTGCTGCGGTTCCTGGTGCGCCGCATCGAGGCGCTGCCCGTCGTGCTCGTGATCGCCCACCGCGATGTGCCGCTCGGGCACGCGCTGCTGGCGCTGCTCGGCGACGTCGCACGCATGGAGTCGGCCACGCGAGTGGGCACTCCCCCGCTCTCGGTCGACGCCGTGCGGGACCTGCTGGGCGACGTCGGGGCGGACGCCGCGCACGTGCGGGCCCTCACCGGGGGCAACCCGTTCTTCGTCGCCGAGATCGCCCGGAGCCCCGGCGACGACCTGCCGCCGACCGTGCGCGACGCGGTGATCGCGAGCACGACGGGTCTCAGCACCGGCGAGCTCGAGGCGCTCCAGCTCATCGCCACGGCGCCCGACGCGTTCGACGACCGCCTGCTGCCGTTCGCAGGCGCCGGCATCGACGTGCCGACGCTGCGCCGGCTCGAAGCCACCGGGCTGCTCGTGCGCACATCGCACGGCATCGCGTTCCGCCACGAACTGGCCCGCCTCGCCGTGGTCGCCAGTACCGAGCCCGGTGTCGAGGCGCTGCTGCACCGCCGCGTGCTGGATGCCTGGGAGCGCGTGGGCGGCGCCGACGACGCCGTGCTCACCCACCACGCGGCCGCCGCGGGCGATCGGGAACGCACCCTCCGGTACGCGGTCCGCGCCGCCGCCGATGCCACCCGCACGGCGTCGCACACCGAAGCGGTCGCGTTCCTCACGCTCGCCCTGGAGCAGCTCGCCGACGACACCGCCGAGCGCGCACGCCTGCTCGAGCTGCTGAGCACCGAGCAGTACATGGTGAGCCGGCTGCCGGCGTCCCTCTCGTCCATCGACGCGGCCCTGCGGATCCGCGAACTCCTGGGCGACCACGACGGGATCAGCACCGCCCACGACCGTCGCGCCGTCGTCGAGTACTACTCGGCGCGGCGCCGGGAGGCCGAGCGTCATGCAGAGGCCGCCGTCGACCCTGCAGCCGGTGCCGTGGCCGTGGCGTCGGCACAGGCCACGCGCGCCTACCTGGCGTATCGACGGCACGACCTCGCCACGGCGCGCAGCATCGTCGGAGCCGAGCTCGACACCGCCCCGGTGGATGCGGTCGCCCTGCGTCTGTCGATCACGGCGGCCGCGGCATCCCTCGTCGACGGCGACACGAGCGCGCGCACGCTGCTCCGGCAGCACGCCTCGGCCGCGCTGGAGCGTTCCCTCGACGAGATCGGCACGACCGCGTACTCGAACCTGTCGGCGCTCGACATCGAGCATCGGCGGCTCGCCGACGCCGAGGCCGTGCTCGCCGAGGCGATCCCGCTGACGATCGACCGCGACATCCCGGTGTGCGGCCAGTGGCAGACCGGGATGCGTGCCAGGCTGCACCTGCTGCGCGGGCGCTGGGCGGCGTCGGCCGAGGACGCGGCGTCGGTGCTCGACAGCGGCTGGGCGCCGTTGGCGGCCGTGTGGCCGCACATCGTGTCGGCGCTCCTGGAACTCCGCCGCGGCGAGGACCGCCCGGCGGCCGACGCGCACGTGCGTGCCGCAGCCGAGCTCGCGGACCGGCTCGACGAGTCTCTCGTGACGCTCGCCGTGCTGAGCGTGCGCGCCGAACGGGCGTGGCTGACGGGCGACGCCGACGCGGCTCTCGACGATGCCGACGCCGCTCTTGAGACGGCCGCTTCGCTGCCGGGGACGCAGTGGGCAGTGGGCGACCTGCGGGTGTGGCTGGCACGCCTGGGCCGCCCCTCTGCGGCGACGGACGACCGGCTGCCCGAGCCGTACCGGCTCGAGCTGTCGTGCGCCCACGCGGCAGCGGACCGGGCGTGGCGCGAGCTGGGTGCCCCGTTCGACGCCGCGATCGCGGCGGTGCACGCGAGGGATGCCGCCACCGCGGCCGCAGGGCTCGCGAGCCTCGACGCGCTCGACGTGCCGGCGACCGCCGCCCGTGCGCGCCGGATGCTCACCGAACGCGGCATCCGGTCGCTCCCGGCACGGCCGCGGACCGCGACGCTCGCGAACCCGTCCGGCCTGACCAATCGTCAGCTGGACGTGGCCCGCCTGGTCGCGCGCGGTCTCACTAACGCCGAACTGGCCAGGGAGCTGTACATCTCACCGAAGACCGCGGACCACCACGTGTCGGCGGTGCTGGGCAAACTGGGCCTCGCGAGCCGTCGCGACATCGTGCGGGCCGCCGCGAGCCTCGGGCTCGAGTGACGCTGGCGGGCGGATCAGGTGGTGACGGACTGCGCTTCGCGCAGCTTCGCGAGCACCTGGTCGCGCAGCTCCTCGGGCGCGCTCTCCTTGCACGCCCGGGCGAGAACCTCGGTCAGCGTGCGGGCGACGAGCGCCTCGTCCTGGCAGCCCTCGCAGTGCTCCAGGTGCTCGGCGATGTCGGTCTGGGAGGTCTTGCAGACCTCGTGGCGCAGGTACTCCTCCAGGTCGCGCCGCGCCTTCTCACAGCCGCAGTCGGTCATTTCGTGCTCCTCGTGGCGGCGGCACTCTGGATGCCGCGCTCCTTTGCGTAATCGGCCAGCAGTTCACGAAGCATTCGCCTGCCACGGTGCAGACGGCTCATGACCGTGCCGATGGGGGTCTTCATGATGTCGGCGATCTCCTGGTAGGCGAATCCCTCGACGTCGGCGAGGTACACCGCCAGCCGGAAGTCCTCGGGGATCGACTGCAGCGCATCCTTCACGACCGACGCGGGCATGTGGTCGATCGCCTCCGCCTCGGCAGAGCGGGTGCTCGTCGCGGTGGTCGACTCCGCGCCGCCGAGCTGCCAGTCTTCGAGGTCGTCGATCGTGCCCTGATACGGCTCGCGCTGCTTCTTGCGGTACGTGTTGATGTAGGTGTTCGTCAGGATCCGATACAGCCATGCCTTGAGGTTCGTGCCCTGCGTGAAGGTCTTCCACGACGCGAACGCCTTGACGAACGTCTCTTGCACGAGGTCGGCGGCATCGGCCGGGTTGCGGGTCATCCGCATGGCCGCGGCATAGAGCTGGTCCATGAAGGGCAGCGCCTGCTCTTCGAACTGCGCCCTGGCGTCCTGCGCGGGCGTCGCGGCTTCTGCGGCCTGGTCGATCGAATCGCTCATCACGCGCCAGTCTACGGCGGCCGCCTCCAGGCCTGCGGGGGCAGCATGCCGCGACCCGAGGCTCAGTGAGGGCGCATCGGTCTCGACGCGATCAAGTGTGGCGAACATCCGGCTCCGCTCGTGGGTCTCTCCCGGGGCTGTCGCACCGGTTCAGTAGGGTAGAACCCGATGACAGCCGACGGGTATTCCCCTTCCTCCGCGCCGATTGCGCGCGGCCACTGGTCTGCGCCCGTCGCGGCGGGTGCGCTGCGCGCCACGGTGACCGTGCCCGGCTCCAAATCACTGACGAACCGCGAACTCATCCTCGCGGCCCTCGCCGACGGACCGAGCCGCCTGATCGCGCCGCTGCACTCCGACGACTCCGCGCGCATGATCGACGCCCTGCGGGCGCTCGGCGTCGGCATCGAGCTGGTGCCCGGCGACGGCCTCTACGGCGACGACGTCGAGGTCACCCCGGTGTGGCCGCTCGGCGGCGACACCGTCGTCGACTGCGGCCAGGCCGGCACCGTCATGCGCTTCGTGGCCGCGCTCGGCGGGTTCGCGCACGGCGACGTCACGCTCACGGCGCACGAGAGCGCGCTGCACCGCCCGATGGGCGCCATGATCACTGCACTGCGCGACGTCGGCGTCGACATCGACGACGGCGCCCGCTGGGCGCTCCCCTTCATCGTGCGCGGGCACGGCCACGTCCGCGGCGGCGAGGTCACCATCGACGCCAGCGCGTCGAGCCAGTTCGTGTCGGGCCTGCTGCTCGCTGCCCCGCGGTTCGACGTCGGGCTCCACCTCGTGCATTCCGGCGAGCGGCTGCCCAGCATCCCCCACATCGACATGACCGTCGAGTCGCTCGCGCACCGCGGCGTGCACGTCGAGCGCCCGGCCGTCGGCGAGTGGATCGTGCCGGCGAGCACCATCCGCGGCAAGGACGTGGCCATCGAGCCCGACCTGTCGAACGCGGCGCCGTTCCTCGGTGCGGCGATGGTCGCCGGCGGGTCCGTGTCGGTCACCGGCTGGCCCGCGCACTCCACGCAGCCGGGCGCCATGCTCACCGACATCCTGTCGCTCATGGGTGCGCGTGTCGTGCGCCGCGGCGGAGCGCTCACGGTCACGGCGGGGGCGGGCATCCAGGGCGTCGACCTCGACCTGTCGGCTGCCGGCGAGCTCGCACCGACGATCTTCGCGCTCGCGGCGTTCGCGGAGTCCCCCTCGACACTGCACGGGATCGGTCACATCCGCGGGCACGAGACCGACCGCATCGCGGCGCTCGTCGCCGAGCTGCGCGCCCTCGGCGGCGAGGCGCACGAGCTTCCCGACGGCATCCGCATCGTCCCGCAGCCGCTGCACGGCGGCGTGTGGCACGCGCACCACGACCACCGCATGGCCACCACGGGCGCCCTGATCGGCCTGGCCGTGCCGGGCGTCGAGATCGACGACATCGGCACCACCGCCAAGACGATGCCCGAGTTCCCCCAGATATGGCAGCGCATGCTCGAGGGCGACGGCGACGAGCACGCCGAGGGCGGCCTCTCCGAGGAGACGATGCGCGCCTCGTGACGCAGCATCCGACAGCACGGTGAGCGTTCCGGAGACGATGCGATGAGTGAGGCGGCACGGTGAGCTGGCTGGACGACCTCGACGACGACGAGCCGGAGTTCGACGAGGCGGACGTCAGGGTGCGGCCGAATCCCAAGGCCAACCGGCCCCGCACCAAGCGACGCCCCGCGCACAGCGACGCCGAGATCGCCCGCGTGCTGGGGGTCGACCGCGGCCGCTACACGGTGCTCGTCGACGAGGACCTGCCCACCGAGCGGACGGTCCTCGCCGCCCGCGCCCGCGAGCTGCGCAAGACGCCGATCGTCACGGGCGACCGCGCCCGCGTCGTGGGCGACGCGTCCGGCGACGACGGCACGCTCGCCCGCATCGTGGGCATCGAGCCGCGCACGTCGCTGCTGCGGCGCAGCGCCGACGACACCGACCAGGTCGAGCGGGTCATCGTCGCCAACGCCGACCAGATGCTCGTCGTGGTGGCCGCCGCCGACCCCGAGCCGCGTCCGCGGCTCGTCGACCGGTACCTGGTCGCCGCCCTGGATGCCGGCATCCGCCCCCTGCTCGTCGTCACCAAGACCGACCTGGCCGACCCCGCCGAGTTCCTGGCGCACTTCGAGGGGCTCGACCTCGAGGTGTTCACGAGCGGACGCGAAGAGATGCCGCTCGAGCGCATCGGCGCGGCGCTCATCGGGCACTCGACCGTGTTCGTCGGTCATTCGGGAGTGGGCAAGTCGACGCTCGTCAACGCCCTCGTGCCCGACGCCAAGCGGGCGACCGGGCACGTGAACGAGGTCACCGGGCGCGGGCGCCACACCTCCAGCTCGACGGTGTCGCTGCGCTACCGCGGCGAGGGCGGCAACGGCTGGGTGATCGACACCCCCGGCGTGCGGTCGTTCGGGCTCGGGCATGTCGACCCCGCCAACATCCTGCGGGCCTTCACCGACCTCGCCGAGATCGCCGAGGAGTGCCCCCGCGGCTGCACGCACCTGCCCGATGCCCCGGACTGCGCGATCGTCGAAGCCGTCGAGGAGGGCCGGCTCGGGCCCGGCGGCGCCGCCCGTCTGGACTCGCTGCAGCGTCTGCTGGAGACGTTCGCGAAGAAGGCGCAGGAACCGGGCGCCTCGTGACGTCGGCATAGGCTGGAGCGGTGACCACGCAGCGCCTCGAACCCGGTTCCCTCGCCCCCGCCTTCACGCTCCCCGACCAGGACGAGCGCCCGGTGTCGCTGAAGGACCTGCGCGGCGGACCGGTCATCCTGTTCTTCTACCCGGCTGCCATGACCCCGGGGTGCACCAAGGAGGCCTGCGACTTCCGCGACAGCCTCGCGCCGCTGCAGGCCGCAGGCTACACGGTGCTCGGCATCTCCCCCGACGAGCCCGAGAAGCTGCGGCGCTTCCGCGAGCGCGACGGCCTCACCTACGACCTGCTGAGCGACCCCGACCACAAGGTGCTGGAGAAGTACGCCGCGTGGGGCGAGAAGATGAACTACGGCAAGACGTTCCTCGGCGTCATCCGCTCCACGATCGTGATCGACGCGAAGGGCCGGGTGACCCACGCCCTGTACAACGTGCGCGCGACCGGTCACGTCGCACGTGTGCGGACGCTGCTGGGCGTCTGAGTCGTCCCCGGGGCGGTCTAGCGGGATGCCGCGTCGCGCGGCCGCCCGTCAGGACCGCCTTCGCCGTCACGGCGCGCGGCGCGACCGGCGTCTCGAACGGCGAGAATCAGCAGCACCAGCACCACGATCGCCGGCACCGCCAGCGCGAGCGCGATGCCGAGAGCGGCGAAGGCACCGGTGACGGCACCGAGCGCGACCGCGAGGATCAGCAACTGCGTCACGATGCCGCCGGAGCGGCCCCATGACAGCCCGCGCCACACGGCGATCGCGAAGGCGATCACCGCGGCGGCGCCGACCACGCTCAGGACGATGAGCGCGAGGGCGCTGGCGAGGGAGTCCGTGTCGCCCCGCAGGACCTCGACGATCTGCCAGACCACCAGCGCGGCGATCCCCACTCCTTCGAGGCCGACCAGCACCGCGGCGACCCTTCCGGACACGTTTGTCCGCATTCTCCGTCGACTCCCTCTTCCTTCGGCGAGCGTTTGTGCGAACCCTCCACACGACAGAGGGAACACTCAGCTAGTCCTACACAAACGCGCCGACGAACCCTTGATTCAGGTAAACCGCTATGGGACGATTGGTGAAGCCGTGTGCTCCCACAGCGACGTGGGGCGAGTTACCTCGCACATCCCACAGGGTATCGGACCCGAACCGGCACTCTTTCCCCACCCCTCTGTTACAAGGAGCACCACCATGGACTGGCGCGACAAGGCCGCCTGCCTGACCGTCGACCCCGAACTGTTCTTCCCCGTGGGGAACACCGGACCGGCCGTCGATCAGATCGAGAAGGCCAAGTCGGTGTGCGCACGCTGCACCGTCACCGAGATCTGCCTTCAGTACGCCCTCGAGACCGGCCAGGACTCGGGCGTGTGGGGCGGCCTCTCCGAGGACGAGCGCCGCGCGCTCAAGCGCCGCGCCGCTCGCGCGCGCCGCGCCTCCTGAGCACCTGACACAGAAGACGGAGTGGTTGCCGCCGCGTGCGGCATCCACTCCGTCTTCTTTCGTTCCCGCGTGACCGCGGTCGCTGCGGCTCAGCCCTTGCTGCGCTCGATGTAGCGCAGCGGGATGTCGATCGTCACCTCGGTGCCGCTGCCCATGATGGTGTGCCAGTCGATCGTGCCGCCCAGCTCGCCCTGGATGAGCGTGCGCACGATCTGCGTGCCGAGGCCTCGGCCGACCTGCCCCTCGGGCAGTCCCGAGCCGGTGTCGCGCACCCGCACCTCGAGGCGGTCGTCGGTCCGCTCGGCGATGATCTCGACGTCCCCCTCCTGACCGGCGAGGCCGTGCTCGACCGCGTTCGTGACGAGCTCGGTGAGGGCGAGCGCGAGCGGCGTCGCGTACTCGCTCGGCAGGGTGCCGAAGCGCCCCGTGGAGTGCGTGCGCGCGCGGGTGTTGGGAGCCGCGGCCACCTCAGCGACGAGCTTCAGCACGCGCGCGAACACCTCGTCGAAGTCGACGTTCTGCGCCAGCCCCTCCGACAGCGTGTCGTGGACGACCGCGATCGCCGAGACGCGCCGCATCGCCTGCGTGAGCGCGTCGCGGGCCTCGTCGGAATGAGACCGGCGCGCCTGGATGCGCAGCAGCGACGCGACCGTCTGCAGGTTGTTCTTGACGCGGTGGTGGATCTCGCGGATCGTCGCGTCCTTGGTGATGAGCTCCTGCTCCTGGTGGCGGATCTCGGTGACGTCGCGGCACAGCAGGATCGCGCCGATGCGG
>NZ_JBQCIP010000046.1:0-21420 GCF_051953575.1 Microbacterium sp.
GGGGGTGGGGGGCGGCCCGGGGGGGGCGGGGGGGGGAGCGGGGGGGGCGGGCGCCGGGGGGGGCGCGGGGGGCCCCGTCCGTGCGCGCTACAGGGCTGCGGACGCCGCCAGGCGCGCGACCACGTCTGCCAGCGGCACGACCTCACGCTCGCCGCTGCGGCGGTCCCAGAGCTCGACCTGCCCCTCGGCAGCGCCGCGACCGACGATCACGATCTTCGGGACGCCGACCAGCTCGGCGTCACCGAACTTGACGCCGGGCGACACCTTGGGGCGGTCGTCGTAGAGCACGTCGAAGCCCGCCGCCTCCAGGTCTGCCGAGAGCTGCTCCGACACCTCGAACACGACGCTGTCACGACCGGTCGCCACGACCTGCACATCGAACGGCGCCACCGAGGCGGGCCAGATGAGCCCCTTGTCGTCGTTGTTGAGCTCGGCGATGATCGCGAGGATGCGGGTGACGCCGATGCCGTAGGAGCCCATCGTGACCGTGACGAGCTTGCCGTTCTCGTCGAGCACCTTCAGCCCGAGCGCCTCGGCGTACTTGCGGCCGAGCTGGAACACGTGGCCGATCTCCATGCCGCGGGCGAGCTCGACCGGGCCCGAGCCGTCCGGAGCGGGATCGCCTTCGCGCACGCCGGCGATCTCGACGAAGCCGTCGCCCGCGAAGTCGCGGCCGGCGACGAGCGTGTGCACGTGCTTCTGGTCGATGTTCGCACCCGTGATCCACGCCGTCCCATCGACGACGCGGGGGTCGAGAAGGTAGCGGATGCCGGTCGCGGACTCCTCCCCGAGGATGGCACCCGTCTCGGACCACGGACCGATGTAGCCCTTCACCAGCAGCGGGTTCTTCTCGAAGTCGTCCGCCGTCGCAGCCTCGACCTCGGCGGGAGCGAACGCCACCTCCGCGCGCTTGTCGTCGACGTCGCGGTCACCGGGGATGCCGACGATCACGAGTTCGCGCGTGCCGTCGAGGTGGGTCAGCGCGAGGACGACGTTCTTCAGCGTGTGCGCCGCGGTCCACTCGGTCGCACCGGCGGTCGCGGGACCGGCGATACCGGACGCGGGAGCGTCGAGGTGCGCGTTGGCGTGATCGACGAGCGTCTGGATCGTGGGGGTGTTCGGCGAGTCGAAGACGACAGGGGCACCGAGCCCGTCGAACGGGATGGCGTCGGGGACGATCGTCGTGAAGGCTTCGACGTTGGCCGCGTACCCTCCGGCCGAACGGACGAAGGTGTCCTCTCCCACGGCGGTCGGGTGCAGGAACTCCTCGGAGCGCGAACCGCCCATCGCGCCGGCGTCCGCCTGCACGATCACGTACTCGAGGCCGAGGCGCTGGAAGATGCGCTCGTAGGCGTCACGCTGCGCCATGTAAGACGCGTCCAGTCCCGCGTCCGACGCATCGAACGAGTACGCGTCCTTCATCGTGAACTCGCGGCCGCGCAGCAGCCCGGCACGGGGGCGCGCCTCGTCGCGGTACTTGTCCTGGATCTGATAGATCGTCAGCGGCAGGTCCTTGTACGACGAGTACAGATCCTTCACGAGCAGCGTGAAGGCCTCTTCGTGCGTGGGCGCGAGAAGGTAGTCGCCGCCCTTGCGGTCCTGAAGACGGAACAGCAGGTCTCCGTACTCCTCCCACCGCCCGGTGGCCTCGTACGCCTCGCGCGGCATGAGTGCCGGGAAGTGCACCTCCTGCGCGCCGGCCGCCGCCATCTCCTCGCGGACGACCGTCTCGATCCGGGCCTTCACCCGCAGACCCAGCGGCAGCCACGCGAAGATTCCCGCGGCCTGCGGGCGGATGTAGCCGGCGCGCACGAGCAGCTTGTGGCTCGTGACTGCAGCGTCGGCGGGGTCTTCACGGAGGGTGCGGAGGAAGAAGTTCGACAGACGGGTGACCACGATCGTCAAGTCTAGGGCCCGTGCTTACACTGATCGGGTGCCCGCCCGCCGCCCCCGACTCGCTCCTGCCCGGGCGCACGACGAGCTGATCGAGTCGCTGGCGCAGCTGCGCGTCGACCTCGGTCTGCCGACCGGCTTCCCCGATGAGGTGGATGCCGCGGCCGCCCGCGCCGCACGTTCGGTGCCGACCGACCCGGCCGTGGCGGGGCTTGACGATCTGCGCGACCTCGAGTTCCTGACGATCGACCCGGCGGGCTCGACGGATCTCGACCAGGCGATGCACCTCGAACGGACCGCGGCCGGCGGCATCCTGCATTACGCCATCGCGGACGTCCCGGCCTTCGTCGAGCCCGGCGGCCCGGTCGACGCCGAGGCGCGCCTGCGCGGCCAGACCCTGTACGCCGCCGATGGCCGCATCCCTCTGCATCCCGTCGCGATCAGCGAGGACGCCGCCTCGCTCCTGCCGGATCGCGAACGCCGCGCATACGTGTGGCGGTTCGAGCTCGACGAGGGGGCGCGGCCAGTCGCCACGACGCTGCGGCGCGCGGTGATCCGCTCGCGGGCGCAGTGGACCTACACCGACGCGCAGACCGCGATCGACGCGGGCACCGCCCCGCCCACCCTGCAGGCGCTGGCCTGGTTCGGCCCGCAGCGCCTGGAGCGCGAGGCCGAGCGCGGCGGGGCGAGCCTCAACGTTCCCGAGGCGCGCGTGGTGCCCGCCGACGACGGAGGGTACCGCCTCGAGCGCGACGCTCCGCTGCCCGTCGAGGACTGGAACGCGCAGGTGTCGCTGCTGACGGGCATGGCGGCCGCCGAGCTCATGCTGCGCGGTCGTGTCGGCATCCTCCGCACGATGCCTGCGGCCGACCCCGACGATGTCGCGGCGTTCCGCGCACAGACCGTCGCGCTCGGGGTGCCGTGGCGCCCGGACGTCGCGTACGCCGACTACCTGCGCACGCTCGACCGCCGCGATCCGTCCGCGCTCGCGATCCTGGATGCCGCGACGGGCCTGTTCCGCGGCGCGGGCTACGTCGCCTTCGACGGCGAGCCGCCCGCCGATCCGGTGCAGTCCGCGATCGGCGCGCCCTACGCCCACACCACCGCGCCGCTGCGGCGGCTGGTGGACCGCTGGTCGCTCGTCGTGTGCGAGGCGATCGCGAACGACCGGGATGTGCCCGCCTGGGCGCGCGAGAGCCTGCCGGACCTCCCGAAGATCATGGGACGCAGCGACGGACTCGCGAACCGGCTCGAGGCCGGCACGCTCGACCGCGTCGAGGCCGCACAGCTGTCGGGGCGGGAGGGGCGCACGTTCGATGCGGTGGTGCTGAGCAGGCGCAACGGGGCCGCGCGCGTCCAGCTGACGGATCCGCCTGTCGCGGCGAAGGTCGAGGGCCTCGAGGCTGCCGCCGGCACGAGCGTGCGTCTGCGGCTGGTGTCGGCCGACATCGCGACCGGCGAGATCGTCCTGGCGCCCGCCTCCCCGGCGTGACTGCATAGCCTGGACGCATGACGACCGTCCTGCTCACCGGCTTCGACCCGTTCGGCGGCGACGCCGCCAACCCGTCCGGAGAGGCCGTGCATCTCGTCGCGTCGCGGTGGACGGGCCCCGAGGTCCTCGTGACCGCCGTGCTGCCCGTGACGTTCGCCGGCGCTGCGGCGCGCCTGCGCGCGCTGATGGACGAGCACCGACCGGACGTCGTGATCGCGGCCGGGCTGGCTGGCGGGCGCGCCGCCATCGGGGTGGAGCGGGTGGCGGTCAACCTCGTCGATGCGCGCATCCCCGACAACGACGGAGACCAGCCCGTCGACGTGCCGAGCGTTCCGGGCGCCCCGGCTGCGCACTTCGCGACCCTTCCCGTCAAGGCGATCGTCGCGCGCATCACTGAGGCGGGGATCCCCGCGGAGCTGTCGTATTCGGCCGGCACGTTCGTCTGCAACCACGTGTTCTTCACGGCCCTGGAAGCGGCGGCATCCTCGGTCCGCGCCGGGTTCGTGCACGTGCCGTGGTCGACCGAGCACGCGCCCGCCGGCGCGGCGGCACTCCCGCTGCGCGACATCGCCGATGCGCTGGAGATCGCGGTGCGCACGAGCGTCGAGGTCGCCGAGGACGCGGCGGTGCCCGGGGGCACCCTGCACTGAGTCCCGCGGTCAGTCGGCGGCGACGACCCACGCCGCGGCTGCGGCGGCCGTCACGGTCTGCACGATCGCCGCACGGCGGGTGGCGATGCGTTCGGCGCGGTCGCCGGCGTCGGGGATGATGAGCGCGTCGAGCTGCGGCAGCACCGGCCACGCGTTGACGAGGCTCACGAGAGTCAGCAGCAGCTCCCCCGCCGTGACGCGGTCGATGCCGGGGAGCATGCGCTGCATGCGGTCGACCTTCTCGGCGTGGAACTCCGCCCGCGTCGGGCTGTCGGCGGCGGCGATGCCCCGCTCGAGCCCCTCCCAGTACACGAGCCGCGGGATCTCGGGGTGAGCCATGTGGTGGTCGAACAGACGGGCGGCGTAGTCGCCGACGGCATCCGGACCGGTCCCCTCGGCATTGACGGCCTGGAGCGCCGCCTGCAGCGCTTCGGCGAGCACGACGGCGAACAGCTCGTGCTTCTTGCCGAAATACTGGTAGATCCGCTCCTTGTTCACGCCGGCCGCCGCCGCGATCCGGTCGACGCGGGCGCCGGCGAGGCCGTACTCGCTGAACTCCGCCGTCGCGGCGTCGAGCAGCAACTGCTTCGTGCGTTCCGTGTCCCACGCCATGTCGCCATCGTAGCGAAGAAATCCAACTGGATGGTTGCGGAATAGACCGCGCGGTGCTTCACTTACAACCAACCAGTTGCAACCATTCGGTTGGATTCTTGGAAGGATGCCGCACATGCCCGCTTCGACCGCTCCCGGGCCCGCCCGGACCGACGCCGTCCCCACCGCCCCTCCCGCTCCTGCTCCCGTCCCCTCCGTGCACATCCGCGCGCTGATCACGTGGCTCGCGATCTTCCCGCTCGTGTCTGTGGGCATGCTGCTGCTCGCCCCGATCTCGGAGTCCTGGCACCCGGTGCTTCGCGCCCTCGTGCTCACCGCGGTCGTCGTGCCGCTCGCCGTCTACGTCGTCGTGCCGCGCCTCCTGCGCGCGCACGGCGCACTGCTCCGGCGGCGCCGGCGCGACTGACCCGCTGCGCGTCGCGCCTGAGCCGTCGTCGATCCGGTCGCAGGCGCGACGCCGGCCGAGGTGCAGCACCTCTCGCACGACCAGTCCCGCCACGAGCGCCCAGAACGCCGCGCTGACGCCCGCGATCGCGATGCCCGACGCGGCGACGAGGAACGTCACGACGGCAGGCAGCCGCTCCCCCGGGTCGTCGATCGCCTGCTGCACCGCGGACCCGAAGGCGCCGAAGAGCGCGATGCCCGCGACCGCGGGGATGACGGCATCCGGAGCCACCACCACCAGGGCGACGAGCGCCGCCGACAGGCCGCCCAGCACGATGCCCGCCCCGCCGGTCGAGACGCCGGCGACCCACCGGCGCTTCGGGTCGGGGTCCGCGTCGGGGGCCGCGGCGAGCGCGGCGCTGATGGCGGCGAGGTTGATCGCGTGTCCGCCGGCCGTCGCGCCGAGCGCCGTGCCGATGCCCGTCACGAGCATCGCCGGACGCCACGGCACGTCGTACCCGAAGCTGCGCATGATCGCGACACCCGGCACGTTCTGCGACGCCATGGTCACGAGGAACAGCGGCAGCGCGAGACCCACCACCGCGCCGAACGTGAGCGTGGGCGCCGTGAACTCCAGTCGCGGGATCAGCACGGCGGGGTCGATCGAGGCTCCCGTGACCGCGACGTCGACGCCGATCACGATGGAGGCCGCCACGAACGCGAGCGGCACCGCCCAACGCGGGGCGAATCTCACCCCGATCAGCCACACGACGACGATCGGCGCGACGCCCCACGGGTTCTCGACGATGCCGCCGACGGGCGCCAGACACAGCGGCAGCAGGACGCCGCCGAGCATCGCCTGCGCGATCGACGGCGGGATGCGTGCGATCAGGCGTCCGAGCTGCGGCCACAGGGCGGTCAGCAGGATCAGGCCCGCGGTCACGAGGAAGGCGCCGACCGCGGCCGACCAGCCGCCGTCGACGGAGCCCGTCGTGGCCAGCACGGCGGCGCCGGGCGTCGACCACGCCACCGTGATCGGCATGCGGTAGCGCCACGCGAGGATGATGGATGCCGCACCCATCGTGAGGCACAGCACGAGCAGGCCGCTGGCCGCCTGCGCCGACGTGGCGCCGACGCCGTCGAGCCCGGTGAGCACGACGGCGAACGAGCTGGTGACGCCGACGAGCGCGGTGACGATGCCTGCGACGATCGGCCGCGACAGCGGCGCTCGCGGGGCCGGGGCCGCCGCGTCGGCGTCGGGGCGGGGGTCGACGGCGTCGCTCATGCGGTCCTGCCGGCGTTGTCGCCGAGGTTGAGGATGCGCGTGATCCCTCGGCCGGCGATATCGGCGAGCACCGCTTCGAGCGCCGTCAGGTTGCCGTGGACATCGGAGATGAGGGCGATCCGTTCGAGGGGCACCCTCGTGATCCTGCCACGTCGGCGGAGCTCGGATGCCCCTAATGTCGGGGTTGTGCGTCGTGTGCTGCTGGTTCTGATGTCTCTGGCGGCGACAGCCGTCGCCGGTGTGGTCGTATGGGCCGAGGTGGTGCATCGGCGCACCTCGCGGCAGGCCCTCGGCGACCTGTCCGTGCCGGGCGGCCGCGAGGCGGTCGTGGTCCTCGGGTACCGCGACGCCGGTCCGCGCGCGAACTTCGTCAACCGCTACCGCGTGCGCCTGGGTCTGCGCTCGCTGGACCCCGCCGCGGCCGAGAGCGTGCTGGTGCTGTGCGGCGGCGCCGTCGGCGGGGATGTGCCCGAGGCCGCACTGATGGCGCGGTACGCCCGTGAGCGCGGCTACACGGGACCCGTCGTGCTCGACACCGAGAGCCGCACGACGGCCGAGAACATCCGCAACGCCATCCCGCTGATCGAGGGCGCCGAGACGATCAGGATCGTGTCGCACGCGCCCCACGCGGTGGTCGGCCGCGAGTACCTGTGGGCGATGCGTCCCGATCTCGCCCGGCGCCTCGCCCCCGGCGACGACGCCCGCCTCGGCGAGGCCCCGGTGCTCAAGGTCGCCGCGGCCGTCATCGCGGCGCGTCACCGGGCCGCGAACCGCCGGGCCGCGCGGGATCGCTGAGCTCGGCGAGCGCGTCGGCGATCATGCGGTGGCCCTGCGCCTCGAACTCGACGTCGCCGACCTGGTGGGCCCAGGCGGCGGTGCCGATCGCCTCGCGCAGCCGCATCAGATGCCAGTGCGACGGATGCCGGGGGTCGCGCCCGTAGCCGTCGAAGAACGCCGTCTCGCACGCCGGCTCTTCGCGCCACTCCTGCGCGGCCAGTCGCACGAAGTCCGTCGCCGCCGGCCGGAAGGCGAAGCGGCCGAAGTCGATGACACGCACCTCGTGGCCGTCCACGAGCCAGTTGCGCGGCTGCCAGTCGCCGTGGGTCGGCACGAGGTCCGCCTCGATCGGCGCAAGGGCGGCGAGCGCCGCGCGCAGCTGAGCCTCGACGTCCGGCGCGATCGCATGGGAGGTGTCGAGCCAGCGCAGCGCGCGGGCGGTGGCGGCGGCATCCACCCCATCCGACGGGCGCGTCGCCTGGGCGTGGAAGTCCCGCAGCAGCCGACCCGCACGCCGATGCACCTCGGGATCGAGCCCCGCGGGCGTGCGGTACGAGAGGGTGCCCGGGAGCCACTCGGTCACGAGCACACGGGCCTCGCGGTCGTGGTGACGCAGCACCGCGGCGTGACCGGTCCGGGACCACACGTCGACGAAGCCGCCGAGGTGGGCGTCGAGCTCACGGCCGAGATGGTGCACCTCGGGTCCGGCGGCCTTCACGACGTACTCGCGCGCCTCGTGGCGCACGCGCAGCACGATCGTCTCGACCTGGTTCCAGGAGAGGTCGGCGACGACCTCGGCCGCAGGCATCCATTCTTCGACCCGTGCGCGCTGCGCGGCCGACAGGCGGCCGAATCCCATCAGGACGTGATGACCTGTGCGGTCCCGACGGCGGCGTCCGGGCCCATCTCGTCGGCGATGCGGTTCGCCTCTTCGATCAGGGTCGCGACGATCTCGGACTCGGGCACGGTCTTGATGACCTGTCCCTTCACGAAGATCTGCCCCTTGCCGTTGCCCGAGGCGACGCCGAGGTCGGCCTCGCGCGCCTCTCCGGGACCGTTGACGACGCAGCCCATCACGGCAACGCGCAGCGGCACCGTCATGTCCTTGAGGCCTTCGGTGACCGAGTCCGCGAGCGAGTAGACGTCGACCTGGGCGCGCCCGCAGGACGGGCACGAGACGATCTCGAGCTTGCGCTCGCGCAGGTTGAGCGACTGCAGGATCTGGTGGCCGACCTTGACCTCTTCGGCGGGCGGAGCCGACAGCGACACGCGGATCGTGTCGCCGATGCCCTCGGCCAGCAGGATGCCGAACGCCGTGGCGGACTTGATCGTGCCCTGGAAGGCGGGGCCGGCCTCGGTCACGCCGAGGTGCAGGGGCCAGTCGCCCCGCTCGGCGAGCAGCCGGTAGGCCTTCACCATGACGATCGGGTCGTTGTGCTTGACCGAGATCTTGAAGTCGTGGAAGTCGTGCTCCTCGAAGAGGGATGCCTCCCACACGGCGCTCTCGACGAGCGCCTCGGGCGTGGCCTTGCCGTACTTCTCCAGCAGGCGCCGGTCGAGCGACCCGGCGTTCACGCCGATGCGCAGCGACACACCAGCGGCCTTCGCCGCCGCCGCGATCGCGCCGACCTGGTCGTCGAACTTGCGGATGTTGCCCGGGTTCACGCGGACCGCGCCGCATCCGGCGTCGATGGCCTGGAACACGTACTTCGGCTGGAAATGGATGTCGGCGATCACCGGGATCTGGCTCTTCGCCGCGATGATGTGCAGCACGTCCGCGTCGTCCTGCGACGGCACGGCGACGCGCACGATCTCGCAACCCGAGGCGGTGAGCTCGGCGATCTGCTGCAGGGTCGCGTTGATGTTGGTCGTCGGCGTCGTCGTCATCGACTGCACGCTGACGGGGGCATCGCCTCCGACCAGCACCTTGCCCACCTTGATCTGGCGGCTCTTGCGGCGGGGGGCGAGCGTTTCGGGGACCTTGGGCATCCCGAGATTCACGGCTGGCACGCTCCCAGCCTACGCGCGGCGGCAGGGGGCGGGCTGCCGCGGAGCCGAGTGGATGCCGGGAGCCCGGCATCCGCTCCCCCGCTCCGACACACGGACCGGGGCGGGGGCCGCCGTCTGCTATCGTGACCGCATGCCCGCGACCCGCTCCTGGTGGCCCGCCTTCTAGGCGGTGTGTTCGCGTTTCCTGCACAGACCGCCCCCGGGGCGGTCTTCTTGTCTGCGCGTGCATGACACCAGGGCCCGCCCCGACAGACACGGAAGGCCCCATCGATGACCGAGGCCGGTCCCCGAGCCGCTGATCTGCTCGCCACGCTGCACGACGAGACGACGTCGTCCGGCATCCCCCCGTTCGCCCTCATCGCCCGCGACGGCGCCACCGTCGAGGTGCTCGTCGGCGAGGTCGCCGACGTCGACCTGCTGGGCGACATCCCGCTGCTCGACGCCGCGGGCGCCCCTCGCGAGGTGCTGGCGCTCGTGCCGTTCCGCCAGGTCCGCGAACGGGGCTTCGAATGCCACGACGACGGCGCGCCGCTGCGCTGCCTCGTCGTGACCGACCGCGCCTCGGTCCCCCGCGACGACGCCCTCGCCCTGCTGCCGGCCGAGCCGATCGCGCTCGACGACCCCGGCTTCGACATCGCCGACGAGGACTACGCCGACATCGTGCGCCGCGTCATCGCCGACGAGATCGGCCGTGGCGAGGGGGCCAACTTCGTGATCCGGCGCGACTTCACCGCGGGCGTGTCGACGGATGCCGCCACCGCCGCCCTCACGTGGTTCCGGGCGCTGCTCGAGCACGAGCGGGGCGCGTACTGGACCTTCGCGGTCGTCACCCCGGGCCACGTCGCCGTCGGCGCGAGCCCCGAGGCGCACGTCAGCGCGCGCGACGGCGTCGTCACGATGAACCCCATCTCGGGCACCTTCCGCCACCCCGCCGGCGGTGCGACGGTCGAGACCCTCACCGAGTTCCTGCGGTCGACGAAAGAGACCGAGGAGCTCTTCATGGTCGTCGACGAGGAGCTCAAGATGATGAGCGCCGTGTGCTCCGACGGCGGCCGGATCACCGGCCCGCACCTCAAGGAGATGTCGCGCCTCACCCACACGGAGTACGTGCTGCGCGGCCGCAGCAGGCTCGACCCGCGCGACATCCTGCGAGAGACGATGTTCGCCCCGACGGTGACCGGCTCGCCGATGCAGAACGCGTGCACGGTCATCACGCGCCACGAGACGTCGCCGCGGGGGTATTACTCCGGCGTGGCCGCGCTGTTCACGCCCCGAGAGACCCTCCTGGCCGACGAGCCGACGCACGACCTCGACGCGCCCATCCTGATCCGCACGGCGTACCTGCAGGACGGGCGGCTGCGCGTCCCGGTCGGCGCCACGCTGGTGCGTCACTCCGACCCCTACGGCGAGGTGGGCGAGACCCACGGCAAGGCGGCGGGGGTCCTCGGCGCGATCGGCGCCGTTCCGCGTGACATCGCTGCCGAGCGCGCCGCCGGCGACGCCCCCGAGGCCGGTGGGGCCGCCGTGCTCGACGCCGTCGCGGGCGGCGTCGCCGAGATCGACGAGGACGCGCCCGCCGCTGCCCCGCGCCGCCTGGCCGACGACCCGCAGATCGCCCGGCTGCTGGCCTCGCGCAACGCCCGTCTCGCCGAGTTCTGGCTGAACCCGCAGGGCACCACGGGTCCGGCGCCGTTCGCCGGCCGCTCCGCTCTGGTCGTGGATGCCGAGGACCGCTTCACGACGATGCTGGCGCATCAGCTGCGCCACCTCGGCCTCGACGTCGAGATCGTCCCGTGGAACGAGGTCACCGACGCGCAGGTCGACGCCGCCGAACTGCTCGTGTCGGGTCCCGGACCGGGCGACCCCCGGGATGCATCGAGCCCCCGCATCCGCCGCATGCGCGACGTGGTGCGCCGGCGCCGCGCCGCCGGCGCGCCGCTGCTGGCGGTATGCCTCAGCCACCAGATCCTCGCGGACTCGCTCGGCATCGGGCTCGCGCCCCTCGACGCGCCGCACCAGGGACTGCAGAAGACGGTCGACGTGTTCGGCACACCCGCCTCGATCGGCTTCTACAACACCTTCACCGCGCGGGTGCCGGCCGGCACGACGAGGGCAGGCGACGCCGAGGTGGCCGCCGACGCCACCGGGGACGTCTATGCGCTCCGCGGGCCGGGCTTCGCCTCGGTGCAGGGCCACCTCGAGTCGATCCTGTCGCGCGACGGCATGACGACGCTCCAGCGCCTGGTAGAGCAGGCCCTCACCCCGGTGCCCGCCTGACGGAGCCGGGCCGCCCTTAACCTCGAGTTCGGGGCGCGGCGCGGTCCTTCGGGGCGCGCATTGCAGGCCCCGCAGGACGGCCGGGCGCCCGAACCGGGGAACCGGGGCGAGGCTGTCGCTCAGCGGGATGCGCGGGCAGCCAGCAGGCGCCGTTCGGCCTCGTTCGCCGTGAGCTCCAGGGCGCGCAGGTCCGCGGCCAGCGCGTCGTCGTCGCGGCCGAGATCGCGCAGCAGCGACGCCCGCACCGCGTGCCACAGGTGCGAGCGCGCGAGCGGGCCCGCGAGCGCGTCGACCTCGGCAAGCGCGGCAGCGGGACCCGCGACGCGGGCGAGGGCCACGGCGCGGTTGAGACGCACGACCGGTGTGTCGTCGTAGGCGAGCAGCATGTCGTACAGCGTGAGCACCTGCAGCCAGTCGGTCGAGGCGACATCCGGGGCGTCGGCGTGGCATGCGGCGATGGCCGCGTGCAGCTGCCATCGCCCGGGCCGGCGCAGACGCGCCGCGCGTTCGAGCTCGTCGCGCGCGCCCTCGAGCAGCGCCGCGTCCCACCGGGAGCGGTCCTGATCGGCCAGCAGCACGAGGTCCCCGTCGACCGACCGCGCCGACTCCCGCGCCCGGTGGAACCGCAGCAGCGCCAGCAGTCCGTGCGCCTCCGCGGCCCGCGGGAGCGCCCCGGCGATCACCTCGGCGAGCCACAGGGCGTCGTCGGCGAGATCGCGGTCGGCGGCGGCATCCGCTCCTGACAGGAAGTGCGCCTCGCTGTACATGACCGACACGATCGTCAGCACGAGGTCCAGGCGGGCCGCGGCATCCGGCCCTGAGGGCACGCGCAGTGGGATGCCGCTGTCGGCGATCTTCCGCTTCGCCCGCGAGATGCGTTGCCCGGTCGCCGGCTCGGTAGAGAACGTGGCGCGCGCGATCTGCGCCGTCGTCAGGCCGCACACGGCGCGGAGCGTCAGGGCGAGCTGCGCCTCGGGGGCGAGGGCGGGGTGACAGCAGCCGAACAGCAGCGGCAGCCGCTCGTCAGCGGGTCCGGCTGAACCACCCTGCGCCGGATCCGGCAGCAGCGCCACCTTGTCGCGCAGCACGCGCGCCCGCCGCACCCGGTCGAGCGCGTTGTGGCGCGCCGCCTGCATCAGCCAGGCGCCGGGCTTCGGCGGGATGCCACGCCGCCGCCACTCCCTGAGGGCCTCCTCGACAGCCTCCGCGACGGCGTCCTCGGCCACGTCGAAGCTTCCGAACGACACCGTCAGCGCCGCCGTGATGCGAGCGGACTCCTCGCGCACGACGCCGGCGAGGAGGCGATCGGATGCCGCCGCCCCGGCGTGCGCGGACGCCGGTTCGTCCGGGGCGGCGGCATCCGATCCGGTCATCACTCGAACTGGCTGTAGTCGGTCACCATCGGGCGGATCTCGATCGCGATCCCCGGCAGCTCCATCGACGGCCATGTCTTGACGAGGGCGATGGCGGCGTCGAGGTCGGGGACGTCGATCACGCTGAAGCCGCCGATGACCTCCTTGGCCTCCGAGAACGGGCCGTCGACGACGACGGGGCCGTCGGGCCCATGCTTGACGGTCGTGGCCGTCGAGACCGGCAGCAGCTCGGCGCCGCCGTCGGCGATCTGATCGGAGTTCGTCTGGAACCACTCCCAGATGCGCCCGTAGACCTCCTTGGCACGCTCCTCGGGCACAGCCGCGTCGAGCTCCGGGGTCGAGGTGAACATGATGACGTACTTCATGGCCCGTGTCCTTTCGTCAGGGGAACCGTTTCATCCCCACAGCGAACGGACAAGGGCGTTCTCGACAGCGGCGCCGAAAATACCCACAGGTGTCAGCCGAGCGTCACCGGATTGAAGATGTCGGCGAGCACGAGCACGGCGCCCATCGCGATCAGCGCGATGACGACGATGAACGTGAGAGGCACGAGCTTCGTGGCATCGACCGGCTTCGGCGGAGGACGGCGGAAGATCTTCGCCCACACCCGCTTGACGCCCTCCCACAGCGCGACCGCGATGTGTCCGCCGTCCAGCGGGAGCAGCGGGATGAGGTTGAAGACGAAGAGCGCGATGTTGAGCGACGCGAGCAGCGACAGGAATCCGGCGACCCGGTTGAGCACCGGCGCGTCGGCGGCCGCGACCTCGCCCGACAGGCGGCCGGCGCCCACGATGCTGAGCGGCCCGTTCGGGTCGCGCGGTTCGCCCGTCACCAGGTCCACCGCGGTGTTCCACACCTTCGCCGGCAGCTGCCAGATGATGCCGGCGACTGCACCCACGTTCTGCACCGCGGCCTGCGGGCCCGCCCAGATCGGCTGCTTCACGTACTCGACCGTGGGGCCGATGCCCACGAAGCCGACCTCCTGGGTCGAGGTGGTCCCATCGGCCGCCGTCACGGTGGTCTCGACGGTGGCGGGCGTCACCTGGACGGTGTGCTGCTCGCCGTCGCGCTCGATGACGAACCGCAGCTGCTCGCCCGGAGACGAGCGGATGATGGCGGATGCCTCGGCGAAGCCGGTCACCGGCTCCCCGTCGATCGACACGATGGTGTCGCCGGGCTCGATGCCGGCCGCCGCCGCGGGGGCGGTGGGGTCGGAGGACGTGCACTCGCTCGTCGTCGTCGACGGCACGCACTCCGACAGGCGCGAGACCGTGGTCGTGGCCGTCTGCAGCCCGATGCCCGAGAACAGGACGGTGAAGAGCACGACCGCGAACAGGAAGTTCATGAGCGGTCCGCCGAGCATCACGATGATGCGCTTGTAGATCGGCAGACGGTAGAAGACACGGGTGTCGCCGTCGCCGCGCAGGGTGTCGTCGTTGGCGTCTCGGGCATCCTGCACCATCGTGGCGAAGAAGCCCCCGGCCGCGCGTCCGCTGCGGCTCTCGGCCTGCTGCAGGGCCGGGGACGGCGGGTACATGCCCGCCATCGAGATGTAGCCGCCGAGAGGGATGGCCTTGAACCCGTACTGCGTCTCGCCGCGCCGGCGCGACCACAGGGTGGGGCCGAACCCGATCATGTACTGGCCGACGCGCACGCCGAACTTCTTGGCGGGCCACAGGTGGCCGAGCTCATGGAGCGCGATCGACACCGCCAGGCCCACGACCATGAGGGCGACACCGACGACGAAGGCGAGGATCTCCACGAGATCACGGTACCCGCGCCAGCCTTTGAGTTGGGTGTGACGGTCTCGCGTAGGCTCAGGGGCAGGCAGCCGGTCGATAGAAGCGAGGAGCCGTGACGCCACGCCACGTCCGTGCGCTGCGCGGCACCGCTGCCGCGTGGGTCGCGACCGTGGTCGCCGCGACCGCCCACACGCTCGCCGGCGGAGGCGCCCCCGCGCCGTCGCTCGTCGCCGCCGTCGGGATCCTCGCCGCACCGTTCGGTGTGGCGGTCGTCGGGCGGCGTCTGTCGGCCTGGCGCATCGGGGCCGTCGTGCTCGCCGGCCAGGCGCTCTTCCATCTCGCGTTCGCGATCACCGCGGGCGCCGATCCATCCGCGCCGCATTCCCATCACACGATGGTGCTCGCCGGCGGCATCGCGCCGGTCGCGCTCCCCGACGCCCCGATGGTCTTGGCGCACGCGCTCGCGGCGCTGGCGACGGTCGCCGGGCTGTACGGCGGCGAGCGGATGCTGCGCGCCCTGGGGCGCGGCATCCGTTCGGTGCTCGCGCGCGCCCGCGTCGTCCTGCCCGCACCGCCCGTCCCCGCGCTCGTCACGCCGGACCGCGAGCGCACGATCCGCCCGGCGCGGGCGGTGCTGTCCGGCCTGTCCCGCCGCGGACCTCCGGCCTTCGTCACCGCGACGCACTGAGCGTCGCCTCGCACCGTCCGGGCGCCCGCCCGGACGGCGATCTCCGCCGCGCGCACGGCAGCTCCGTCGTGCGCCGAAGACGAAGGACGAAAGACATGACCACCACCATCACCCGCTCCCCCCGCCGTGCCCTCACCCTCGGTGCGGTCGCCCTCGGCACCGGCCTCACGCTCGCCCTCGGCGCACCGTTGGCCGCATCCGCACACGTGCACGTCGATCCCGAGACGGCCGCGGCCGGCGCCACCGAGACGATCACGTTCTCGTTCGCGCACGGCTGCGACGGCTCGCCCACGACGGCTCTCGCGATCGACATCCCCGACGGAGTGGCCAACGCCACGCCGGTCGTCCAGGGCGGCTGGACCATCACGCGAGAGCTCGGCACGAACGGCGTGCCCACGCGCGTCGTCTACACGCCCGACACCCCCGTCGAGGACGCGCTGAAGGCGTCCGTCGCGATGGATGTGCTGTTCGCGGAATCGGCCGCCGACTCCGCACTGGCCTTCCCGGTGACGCAGACGTGCGCGGTCGGCGAGACCGCGTGGACGCAGATCGCCGCCGACGACCAGGATCCCGAGGAGCTCGACGCACCGGCGCCGGTCGTGACCGTGGGTGCGGTGGCGGACGCCGAAGACGGCCACCACGGCGGTGGAGCGGATGCCGCCGACGACCATGAGGCAGCGGCTGCGGCATCCGGAGATCCCGCCGACCCCGTCGCACGCTGGCTCGCCGCGGGCGGCCTGGTCGCCGGCATCGCCGCACTGATCGTCGTGCTGGTGCGGGGTCGACGCCGCGCCTGATCGCTCGGCCATGGCGCCCGCCCGCGCACGGGGCGGGCGCCGTGCGAAGATGGATGCGCCATGCCGACCGACGCGCCTTCGAACCTGCCCCCGGTACTCCGCCCCGACGCGCCGCCGACCCACTCCGTCGCGGATCTCGCGACGCGCTTCGCCGCCGACGTGCGCGGCGACGTCGAGGGCGCGATGCTGACCGGCCTCACCCTCGCGACCGCGGACCTGCGTCCCGGTGACGTGTTCGTCGCCGTGCAGGGGGTGAACCGCCACGGCGCAGAGTTCGCCAAGGCCGCCGCCGACAAGGGCGCCGTCGCGGTCGTGACCGACGCCGCCGGCGCAGACGCCGCCGAAGCGACCGGACTGCCGGTGCTCGTGGTCGACGACCCGCGTGCGCTCCTCGGCGACCTGTCGGCGTGGGTGTACAGCACGGGCCGCGACGACCGGCTGCCGACGCTGTTCGGCACGACGGGCACCAACGGCAAGACCAGCGTGTCGCACCTGCTCGAGGGCATCCTCGGCCAGCTGGGCGTGACGACCGGCCTGTCGTCGACCGCCGAGCGCCACATCGCCGGTCAGACGATCGTGTCGCGCCTCACGACGCCCGAGGCATACGAGATGCACGCCCTCCTCGCCCTCATGCGCGAGCGCGGGGTCGAGGCGGTCGCCGTCGAGGTCAGCGCCCAGGCGCTCAGCCGCCGCCGCGTCGACGGCATCGTCTTCGACGTCGCCGGGTTCACCAACCTCACCCACGACCACCTCGACGACTACGCCGACATGCGCGAGTACTTCGAGGCGAAGCTGCCGCTGTTCCGCGCCGACCGCTCGCGCCGGGCCGTCGTCTGCGTCGACTCGGCGCCCGGAGCCGAGGTCGTCGCCCGCAGCGAGGTGCCGACGGTCACGGTGGGCACGCCCGACCTCGCTTCGGACCGGGATGCCGCAGCCGCCGCCGACTGGGTCGTCGAGATCATCGACGAGCGTCAGATCGGCACCGAGTTCCGCCTCACGGCGCGCGACGGCCGGACGCTCACGACCCTCGTCCCGGTGATCGGGCGCCACATGGCCGCCAACGCCGGCCTTGCGATCGTCATGATCCTCGAAGGCGGCTACGCCTGGGAACGTCTCGTCGAGGCGCTCGACGGCGGGCGCATCGACGCGTACCTGCCCGGACGCACCCAGCTCGTCTCGGGAGATGCCGGGCCGGCCGTCTACGTCGACTTCGGCCACTCCCCCGACGCGTTCGAGAAGACGCTCGCCGCCGTGCGGCGGGTCACCCCCGGCAAGGTCGTCATGGTGATGGGCGCGGACGGCGACCGCGACGCGACCAAGCGCCACGATATGGGCCGCACGGCCGTCGAAGGCAGCGACATCCTCGTCATCACCGACCACCACCCTCGCTTCGAGGACCCCGACGCGATCCGCGCGACGCTGATCGAGGGGGCCCGCCGCGCCCGGCCGGACGCCGAGATCCTGGAGTTCTCACCGCCCGAGCGGGCGATCATCGAGGCCGTCGCGCTCGTCGGCGACGGCGACGCGATCCTGTGGATCGGCCCCGGCCACCAGGACTACCGCGACATCCGCGGCGTCCGCACGCCCTATTCGGCACGTGAGCTCGCCCGTCGCGCCCTGCGCGATGCCGGCTGGCCGGTCCCCGAGCCGCACTGGCCGGTGCCGTACCCGGACGACGAGACGCCGGCATCCGATCCCCTGCGCCCGGTCTACCCAGAGGCCTGAGCTCCGGCATCCCCGGCCCCTCCCGGGATCCGCGAAAGGGTACGGTTCCGCGGCGGAACTGTACCCTTCCGCGGATCCCGTGGGCTCAGGATGCCGCCGCGATGGCCTTGTCGGCTGCGCGGCGGGCCCACGCCTCGGCGTCGGCGAGCGCCTCGCGGGTGAGGGCGTCCGGCGCCTCGTGCGCGTCGACGACCCGGGCGACCGTCTCGACGATGCCGAGGAAGCTCAGCCGCCCCTCGTGGAAGGCGTCCACGGCCTGCTCGTTGGCCGCGTTGAACACGGCGGGATAGGTCCCGCCCGCGCGTCCGACCTGCTTGGCCAGGCGCACCGCCGGGAACGCGGCGTCGTCGAGCGGCTCGAACGTCCACGACGTGGCCTTCGTCCAGTCCAGCGGCGCGCCGACGCCCGCGACCCGGTTCGGCCAGTCGAGACCGAGCGAGATCGGCAGCCGCATGTCGGGGGGCGACGCCTGGGCGATGGTCGACCCGTCGACGAACTCCACCATCGAGTGCACAATCGACTGCGGATGCACGACGACGTCGATCTCGGCGTACGGCACACCGAACAGCAGATGCGCCTCGATCACCTCGAGGCCCTTGTTGACGAGCGTCGCCGAATTGGTCGTCACCACGCGGCCCATGTCCCACGTGGGGTGCGCCAGCGCCTCGGCGGGCGTGACGTCTTCGAGGGATGCCCGGCTGCGACCGCGGAAAGGACCCCCGGATGCCGTCAGCACGAGCCGGCGGACCTCGTGGCGCTCCCCCGATCGCAGCGCCTGCGCGATCGCCGAGTGCTCGGAGTCCACGGGGACGATCTGGCCCGGACGCGCGAGCGCGGTGACGAGGTCGCCGCCGACGATGAGCGACTCCTTGTTGGCCAGCGCCAGGGTGCGGCCCGTCTCCAGCGCGGCGAGGGTCGGGCCGAGCCCGACCGAGCCGGTGATGCCGTTGAGCACCACGTCGGCCTCGACGTCGCGCACCAGCTGCTCCGCCTCGACCGCTCCGAGAGCCGTGTTCTCGACGCCGAACTCGGCGGCCTGCGCCTCAAGACCGGCGCGGTCCGATCCCGCGGCGAGACCGACCACCTCGAACCGCCGTGGGTTGGCGCGCACGACGTCGAGCGCCTGCGTGCCGATGGATCCTGTGGAGCCGAGGATGAGGACGCGCCGCATCCGGCCAGCCTACCCGCGAGGCCGGATGCGGCCGCCGCCTACTGCTGCGGCGTGTGCTGGACGCCGAGGATGTCGATGACGAAGACGAGCGTCTCGCCCTTGAGGTCCTGGTCGTTGATCTCGCCCTCGCCGTAGCCGGCAGCCGGGGGGATCACCACGAGGACCTGCGAGCCGACCTTCTGGCCCTCGAGCGCCTGCTGGAAGCCCTGGACGACGCCCGTCGTCTGGAACGAGGCGGGGGCGCCCTTGCTCCAGCTGGAGTCGAACTCCGAGCCGTCCGACCACTTGATGCCCATGTACTGCACGAACACCTGGTCACCCGACTCCACGGTGGGGCCGTCGCCGAGCTTCAGGTCCGCCAGCTGCACCTCGGTGGGCGGGTCGGCGTCGGGGATCGTGACGGACGGCTTGCCGTCGTCGGCGAGCTCCACCTTCGGCATCCCGGCCACCGGCTCCTGCGCGGCTCCGGTGGCGGTCGTCGGCAGTTGGTCGACCGTCTGCATGACCACGACGATGTTCGAGGCGCCCTGGCTGAGCATCGACCCGGGAATCGTGAGCGTCGTGGTCGAGCCGAGCGGCGTGCACAGGACGCCGGTGCCGAAGATGCTCTGGGGGTCGACGATGATCGGGACGAGGCCCGAGTCGTCGGGCGACGTCGTCGCCGAGTCCATCGCGACCTCACCGGTGGTGGGGTCGATCACGAGGTACTGGCCCGAGACGAGCTGGCCGGTGGCGAGGTCGTCGCCGTCGCCCTTCGTGGCGGTCGTGCGCTGCAGCTCGGTGAACTTCAGGTCCGTGGGCGCCTGGGCGGAGAGCTTCGGGGCAGTGCCCGAGACGGTCACCGCGTCGGAGTCTGCACCCGACTTCGGCTCAAGGCCGCAACTCGAGGACGTCGCGGTCGGCGTGGGCGTCGAGTCGGCGTCAGGCGTGCCCGAGGCAGCACAGCCGGCGAGCAGGACGGCCGACAGCGCGGCGGCGGAAAGGGCGGCGAGCGGTCGAATGCGCACGGAACAACCTCGAGTCGGTGACAGGGAAGCCTCCATCTTTTCGCATCTTTGCTCCGCCCGTGCTGAATGTTCCCTATGTCGGGCCGGAACGCGCCATGCCGTTACCGGAATGCAATCCGGAGTACCCTCTACGGGTGACTTCTGACCTCGTTCCCGGCGCCGACCACACCGCGGACGAAGTCGATTCCGAGTCCGAGACGACGGCGCCGGCTGTGATCCCGGCGCGGCGCATGGGGCTCACCTACTTCTTCGGCCGTCTGATCCTGGCACCACTTGCTCGCGTCGTCTATCGCCCGCGGATCGAGGGCAAGGCCAACGTGCCGAAGTCGGGGCCGGTCATCTTCGCGAGCAACCATCTGTCGTTCATCGACTCGATCGCGATCCCCGTCGCTGCTCCCCGGCCCGTGCACTTCCTCGCGAAGGCGAGCTACTTCGAGAAGCCGGCGTCCCGCTGGTTCTTCACCGCGATCGGCGCCATCCCCGTGCAGCGCGGCGCCGGCCAGGCCGCGCTCGACGCGCTCGACCAGCAGCGGGAGCTGCTCGACGACGGCAGCGCGGTCGCGCTCTACCCCGAGGGCACGCGCTCGCTGGACGGCCGCCTTTACAAGGGACGCACCGGCGTCGCCTTCCTGGCGCTGCAGACCGGCGCCCCGGTCGTTCCGGTCGGCCTCGTCGGCACCGACAAGGCCATGCCCGTCGGCGCGAAGATGCCCTCGCGCACGCCGCGGGTGACCGTCCGGTTCGGCGCGCCGATCGACCTCGCGCACCACGGCCCGGCGACGTCGGGCAAGGCGCGACGGCTCGCCACCGACGAGATCATGGCGGCGATCCACGCCCTCTCAGGTCAGGAGCTCGCGGGAGCCTACAACGAGGTGCCGGCGCAGAACCCGATCGACCGGATCAAGCAGGTGCTCCCCCACGAGCGCCGCTGAGGTCACTCCGCGACGACGATCGTCGCCTCGTGGCGCACCGGGAAGTTCACCGAGTTCGCGATGAAGCACCACTCGTGGGCCTGCGCATGCGCGGAGGCCGCGGCATCCACCATCGAAGCGTCGGCGACCGTCACCCGGGGCCGCAGCATCACCTCGCGGAACGCACCGCCCCCGCGGCCGTCTTCGACCATGAGGCCGGATGCCTCGTCCTCGTAGCCGACGACGACCACACCGGCCTGCACGCACGCGTGCAGGTACGACAGCAGGTGGCACTCGCTGAGCGCGGCCAAGAGCAGGTCCTCGGGATTCCAGCGGGACGGATCCCCGCGGAAGGGCTTGTCGGACGACGCGAGCACCGCCGGCTTGCCGGGGATCTCGAGCGTCACAGCCCGGTCGTAGTCGCGATAGCCGGACGTGCCGGTGCCTCGGTCTCCGGTCCATGTGCTCCGGACGGTGTATCGGTGCTCACCCAGCATGCGGACAGTCTGACATGACGGCGGCGACCCGAGTCGGCGGTAGGCTTGCGGGGTGCCGCAGACCTTCGCCGCAGCCGACGCCGTGGAACTCGCCGTCGTCGAACGCAGTGGATTCGTCGAGTCGCGGCA
>NZ_JBQCIP010000047.1:0-41776 GCF_051953575.1 Microbacterium sp.
ACGCGGGTCGCCTGCTCGGCGATGACTTCCTGCGCCTGCTTCTTGGTGCCGACGAAGAGGATGGTGCCGCCGTGGGCGACCGTCTCCTTGACGAACTCGTACGCCTTGTCGATGTACGTCAGCGACTGCTGGAGGTCGATGATGTGGATGCCGCTGCGCTCGGTGAGGATGAAGCGCTTGACCTTCGGGTTCCACCGGCGGGTCTGGTGTCCGAAGTGGACGCCGCTGTCGAGCAGCTGGCGAATGGTGACGACGGCCATGGCCGGTCTCCTGTTCTGGCGCGGGGAGCGCCTGTTGCGGTTGTCTCGCGCCGACCGACGGCCGGCGAGCCTGGTGCCCGGCACATGCCCGCCCCGCGTTCGCAGTGATGCGCTCGCAAGGACCGTTGGGAATGGATGCCACGTCACAGACGTCGTCCCGTTCGAGACGAGATCCGTCACGCTGTGGGCACGCGGAGTCACTCCGACATGCGGAGTGCGACACCCAGTGTACCAGGAGCGGCGCCCACGACCCTCCTCCCCACGGCTGCCGGCATCCGGGTTCTCCCCAGCGTGGGGAGACGGGGATGCCGCGCCCTGAGGACTGCGCGAGTCTCGGACGATGACCCCCTCATCCGCCCGCGCAGCGCAGCGACGACGTCGGGTCGTCGCCGGCCTGCTGGCGCTTCTCGTGGCGTCGGGAGCGGGCGCTCCGGACGGCGCTGTCGCCGTGGTGCCCGCTTCCGTGGAACCGAGCGTGGCGGCTTGGGTGTGGCCGGCCAGTCCGTTCCGCCTGGATCGCCCCTTCGTCGCCCCGCCCCACGACTACGGCCCGGGGCACCGCGGGCTCGATCTGACGCCGCTGGGCGGCGACGGGCTCGTGGCACCGGCGGCGGGGATCGTCGCGTTCGCGGGTCAGGTCGCGGGGCGCGGCATCCTCACGATCGACCACGGGGACGGACTCGTGACGACGCTGGAGCCGATCGACACCGCAATGACGGCGGGCACACCGGTCGGACGCGGGGATCCGGTCGGCACCCTGTCGCTGGGAGGCCACGCGGAGCCCGGCGCGCTGCATTTCGGGGTACGACTGCACGGCGAGTACATCAATCCACTCGTACTGCTGGGCGGGGTTCCGCGCGCGGTGCTGCTGCCCTGCTGCTGACGCGGGTCAGGCGCGCGGGTGCGCCAGGCGGTAGGTGGCCGTCAGACGCTCACTCGACACGTGCGTGTAGATCTGCGTCGTGCCCAGGCTCGCGTGGCCGAGGATCTCCTGCACCGCCCGCAGGTCCGCTCCCCCGTCGAGCAGATGGGTGGCCGCGGAGTGCCGGAGCGCGTGCGGCCCGACCTGCGCCCCCAGCTCCGGTCCGAGGCGACGCGAGACGAGGTCGTACACGGCGCGGGGTCCGAGCCGTCTCCCCCGCGCGCCGAGGAACAGCGCGGATGCCGCCGCGGCGTCGAGCTCGTCGGCCCGCGCCGCGAGAGCCGGCCGGCCGCGCACCAGGTACGCCTCCACCGCACGCAGCGCGGGCAGGCCGAAGGGCACCACGCGCTCCTTCGCGCCTTTGCCGAGGACCCGCACGGTGCGTCGATCCGGGTCGAGGTCATCGATGTCGAGCCCGCACAGCTCGGATACGCGCACGGCCGCGCCGTACAGCAGCTCGAGCACGGCATGGTCGCGGAGCGCCGCCGGGTCTCCGTCCACGGCCGCCTGCGCCAACTGCGCGAGCACCCCGTCGAGAGTCTGGGCTGTCGCCACCTTGGGGAGGGTCTTGCCCCGCTTCGGCGAGACGAGCCTCAGACTGGGGTCGGTCTCGATGGCGTCGGTCTCGGTGGCCCAGGCGAAGAAGCCGCGCACGGCCGCCGTGCGCCGTGCGATGGTCGCGCGGCTGTCGCCGCGTTCCACCGCCTGCCAGAGCCAGTCCCGCAGTGTCTCCAGGTCCACGTCGGCGAGGTCCACGTCGCCGCACGCGGCTTCGAGGCCCGCGAGGTCGGACCGGTAGGCGCGGACGGTCGCGGGCGACAGCCGGCGCACCTGGTCGAGGTGGCGCAGGTACGCCTCGGCGGCCTCGGCGATCCTCATGGCTCCAGCTTGCCGCGTGCGCGACGCCCGAGGCCCGCGGCGCACCGGTGCCCCACGCGATCACCCGTGAAGGGCGGCCAGCCGCCATCCGTCGGCACCCACGAGGACCGCCCCTTCGAGCCGCAGCAGGCCGAGCATCGCCTGCACCTCGTCGACGGCCATGCCGGCCCGGCGGGCGACATCGTCCGCGTCCCGCCCGATCCGGGCGCTGAGCGCGTCCCTCACACGCGTGGTGTCGTCGGTGCGGCCGCGGTCCTCGGCGCGTTCGGCAGCGCCTCCCGCGCGCGGTGTGGGCCCGCCGTCGCCGCGCGAGGCGGCGGCGAGCCCGAGCAGCTCACGCACATCGTCCGGGCTCGTGATGCACGCTGCGCCGCCGTAGTCGCGGATGAGCCGGTGCGTGCCCGCGGATCCGGGGGACGTGATCGGTCCGGGCACCGCGCCCAGGCCGCGGCCGAGGGCAGCGGCGTGTCCGGCGGTGTTCAAGGATCCGCTCCGCCAACCGGCCTCGACGACGACCGTGGCGGTCGACAGTGCGGCGATGAGCCGGTTCCGCTGCAGGAACCTCCATTTCGTGGGCGCCGAACCGCAAGGCACTTCGCTCGCCACGATCCCGGTGGCGGCGATGTGATCGATCAGCTGGGTGTGCCCGGCGGGATATGCGCGCTCCGCACCGCCGGCGAGCAGCGCGACCGTGAGTCCTCCGGCACTGAGCGCTGCGCGGTGCGCCGCGCCGTCGATGCCGTAGGCGCCGCCCGAGACGACGGGGATCCCTGACCCCGCGAGTTCGGCGGCGAGCTCGCGAGCCACCAGATCGCCGTATCCGGATGCCGCTCGCGCTCCCACGACGGCGACGGAGGGATCCAGCCGTGCGAGGGCTGCGGCATCGCCCCGCACCCAGAGGCACATCGGGGCGTGGGGGCCGAGGTCGTCGAGCTGCTGGGGCCACACCGGATCGTGGCGCGTCACCAGCCGCACCCCGCGGGCGCCCGCGATGCGCAGGGTGTCGGAGACCGCCCGCGCCGACAGGCGAGGCATCCATCGCTTGCGCGCGTCGGAGTCCTCTCGCGCCGTGAGTTCGGCGAACGGGGAAGCGGCAGCGAGACGAGCGAGGGCCTCGACGGGTCCGAGGGATGCCACGACGCGACCCGCGGCGGAATCCCCCGGTTCCACCAGCTGGCACCAGACGGCGACGGTGTGGCGATACAGCGCCTCCTCGTCGGACAGATCGAGCCCGAGCGGGGCGAAGGCCGCACGCGCCGCCCCGACCGACAGATCGAAGCCGGTCACAGTGCGATCCCCTTCTTGAGGTACAGCGCGCGCCCGATGTGATCGGCGCTCAGCTGGGCTCGTCCCTCGATGTCTGCGATGGTCCATGCCACGCGCAGCACGCGATCGTAGCCGCGCAGCGTGATGGTGCCGCGGCTGAGTGCGGCATCCAGAGGGCGGCGCACATGCGGCGGTGGAGCCGACGGGCCCTCGCGCAGCCACACTCCGGGCACATCGGCGTTGACCCGCCATGCCGTGCCCTGCAGACGCTGCCGCGCCCGCTCGCGGGCCGCCGCCACGCGGTCGCGGGCGACCGCCGTCGAGGTGACCGGCGCCGCGTCGCGCTGCGCGACCGAGACACGCGACAGCGTCAGCTCGATGTCCATCCGATCCAGCAGCGGCCCCGAGAGGCGACCGAGGTAGCGCCGGATCGCCGCGGGCGGGCACGAGCAGTCCCCGCCCCGGATGCCGTAATCACCGCACGGGCAGGGATTCGTGGCGAGGACCAGCTGGAATCTCGCCGGGTACTCGGCATGGGCGCCGGCGCGGTGGATGGCGATGGTGCCGGTCTCGAGCGGCTGGCGCAGGGCGTCGAGCACCGAGGCCGGGAACTCGCCGGCCTCGTCGAGGAACAGCACGCCCTCGCTCGCACGCGCGATCGCACCGGGGCGGACGACGCGCGATCCGCCGCCGACGAGCGCGGCGACGGATGCGCTGTGGTGGGGGGCCTCGAAGGGCGGTGTGCGCGACAGCTCGACGACGCGCACCCCCGACAGGCTGCGGATCGACGCGCTCGCGAGGGCTGCCCGGTCGTCGAGCTCGGGAAGGATGCCGGGCAGCCGGCGCGCGAGCATGGTCTTGCCTGCCCCGGGCGGGCCGCACATGAGCAGGTGGTGTCCTCCGGCGGCGGCGACGATGAGCGCTTCGACGGCGTCGCGCTGCCCGATGACGTCGGAGAGATCGACCGCGTCGTCCCGCGCGGCCTCCTCCTCCGGCAGCTCGACCGGCTCGTCGTCGGGCACCTCCACCTCACCGCCGTGCCACGAGACCACCTGGGCCAGATTCGTCGCCGCCAGCACCTCCACCCCGTCCACGAGCGTCGCTTCGGGACCGTTGGCGAACGGCACGACCACCCGTCGGTGCCCGGCGCGACGGGCGGCTGCCACCGCGGGGAGCACGCCTGCGACGGGCCGCAGACGCCCGTCGAGCCCCAGCTCGCCGATGTGGACGGTCGAGGCGAGGGAGGCGGCATCCATTCCCGGCTCGGTGGCGAGCGACGCGACCGCGATCGCGATGTCGAAGCCCGAACCCTGCTTGGGCAGGCTCGCCGGCGAGAGGTTCACGGTCAGCCGTCGCCGCGGAAGCGGGATGCCGCTGTTCGCGCAGGCGTTGTGCACGCGCTGCACCGCCTCGCCCAGCGCTTTGTCGCCCAGCCCGATGATCCGGAAGTCGGGCTGCTGGTTCGACAGGTCGGCCTCGACCTCGACGACCTCGCCCTCGGCGCCCACGAGCGACACGGCCCAGGTCCGCGCGACGCTCACGGCACCTCCACATCGACGAGGTGCTCGAGCGGCGCCGAGTGCGGCTGAGGTCCGACGATCCCGATCGCGTCGATGCGCAGCCGGCGCCCCTGCAGCACGTCGCGGTTCTCTGCCGCCCAGGCGACCGCCAGGCGCCACAGCCGGGCCCGCTTGCGTGCGTCGAGAGCTTCGAACGGGTGGCCGAAGGCCTCGCCCCGCCGCGTCTTGACCTCGACCACGACGACGTGCTTCGCATCCGCCGCGACGAGGTCGATCTCGCCGGCGCCGCACCGCCAGTTGCGCGCGAGGACCTCGTACCCGAGTCCCGTGAAGTAGCGGGCTGCGCGATCCTCGCCCGCGCGCCCGAGTTCGTCCTTCTCTGCCATTCCGGCATCGTCGCGCGGAAGGCGCGCCCCGCGGACGCCGGGTGGCGGCATCCGTTGACAACCCCCGGAAACGGGCCAGGGGGCCCGGCTGGGGAGGAAGGGTCAGGTGTCGAGCGACAGCTCTTCGGGAAGGTGGAAGTCCCGGCGGGTGAGCTCCTCGACGTTGACGTCCTTGAACGTCAGCACGCGGACGGCCTTGACGAACCGGTCGGCGCGGTAGATGTCCCAGACCCACACGTCCGACATAGAGATCTCGAAGTAGAAATCGTGCTCGGTGTCGCGGCGCACGACGTTGACCTCGTTCGCGAGGTAGAACCGCCGTTCGGTCTCGATCACGTACTGGAACTGCGATACGACGTCGCGGTACTCGCGGTACAGGGCGAGCTCGAGCTCTCGGTCGTAGTCTTCGAACACCTCGTCGTCCATGGTGCTTCCATCCTAGGGCGGAGAGCGGATGCCGCGCCCCCGCGTCCGCGGCCCGCGAACGCCGCTCTCAGAAGAGCGTCGGCGCCTCGGCGATCGACCACGAGGCGCGGTGGTGCCTGCTGATCCCATGCGCACGGATCGCTGCGCGGTGCTCAGGACTCGCGTAGCCCTTGTTGCGCGCCCATTCGTAAGCGGGGAGCTCGTCGTGCAGCTCGGCCATGAGGCCGTCACGGGCGACCTTCGCGATCACCGACGCGGCGGCCGCCGACGCGCAGTCGCGGTCGGCCTTGATCACCGGACGGATCGTGAGCGCCCACTCGCCCGCGGGCGAGATGTAGTCGTAGTTGCCGTCGAGGATGACGATCGCGTCCTCGACCACGACGCCCTGACTGCGGAGTTCGGCCAAGGCGCGCACCGAGGCGAGGCCGAGTGCGCGCATGATGCCGATCTCGTCGATCTCCTGCGAGCTCGCCCATCCCACGGCGCTCGCGGCCACCCACGAGGCCGCACGCGCAGCCACCTCGGGACGGCGCAGCTCGGGCACGAGCTTCGAGTCACGCAATCCCTGCGGCACGCGCTTGCGCGAGCGCGGGGCATCCACCACTGCCGCGCCGACGGCGACCGGTCCCGCGAGCGCACCGCGACCCACCTCGTCGCACGCGATGACGAGCGTGTGCTCGCGCAGCAGGCGTCTCTCCAGCGTGAGCCGTGGCTCGACGACGGTCATTTCGAGCCGTCGCCTCCCTCGGGCGCCGGTACGCCGGCGAAGACGTCGTGATGGAAGTCGAGCACCCCGAAGCGGTCGAACGGCCAGGTGATCAGGAACGCACGCCCGACGACGTTGTCGATGGGCACGAACCCCTTGCCCGGCTCGTCCATGTGGAATCGCGAGTCGGCGGACTTGTTGCGGTTGTCGCCCAGCATCCACAGCGAGCCCGCGGGGACCGTGACGTCGAAGGACTCCGCGGATGCCGGGTCGCCGGCATCCACGTTGATGTAGGCGGTCTCGTCGATGGGCACCCCGTTGACGGTGATCTGGCCGATGGCGTTGCAGCACACGACATGATCGCCCGGGATCCCGATGACGCGCTTGACCAGATGGTCGTCGCTGTCGGGAGCGGCGAGACCCACGAGCGACAGCACCCACTCGAACGCCTCGACGACGGGCGGTCGCGCCGGCTCGGGATTCGGCGGCAGCCATCCGCCCGGATCCCGGAACACGACGATGTCGCCGCGCTCGTACCCGCCGAAGCGCGGGGTGATCTCGTCGACGAGGATGCGGTCCTTGATGAGGAGCGTGTCCTCCATCGAGCCGGACGGGATGTAGAACGAGCGGACCAGGAACGTCTTGACCACGAGCGAGACGAGGACCGCGATCAGGATGATCACGACGACGTCGCGGAGGAAGATCAGCCACCCGCGCCGCCGCGGCTGCACCGTCGCCGCCGTGTCGGTGCCGGCGGTGGGCGACGGTTCGGCCGGGGCCGACTTCTCAGTCGTCATCGAGTTCCTCCGCGGGCGCCGACCGTCGGCGAGCCCGTCTTCAAGGGTGACACACTCCGGGGCGGTTGCCGCACGTCGACGCATACCCGGAAACGATCGAAGCCCCGGACCAGCGGTCCGGGGCTTCGATGCGCGCACGCGACGACGTATCAGTAGTCGCGCTTCTCCTTGATGCGGGCCTTCTTGCCGCGGAGGTTGCGGAGGTAGTAGAGCTTGGCGCGGCGGACGTCACCACGGGTCACGACCTCGATGTGGTCGATGACCGGCGAGTGCACCGGGAAGGTGCGCTCCACGCCGACCTGGAAGCTGATCTTGCGGACCGTGAAGGTCTCGCGCACGCCGTCGCCCGAGCGGCCGATGACGACGCCCTGGAAGACCTGGATGCGGGAGCGGTTGCCCTCGGTGATGTTGACGTGCACCTTGACGGTGTCACCGGCGTCGAAGGCGGGGATGTCGGAGCGGAGCGAAGCCGCGTCGACGGCGTCGAGGATCTGCATGATCGTCTCTCTCTGCGGCCGCCACAGGTCGACCGCGGGAAGTGTTCTGAAAGGATTCGGTGTGCCGCAGGCCTTCGGCGTGACGCCGTCCAGCTGATTCCCCTGAGGCAGAACCGGTCAGGGCACAAACAACCATTGTGCCACGGATGCAGCACCTCGCCAAAACGCCTCAGCCGGCGGGCGGTGCCTGCTTCTCGGTGATGACGATGACTTCGCGCGCCGCTGCCGTCGGCCCGTCGGCCGCCTCCTGCGGCGCCGGGATGTAGGCGACGCCTTCCGTCGTGTGCAGGACGACCCGGGAGGGGCGCGCCTCACTCCACAGCTGCCACAGCGCGAGCCAGAACAGGGCGATCCCGGCGAGCACCGCGACGACCATCACCGGCGCCCACCACGACTGGACGAAGAAGCCGAGCGAGATCACCAGGCCGTGCCACACCGTGAAGCCGAGCACGTCCCACCACGACACCGCACGCTGTGCGCGGACGGTCCCCCGCGCACGCACCAGCAGAGTGAGGATCAGCTGCCAGACGAACACCCCGGGGATGGCCAGGAACAGCACCCACAGGAACGCCCATCCGCCGGCGTTGAACACGGCCCAGCCGACGAACAGCCACAGCGGGAGCAGGAAGGCCGCGGGGATCAGCCAGCCGAAGAACGCACGACGCAGCCACATGCCTTGATGCTACGCCGCTCCCGGTCGCGACGGCACCGGTCCCGCGCGCCGCGGAGGATCCTCCCAGCCAGGCCGTCCCGCGCCCGGCAGAATGGTCTGAGAAACGAGAGGAACACCCATGATCGAGTTGCGCACCCCTGCCGAGATCGAGGCGATGAAGCCCGCCGGGCGATTCGTCGCCGAGACGCTGGCGACTCTGCGCGACGAGACCAAGGTGGGCACGAACCTCCTGGCGATCGACCGCCGCGCGCACGATCTGATCCGCCGCGCGGGCGCCGAGTCCTGCTACATCGACTATCACCCGTCCTTCGGAGCGAGCCCGTTCGGGAAGGTGATCTGCACCTCGGTGAACGATGCCGTGCTGCACGGCCTGCCCTTCGACTACGCGCTGCGCGACGGCGACCTCGTCTCGCTGGACTTCGCCGTGTCGGTCGACGGCTGGGTCGCCGACTCGGCAGTCTCGTTCGTCGTGGGCACGCCCCGTGACGAGGATCTCGCGCTCATCGACACGACCGAACGGGCTCTGGATGCCGCCATCCGGACGGCGACCGTCGGCAACCGCATCGGCGACATCTCGGCCGCGATCGCGCACGTGGCCCACGGCGACGGCTACTCCATCAACACCGACTTCGGCGGACACGGGGTCGGCCGCATCATGCACGGCGACCCCCACGTCCCCAACGACGGCAAGGCGGGTCGCGGCTACCCCTTGCGCGCCGGACTCGTTTTGGCCCTGGAGCCGTGGTTCCTGCAGACGACGGACGAGCTCGTGACCGACCCGGACGGCTGGACGCTGCGCTCGGTGGACGGCTCGCGCGGTGCGCACGCGGAGCACACCGTCGCGATCACCGAGGACGGCCCCATCGTGCTGACCGACCGGTCCTGGCTCGGCGTCTCCTGATCCGCGGCCGCTCCTGAACCGCGGCCGCGGTCAGGTGCGCAGCTCCGCGCTCGGAGCGTGCGCGGGCGTCGCGGCGCCGGCGAGCGCCGCGAGCGATGCCGCGACGGAGTGATCCGCTTCACGCTCCACGCGCGGGTGCTCGCTGAGCACGATCAGCGACTTGGCCGCCAGGCGCACCGTGTCGCCGGGCCTCACCAGGGGCGAATCGGCCCGCTCCCCGGCGGTGTCGATCACGACCTCCCAGTCCGGGCTGTACTCCACGACGGGGATGTGGAAGTCGATGATGTCGTCGCCGGCGTTGAACAGGACGATGAAGTGGCGGTCACGGATCGGGTCGCCCCGCCGGTCCTTCTCGCGGATGCCCTGACCGTTGAGGAACACGCCGACGGCGCGCCCGAACCCCGACTCCCAGTCGTCGGGCTGCATGAGCGAGCCGTCGGGTCGCAGCCACGCGATGTCCTGGATCGGCGCCCCGACGTCGCGCTGCACCGGGCGCCCCTCGAAGAAGCGGCGGCGGCGGAACGTCGGGTGGTCCCGCCGGAGCCGGCTCATGGCGGCGGTGAACTCGAGGAGCGGGCGGTCTGCGTTCTCCCAGTCGATCCAGGTGATCTCGTTGTCCTGCGCGTAGCCGTTGTTGTTGCCCTCCTGCGTGCGTCCGAGCTCGTCTCCGTGCAGCAGCATGGGAACCCCCTGGCTCAGCATGAGCGTGGCGAGGAAGTTGCGCTGCTGGCGCGCGCGCATGGTCAGAACCGCCGAGTCGTCGGTGGGCCCTTCGACGCCGAAATTGTCGGAGCGGTTGTCGTCGGCCCCGTCGCGCCCGTCCTCGCCGTTGGCGTCGTTGTGCTTCTCGTTGTACGACACGAGGTCCCGCAGCGTGAAGCCGTCGTGCGCCGTGACGAAGTTGACGGATGCCACGGGCCGGCGTCCGGAGTGCTCGTAGAGGTCGCTCGACCCGGTGAGCCGGGAGGCGAACTCGCCCAGCGCCTGCGGCTCGCCGCGCCAGAAGTCACGGACGGTGTCGCGGTACTTGCCGTTCCACTCCGTCCACTGCGGCGGGAAGTTGCCGACCTGATATCCGCCGGGGCCGACGTCCCAGGGCTCCGCGATCAGCTTGACCTGTGAGACGACGGGGTCCTGCTGCACGAGCTCGAAGAAGGTGGACAGGCGGTCGACGTCGTAGAACTCGCGAGCGAGCGCGGACGCGAGGTCGAACCGGAAGCCGTCGACGTGCATGTCGATGACCCAGTAGCGCAGCGAGTCCATGATCAGCTGCAGCGAGTGCGGGTTGCGCACGTTGAGACTGTTCCCGGTGCCGGTGTAGTCGGTGTAGTACCGCTTGTCGTCCTCGAGCTTGTAGTAGGCCGCGTTGTCGATGCCGCGCATCGAGAGGGTCGGCCCCAGGTGGTTACCCTCGGCGGTGTGGTTGTAGACGACGTCGAGGATGACCTCGATGCCGGCGGCGTGGAGCGCGCGCACCATCCCCTTGAACTCCTGCACCTGCTGGCCGCGGTCACCGGTGGCGGCGTAGCGGTTGTGCGGGGCGAAGTACGAGATCGAGTTGTAGCCCCAGTAGTTGGAGAGGCCCTTGCTCTGCAGGATCGCGTCGTCGACGAACTGGTGCACCGGCATCAGCTCGATCGCCGTGACGCCGAGCTTGGTCAGGTGCTCGATGATCGCGGGGTGCGCGACGGCGCTGTAGGTGCCCCGCATCTCTTCGGGGATGTCGGGATGCCGCATCGTCAGGCCGCGGACGTGAGCCTCGTAGATCAGCGTCTCGCTGTAGGGGGTCCCCGGCCGTCGGTCGCCCGCCCAGTCGAAGAACGGGTTGACCACGACGCCCTTGATCATGTCGGCGGCGGAGTCCTCGTCGTTGCGCGAGTCGGGGTCGCCGAACGTGTAGCCGTACACCGGCTGCCCCCACTGCACCGCGCCCTCGACCGCCTTCGCGTACGGGTCGAGCAGCAGCTTGGCCGGGTTGAACCGCAGCCCGTTCGCGGGGTCGTACGGGCCGTGCACGCGGTAGCCGTAGCGCTGGCCCGGCTGCACGTTGGGCACGTACGCGTGCCACACGAACGCATCGACCTCGGCGAGCTCGATGCGCGTCTCGGCGCCGCGCGTTCCGAACAGGCAGAGCTCCACGCGCTCGGCGCCTTCGCTGAACAGCGCGAAGTTGGTGCCGCTTCCGTCGTAGGTCGCCCCGAGCGGATACGCCGATCCCGGCCAGGTGTGCATCGTCATCCCCCATGCCTCACTGGCCACACCCTACCGGTGCGAACCCGCCCGCGGCCGCGTCTCACATGGCGGGCGCGAGCCGTGTGAGCGAAACGTTCGTTCGAGGTAACGGCGCACACCCCGGCGACGAAACACCGCGCTCCTAACGTCGCTGACACGGAATCCCCGCCGGATCAGGAGGACCCATGGCCCACCGCGACCGCGTCGACAGCCCGAAACACGACGCTGACACCGATGCAACATCGCCCGCATACGGTGACGACATGAGCAGCCTGCCCGCCCTCGGCACGCATGTCGTGGTGGTGGGCGCCGGGATGGTGGCGCATCGGTTCGTCGAGAGCCTGCTCAGCCGTGCCGACGGCCGGTGGCGGGTCACGCTGATCGGCGAAGAGGACCGCCACCCGTATGACCGGGTGGGCCTCACCGGATTCTTCGCGGGCGCGTCCGCCGACGACCTCACGCTCGACCGGTCGATCTTCGACGACGACCGGCTGCGGTTCCTGCGCGGCGACGCGGTCGTGCGGATCGACCGCTCCGCACGGCGCGTGACCACCAGGTCGGGGCTGAGCGTCGGGTACGACCGCCTCGTGCTCGCGACCGGGTCGTACGCCGCGCGCCTGGCGGTGGACGGCTTCGGCCTCGACGGCTGCTTCGTGTACCGGACGCTCGACGACGTCGAGAGCCTGGAGGCGTTCGTGCAGCGACGCTCCGCGCAGCTCGGCCGCCGCCTCACCGGCACCGTCATCGGGGGCGGGCTGCTCGGCCTGGAGGCGGCGGGAGCGCTTCAAGGCCTCGGCGTCGACTGCACTGTCGTGCAGTCGTCCGACCGGCTCATGTCGGCGCAGCTCGATCTGCCTGCAGGCGGCGCACTGCGGCGCCTGATCCAGTCGCGCGGCATCCGGGTCAGGACCGAGACGGTGACGACGCGTCTCGACCCCGACCGCTCAGGCCAGGTCACGGGGCTGGAGTTCCGCGACGGGTCGTACGAGCGCACCGACGTCGTCGTCTTCACCGTCGGCGTCCGGCCGCGGGACGAGCTTGCGCGCAGCGCGGAGCTGGACGTCCACCCGCGCGGCGGAGTGCTCATCGATGCGGGGTGCCAGTCGTCCGATCCGCGCATCCTCGCGATCGGCGAGGTCGCGAACTTCGACGGCCAGTGCGTCGGCCTCGTCGCGCCGGGCTACGCGATGGCCGAGGTGGCCGCCACGCGGCTGCTCGGGCTCGACGAGCACAGCGGCGAGGCATCCTTCCCCGGCTACGACCTCTCGACCAAGCTCAAGCTCTCGGGAGTCGACGTGGCGAGCTTCGGCGACGCATTCGCCCGGACGCCCGGCGCGCTCGACGTGGTGTACGCCGACCCTGTCGCGGGGGTCTACAAGAAGCTCGTCCTCTCGGACGACGCGAAGACGCTCCTCGGCGGCATCCTCGTCGGCGACGCGTCCGCCTACGGCTCGCTGCGCCCGCTCGTCGGCGGCGCCCTCGGCGGCGACCCCGTCGCGTATCTCATGCCCGAAGGCGGCGTCGCCGCGCCGACCGGCGACCTGCCCGACGATGCCCTCGTCTGCTCGTGCAACAGTGTCAGCGCGGGGCGCATCCGTCATGCAGTGCACGAGGAGGGCTGCTCGGACGTCGCGGGCGTCAAGTCCTGCACGAAGGCGGGTGCCGCCTGCGGATCATGCCTCACGATGGTGAAGAAGCTCGTCACCACGGAACTCGCCAAGACGGGCGCCAACGTCAGCAACGCCCTGTGCGAGCACTTCGACCTGTCGCGGCGCCAGCTGTTCGACGCGGTGCGTATCTCAGGTCTGCACACGTTCAGCGCCGTCATCGAGCGGTTCGGCGTCGGGCGCGGCTGCGACATCTGCAAGCCCGTTCTGGCGAGCATCCTCTCCACCCTCGTCGGCGGGCACGTACTCGACGGCGAGAACGCGACGCTGCAGGACACCAACGACCATGTGATGGCCAATCTGCAGAAGGACGGCAGCTACTCGGTCGTGCCGCGCATCCCGGGCGGCGAGATCACCCCGGAGGGGCTGCTCGTCATCGGACAGGTCGCGCAGGACTTCGGGCTCTACACGAAGATCACCGGCGGCCAGCGCATCGACATGTTCGGCGCGCGCCTGGAGCAGTTGCCCGACATCTGGAGGCGGCTCGTCGACGCCGGGTTCGAGTCCGGGCACGCCTACGGCAAGTCCCTGCGCACCGTCAAGTCGTGCGTGGGCTCGACCTGGTGCCGCTACGGCGTGCAGGACTCCGTCGGCATGGCGGTGCAGCTGGAGCTGCGCTACCGAGGCCTGCGCTCGCCTCACAAGCTCAAGCTGGGCGTCTCGGGGTGCGCCCGCGAGTGCGCCGAGGCACGCGGCAAGGACGTCGGTGTCATCGCGACGGAGGCCGGCTGGAACATGTACGTCGGCGGCAACGGCGGCTTCACGCCGCGCCACGCCGTCCTGCTGGCCGAAGGGCTGAGCGACGAGCAGCTGCTCACGGCCATCGACCGGTTCCTGATGTACTACATCTTCACCGCCGACCGCCTGCAGCGGACCGCTCCGTGGTTCGAGGAGCTCGACGGCGGCATCGAGGGCCTGCGCGACGTCATCTTCGCCGACAGCCTCGGTATCTGCGCCGACCTCGACGCCGCCATGGCGGCGCACGTCGGCTCGTACGAGGACGAATGGGCGGCGACGCTCCAGGACCCGGAGAAACTCCGTCGGTTCGCCTCGTTCGTCAACGCGCCGGCCACGCCTGACCCGTCGCTCGCCTATGTCGCCGAACGCGGTCAGCCCCGCCCTGCCACCGCAGAGGAGCGCCGCGACGGCGGCGTTCTCATCGCCGGAACCACCTTGGAGGTGCGCCGATGACCCTCATCGACCAGCAGACATCCGCGCCGGCGGCCCCGCCCGGATGGGTGCGCGTGTGCGCGGTGGGAGATCTGGAGGTCGAGCGCGGGCGCGCAGCCCTCCTCGGCGGCACGCAGATCGCGCTCTTCCTCACCCGCGCCGCCAAGGGCGGCGAAGGCCGCGTGTACGCGGTGTCGAACTTCGATCCGTACAGCCGGGCCAACGTCATCTCGCGTGGCATCGTCGGCACCCGGCGGGATGCGCCGACCGTCGCCTCGCCCATGTACAAGCAGGTCTTCGACCTGCGCACGGGCATCTGCCTCGACACGCAGGGCAAGGAGCCGATGAACCTGCACTCCTGGCCGACGGCGGTCGACGGCGGCGCGGTGCTGGTCCGGTGGGACGAGCGACCCGATGGAGGCATGCCGTGACCGGCCGGGTCCACCTCATCGGCGGCGGCCCCGGCCCGATGGACCTCATGACGGTGAGGGCCTGGCGCCTGCTCACCACCGCCGAGGTCGTCGTGATGGACCGGCTCGGCCCCACGGACCTCCGCGGCGAGCTGCGCGCGGACGCCGAGGTCATCGACGTCGGCAAGCTTCCCGGTCATCACCCGGTGCCTCAGGACGAGATCAACGCACTGCTGGTCTCCCGTGCGCGTGCAGGCAAGCAGGTCGTCAGGCTCAAGGGCGGCGACCCGTTCGTGTTCGGCCGCGGCGGTGAAGAGGTGGCCGCCTGCCTGGCCGCCGGCATCCCGGTCGACGTCGTCCCGGGGGTCACCAGCGCCGTCGCCGTTCCGCAGGCGGCCGGCATCCCGGTCACACATCGCGGGGTGGCGACAGCCGTCCACATCGTCCACGGCCAGGGTCCGGTGAGCGCGTCGACCCTCGCCGCGCTGCGCGACCCGCAGGTCACCACGGTGATCCTCATGGGAGTGAGCGCCATCCCTCGCATCGTCGCGGACGCGCTGCGCGCCGGTGTCGATGCCGACCGCCCGGTCGCGATCATCGAACGCGGGCACCACCTCGATCAGCGCACGACGCGCACTACGCTCGGGAAGGCGGTGCTGGATGCCGGGCGCACCGGCATCCGCAATCCCGCGGTCATCGTCGTCGGCGATGTCGCGCGAGCCGAACTGCTGCTGCCCGCGCATGAGATGACAGGTGACACCGTCCGTTGAGCTCCCCCACCCGCCCCACCCTGTCGGCCGCGCTCGAGGGCTGCACGGTCGTCATCGCGGTCGACCGGCGCTCGTCCGAGCTTGCCGCCGCGCTCGAGCGGCATGGCGCGGTGGTCCGCCACGCCCCGGCGCTCACGATCGTGCCCCACATCGATGACGACGCCCTGGTCGAGGCCACCCGCGCGCTGATCGACGAGCGGCCCGACATCGTGGTCGCGACGACGGGTGTCGGCTTCCGCGGCTGGATGGAGGCCGCCGATGAGGCGGGACTCGCCGACGAGCTGCACGAGGCGCTCGCCGGTGCGCAGATCGTCGCGCGCGGCCCGAAGGCACGCGGGGCGATCCAGCAGGCCGGACTGACCGCCGACTGGGTCGCCGAGTCCGAGACCTCTGCGGAGCTCGGCGAGTATCTGCTGGCCGAGGGGGTCGGCGGGCGCCGTGTGGCGGTCCAGCATCACGGCTCGGGCGCCGACGGGCTCGATGAACTGCTCGGGGATGCGGGAGCCGACGTGGTGAGCCTCACCGTGTACCGCTGGGGCCCGCCACCGGACCCCGCCGTCGTGGCGCGCTCCGTGCTGTCAGCCGCGCAGGGCGAGGTGGATGCGGTGCTCTTCACCTCGGCGCCCGGGGCGGCCGAATGGATGGCCGCCGCCGCGCGCGAGGGCTCCCTCGAGGCCATCGTGGACCGCTCCCGGCGCGGACGCCTGCTGCTGGCTGCCGTCGGCCCGATCACCGCCGGCCCGCTGCGGGACGCCGGGGTCGAGCCGCTCATCGCCGAGCGCGGCCGGCTGGGCGCGCTCGTGCGCGCCGTCGTGTCGCATTTCGGCGGCGGCCACGCCGACTTCCTCCCGACCGGCTCGGGCCGCCTCGAGCTGCGCAGCGCGGGCATCGTGCTCGACGGCCGCCACATCCCCCTGTCACGGACCGGCGCCGACCTGATGGCGGCCCTGTTCGATGCCGGCGGAGGCGTCGTGTCGCGCCAGCGACTGCAGACGGTGCTCCCCCGTTCGGGCGAGAGCACTCACGCCGTCGAGATGGCGGTGGCCAGACTGCGCGAGGCACTCGGCACGCCCGAGCTGGTCAAGACGGTCGTCAAGCGCGGGTACCGGCTCGACGTCCTCGATCCCGCCTGACCGGGCGGACGCGCGATCTCAGTCGGTCGCCGCGGCGTCCGCACCCTCGAGCAGGTCCGGGCGGTGGGCTCTCGTGCGCTCCAGGCTCTGCTCTCGACGCCAGGCCGCGATGGCGCCGTGGTTGCCGCTCAGCAGCACCGACGGCACCTCGAGCCCGCGCCACTCGGCCGGCTTGGTGTAGCTCGGGTATTCCAGCATCCCGAGTTCGTGCGACTCTTCGACGAGGCTCTCGGGGTTGCCGACGACACCGGGGATCAGGCGCGACACCGCCTCGATGACGGCCATCGCCGCCACCTCGCCGCCGTTGAGCACGTAGTCGCCGAGGCTCACCAGCCGCACGCGGCCGCGAGCGGCGTAGTGATCGACGACGCGCTGGTCGATGCCCTCGTAGCGCCCGCACGCGAAGACGAGGTGCTGCTCCTGCGCGAGCTCGCGGGCGAGCGGCTGCGAGAACAGCTCGCCGGCGGGCGACGGCACGAGCAGGACGGCGTCCTCGCTCAGCACTGCATCCAGGGCCTCGCCCCAGGGCTCGGGCTTCATCACCATGCCGGCACCGCCGCCGTAGGGTGTGTCGTCGACGGTGCGGTGACGGTCGTGCGTCCAGTCCCGCAGGTCGTGGACGTGCATGTCGAGGATGCCGCGATCACGTGCCTTGCCGATGAGCGAGACCCCGAGCACGTCGAAGAACGTCGGGAAGATCGTGACGATGTCGACGCGCATGCTTCGAGTCTAGAAGGCCCGAGTGTTTCGGACGTGTGACGGGTCGCCCACCTCGGCGCCGCGGGGCCGTGATGGAGAAGTGACGGAGAGGTAACCGGCAGGCACGAGGGGATGAAACACCCGCTTCCTAGCGTGGACGCACACTCACTCCCACCGTCAGTCCCCAGGAGGCGCCATGACCACGACCGTGACCCCGTCGACGACGGACACACCAGCCCCGCCACGGAGCACCCTCACCCGTCGCCCCGGCCGCTGGATCGACGGCTGGAACGCCGAGGATGCCGCATTCTGGATGGCGGAGGGCCGCGGGATCGCACGCCGCAACCTGGGCTGGTCGATCTTCGCCGAATTCCTCGGCTTCATCATCTGGCAGCTGTGGAGCATCGTCGTCGTGATGCTCCCGGCGGCCGGCTTCGACCTCACCAGCTCGCAGTCGTTCTGGCTCATCTCCCTGCCGAGCCTCGTCGGCGCCACCCTGCGCTTCCCGTACACGTTCATGGTGGCGATCTTCGGCGGGCGCAACTGGACCATCGTCTCTGCGGGCCTGCTCCTCATCCCCGCGGTGCTCCTGGGCATCGTCGTGTCGAACCCCGACACGCCCTTCGGAGTGCTGCTGCTCGTGGCCGCGCTCGGCGGCGTCGGCGGCGGCAACTTCGCGAGCTCGATGGCGAACATCACCTACTTCTTCCCGCAGAAGGAGAAGGGCTGGGCGCTGGGCCTGAACGCGGCAGGCGGCAACCTCGGCACGTCGGTCGCGCAGTTCGCCGTGCCGATCGTCGTCACCGCCGGCGCCGGCGCGGCGCTCAACATCTCGCTGGCGGGCTGGATGTGGATCCCCCTCATCCTCGTCGCGATGTTCGGCGCCTGGCGGTACATGGACAACCTGTCGTCCGCCAAGGCCGACTTCGCCGGGTCGGCGGCGGCCCTTCGCGAGCCCCACCTGTGGATCATGGCGGTGCTGTACATCGGCACGTTCGGCTCGTTCATCGGCTTCGCGAGCGTGTTTCCGAAACTCATCGCCGACCAGTTCCCCGCCTTCTCCACCATCCAGGTCGGCCAGGCCGCCGTCTCGCTCGCGTTCCTCGGCGCGCTGGTGGGCTCGCTGGCGCGCCCGTACGGCGGGCGTCTGGCAGACCGCTTCGGTGGGGCCCGCGTCACGGTGTGCGCCTTCGCCGTCATGGCACTGGGCGCGCTCACCCTCGTGTGGACCCTGCCGCTGCAGAGCTTCCCGGTCTTCCTCGCCGTCTTCCTTGTGCTCTTCGCCGCGACCGGCATGGGCAATGGCTCGACGTACCGCATGATCCCGAGCATCTTCGCCGCCCGCTCGGTGGCGAAGGGGTATCAGGCCGGCAGCATCGAGGCGACGCGCATGACACGCAAGTCGGCGGCCGCCCTGGGTCTCATCTCGGCGATCGGCGCGTACGGCGGCTTCCTCGTGCCGCAGGTGCTCAACGCGTCCCAGCTCGCGACCGGCGGCTACACGGCCGCCTTCATCGGTTTCGTCGCCGCGTACGTCGTGCTCCTGCTCGTGACACTGCTCGTCTACGTCGTCCCGCGGGCGTCGCTCGCGCAGCAGCGCATCTGACGCGCACCACACCCGGAATCGCGAAAGGGTGGATACCCGCCGGACGTCCGGCGGGAATCCACCCTTTCGCGGATCCGGGGCGGCGGCTCGCGCCTCAGTAGACGTCGCGGACGTAGCGGGCTTCGGCCGCGAGGGTGCGCAGGTACTCCGCCGCGCCTTCTTCGCTCAGACCGCCGTGCTGCTGGGCGATCGTCACGAGCGTCGCCTCGACGTCCCTCGCCATGCGGCTCGCGTCGCCGCACACGTACACGTTCGCGCCGTCCTGCAGCCAGCCCCATAGGCGCGCGCCGTGCTCGAGCATGCGGTCCTGCACGTAGACCTTCTGTCGCTGGTCCCGGGAGAACGCGACGTCCAGCCGCGTCAGGAAGCCGTCCTCGTGCATGCCCACGAGCTCGTCGCGGTAGTAGAAGTCCGTGGCGGCATGCTGCTCGCCGAAGAAGAGCCAGTTGCGCCCGGTGTGACCGTCCGCGCGCCGATCGTGCAGGAAGGCACGGAAGGGGGCCACACCGGTCCCCGGCCCGACCATGATCATCGGCGTGTCGGCGTCCGCGGGGGGACGGAACGCCGGCGAGCGCTGCAGGTACACCGGAGGCGCACCTGCGTCGCCGTCTGCGAGGAAGGTCGAACACACGCCGCCGCGGGCGCGGCCGGACTCGGTCTCGAAGCGCACGACCGACACCGTGAGCTCGACGCTCTCGGGATCCGTCTTCGGGCTCGACGAGATGGAGTACTGACGCGGCTGCAGACGTTTGAGCACGCCCACCCATTCCTCGGCCGAAGCACGCACGGGGAAGTCGCGCACCAGGTCGATCGCCTGCTGGCTCCACAGGAACTGGTCGAGCCGGCTCTTGTTCTCGCGCCGCAGCAGCGTCGCCAGCATGCCGTCGCCACTGCGCTGGGCGACGAAGCGGACGAGGTCGGCGGGCGTCTTGGTGATGTCCAGGCGTGTGCGCAGCGCATCGGCGAAAGTGCGCTCCTCGCCGTCGACCTCGACGACGGTGCCCGGGGCGATCCCGGTGGCCTCCAGCCACTCGGTCACGACCGCGCCGGAGTTCGCGCACACGACGCCCAGCGAGTCGCCTGCCTCATACGCCGCGCCGGTGTCGCACAGGTCGAACGCGAACCTGCGCACCTCTTTCTGCGATCCGCGCCCGCTGAGCAGATCGTTGCGCACGAGTGTCGCCTTCACGGGGTTGGCGCGCGTGAACAGTCGCTTGGCCGCAACAGGGGTCGCCGCGCCGGCGCGAAGGGCGGTGGATGCCGCACCTCCGGCGTCGGCGTGTCGTCCGCTGCCGGCATCCGACAGCGTTGCGACGATCTCGTTCAGCCACGCCGCGCGCTGCGCGTCCGCATCGGGTTCCACGTCGACGCGCGCCAGCAGCGCCGTCGCTCCGAGCTCGCCCAGCCGCTCATCGAGACGCCGGCCGTGACCGCAGAAGTCGTCGTAGGTGGAGTCGCCCATCGCGAGCACCGCGTACCGGAGTCCCGAGAGCTCCGGGGCGCCATCGGCGCTGAGGTCGTGCCACAGCGAGGCGGCGTTGTCGGGAGGTCCGCCGTCCCCGAACGTCGAGGTCACCACGAGCAGCCTGCGCACCTCGGTGAGGTCCGCCGCCGTCAGTTCAGCCATGCTCCGCGCCCGGGCGGGGATCCCGCGCGCGCTGAGAGCTGCCGTCGCGGCGGCGGCGAACTCCTCGGCATTGCCCGTCTGCGACCCCCACAGCACGACGACCTCGTCGGCTGCGGAGACGCCGGCCGGCCGCATCCCTTCTGCCGCGGTGCGTGAGAACGCCCCCGCCAGCACGCCGTCGAACCAGGCGCGGACGAGATCGCCGAGCGGTGCCTCAGGGGGCAGCACCGGCACCTGCCCCGGAGCCAGCGCGACCGAACGCACCATCGACAGGAAGCCGGCCAGGTACGCTCCCTCGATGTCGGTGAGCGCAGGCGGTGTCACCGACACGCCGGCGTCCCGCAGTGCCGCTTCGACCTCGGAGTCGTCGTCCACGGCGGCAGGGGCCGGGCCGACACGCCGCAGCGACACGGCCGCGTACTTGAACTCGGGCTGCGCCGACATCGGATCGACCGCGTCGCTGGTCACGGCGTTCACGGTGACGTACTCGCCGTGTTCGTCGTTCCAGTGGAACGGGGCGAACAGCCCGCCCCGCTGGACGCGGTCGGTGAGCAGTGCAGGCACCACGAACCGGCCGCGGCGCGAGGCCACCTCGACCAGGTCTCCGTCGCCGAGGCCGAGGAGTTCGGCATCGATCGGGTGCACCTCGACGAAGGGTCCCGGGTGCAGCTTCGCCAGCTTGGCGACCCGGCCGGTCTTGGTGAGTGTGTGCCAGTGGTGCGGGAGTCGGCCGGTGTTGAGCACCCACGGGTAGTCGTCGTCGGGCTGCTCCGCGGGGTCGAGGTGGGGCCGGGCCAGGAACTGGGCGCGGCGTGTCGGGGTCGCGAACGCGAGGCGCGGCACAGTGCCGTCGGGCTCGACGTGCAGGCTCTGGCTGACGCCGTCGTTGAGATAGCGGATCGGATGCCGCGTCGCGTCGTCGTCCGGCGGCGCCGGCCATTGCACGGGCGTCTGCCGCAGCCGCGCGTACGTGACGCCGCGCACATCCCAGCCGGTCTGGGGGTTGAAGAAGCGGCGGATCTCGTCGAACACCTCCTCGGCCGACGCGAACTCGAAGCCCTCGTAGCCCATCGCACGCGCGATCTGGCAGATGGTGAGCCAGTCCGGCTGCGCCTCACCCGGGGCGGGGAGGATGCCCTGCACGAGCGTCATCGTGCGGTCGCTGCTGACGCTCACGCCGTCGGACTCCACCCACAGGGTCGCCGGCAGCACGATGTCGGCGTACGCGGCAGTTGCCGTGTCGCCGTATACGTCCTGCACGATGACGAGCTCGGCGGTCTCCAGCGCCTCGATCACGGTGCGGCGGTTGGCGACCGAGGCGACCGGGTTGCTGCACACGACCCACACGGCCTTGATCTCGCCCGCGGTGGCACGACGGAACATGTCGATCGTGCCGGCGCCCGACTCCGCCCGGATCGAGCCGCGGGCGATGCCCCACTGCTCCTCGACGAACGCGCGGTCGTCGGCGCTGAAGACGGCGCGCTGGCCCGGTAGCCCAGGTCCCATGTAACCCATCTCCCGGCCGCCCATCGCGTTGGGCTGACCCGTCAGCGAGAAGGGCCCGCTGCCAGGACGGCAGATCGCCCCGGTCGCCAGGTGCAGGTTGCAGATCGCGTTCGTCGACCACGTGCCGTGGGTGGACTGGTTGAGCCCCATGGTCCACAGTGTCATCCACTCCCCGGCCTCGCCGATCCAGCGCGCGGCCGTGCGGATGTCGTCCTCGTCCAGCCCCGTGAGCTCTGCCACGCGCGCCGGCGGGTACTCGGCGAGCAGCTCGGGCATGCGCTCCCAGCCCTCCGTGTGGGCGCCGATGAACTCCTCGTCGATGTCGCCCGCCTCGACCAGCAGGTGGAGCAGCCCGTTCAGCAGGGCGAGGTCAGTGCCGGGCCGGATCTGCAGGAACAGGTCGGCACGCTCGGCGGTCGTGGTCCGTCGGGGATCGACCACGATGAGCCTCGCACCCTGCTTGAGCCGGTCGGCCATCCGCAGGAACAGGATGGGGTGGCAGTCCGCGGCGTTCGAGCCGATCACGAAGAACAGGTCGGCGCGGTCGAAGTCCTCGTACGACCCCGGCGGGCCGTCCGCTCCCAGCGACTGCTTGTATCCCGTCCCGGCCGACGCCATGCACAGCCGGGAGTTCGATTCGATGTGGATGCCGCGCACGTATCCCTTGACGAGCTTGTTCGCAAGGTACTGCGCCTCCATGCTCATCTGCCCCGACACGTAGAGCGCCACGGCATCGGGGCCGTGCTCGTCGACGATCGCGCGCAGGCGGGCTGCGGCATCCCCCACCGCATCTGCGACGGGTGCCGGCACCGCGGGTTCGCCGCGCGCCGAACGCACGAGCGCGGTCGTGAGCCGACCAGGCGCCCGCATCAGGTCGGCGTGCGTCGCGCCCTTGGTGCACAGCCGGCCGGCGTTCGTCGGGTGGTCGCGGTCGCCGGCGACCTTCGCGATCGTCAGCGGGTGCCCCGCACCGTCCCGCGCGGCGGTGACGGCGATGCCGCAGCCGACGCCGCAGTACGAGCACACGGTGCGGACCGCGACGCTCTCTCGGCTGCCGGCATCACCCATGCCGTCCAGGCTCCGGCATCGAGGTTCCGGAGCGTTTCCCGCCGTGTTACCCGCAGATCACATCTGCTGCACGGAACGCGAGGGCCGCGTGTGAGATTCAGTCGTGGGCGGGGCCCGGTTCGGGGCTCTCGTCGTCCGGCTCGTCAGCGAGGTCTTCGAACAGCCCGGGCGGGGGCGTCACGACGACACGGCCGCCGGGGACGTCGACCTCGGGGACGATCGCCTTGACGAACGGCACGAGCACCTCGTCATCGCCGACGCGGACGATCAGCAGGTCCTGTGCGGGGAGGTGCTCGACGCGGGCGACGCGGCCGACGACGGCACCGTCGCGCACGACGTCGAGGCCCACGAGCTGGTGGTCGAACCACGCGTCCTCTTCGGCCGACGCGGACTGCGCGTCCTCGTCGATCCAGAGGATCGCGCGGATGAGCTCCTCTGCCGCGCTACGGTCCTCGACGCCGTCGAAGAACGCGACCGGGTGGCTGTTCATCCACCGGAACTCGCGGACGGTGAGAAGCTTGCCGTGCCACGGCGACGACTCCGGCACCTGGAGGGTGAAGGTCGCACCGGGGACGAAGCGCCCGTCGGGGTCGTCGGTGTACAGCTCGAGCTTGATGGCGCCCTTGAGGCCGTGGGCCTTCACGAGACGCCCGACGCGCAGTTGCGTCTTGCCGGCCGGCGGAGCGGCGTTCACGGGCTTGCGGGCGTCCTCGCCCGCCCCCGTGGTGTCTTCGCCTGCCACCTCAGTCGTCCGCCACGTCGACGCGCACACGGCGGCCGTCGGCGAGGGCAGTGATGAGGGTGCGCAGGGCTTTGGCCGTGCGGCCGCCGCGCCCGATCACGCGACCCCGGTCGTCGGGGTGGACGTGCACCTCGAGCACGTCGCCGCGGGGCGACGTGGACGAGTCGATGCGGACGTCGTCCGGGTGATCGACGATCCCCTTGACGACGTGTTCGAGCGCGGCGGCGAGCAACGGATTACTCGGCGGACTCGGCGGCCTCGTCGGCCGCGTCGGTCGCCTCGTCGGCAGGAGCCTCAGCGGGCTCCTCGGCCTTCTTCTCAGCCTTGGGCTTGATGACCGACTTCTTCGAGGCGTCGGCCTCGAACGCGGCCTTGTCCTCGCGGGTCTTCACCGTCGAGACGGCGTTCTTGTCGCCCTTGAAGCGGCCCCAGTCACCGGTCAGCTTGAGGATGGCGAGCACCTGCTCGGTCGGCTGCGCGCCGACACCGAGCCAGTACTGCGCACGCTCGGAGTCGACCTCGATGAACGAGGGCTCCTCGGTGGGGTGGTACTTGCCGATCTCCTCGATGACACGACCGTCGCGCTTGGTGCGCGAGTCGGCGACGACGATGCGGTAGTAGGGCGCGCGGATCTTGCCCAGGCGCTTGAGACGAATCTTGACAGCCACGATTCTCCTGAATGTGTGGAAAGGGAACGAACCGGTCGCCTGGAGCGTGGGGTGCACACCCGGCGGAAGCTCAGAGGAGGAACGGCACGCTGGATAGAGGGTCGAGCGCACGTTCCGACCCTCTATTGTGCCAGATGACGGCGCCCGCCACGAACCGGCCGGGTTGCGGCATCCGCATGTCAGACTGTGCGCATGACGGTGCCCTTCGCGACATCCGCCCGCTCGTCGGTGGGACTCGAGTGGGAGCTCATGCTCGGCGACAAGGAGACAGGAGACCTCGTCCCGGCCGCCCCTGGCCTGCTCGCCGCGCTGGAGGAGGACTCGACGCTCGAGCGCTACACGGTCACCGGCGAGCTGCTGACCAACACCGTCGAGGTGACGAGCGGCATCGGCGACACCGTCGCCGCGGCCGTCGACGACATCGCGGATGCGATCGCCGCCGTGCGCGCGTACACCGACCCGCACGGCGTCGACCTGCTGTGCGCAGGCAGCCACCCGTTCGCGCAGTGGTACGACCAGAGCGTCACCGACAAGACCCGCTACCACAAGCTCATCGAGCGCACCCAGTGGTGGGGACGCAACATGATGATCTGGGGCATCCACGTCCATGTCGGCGTCGAGGACGTGAACAAGGTCTTCCCGATCATCAACGCCCTCGCCGTGTATCTGCCGCACCTCCAGGCGCTCTCGGCATCGAGCCCGTTCTGGGCGGGTGAGCGCACCGGGTACGCGTCCAACCGGGCGCTGGTGTTCCAGCAGCTGCCCACGGCGGGGCTCCCCTGGCCGCTGCAGAACTGGGCGGAGTTCGAGGGGTACCTCGACGACATGATCGGCACCGGGGTGATGGCCGATGCCACGGAGGTGCGATGGGACATCCGCCCCGCTCCGCGCTGGGGCACCATCGAGGTGCGGGCGTGCGACGGGATGTCGACGCTCCCCGAGCTCGCGGCGGTCGCGGCCCTCGTGCAGGTGCTCGTCGAGCACTTCTCGCGTCGCCTGGACGAAGGCCTCCCGCTGGAGACCCTGCAGCCCTGGTTCGTCCGCGAGAACAAGTGGCGTGCCGCACGCTACGGACTCGACGCCCGGGTCGTCGTCGACCACTTGGGCACACAGCGACCGGTGGTTGAGCACCTGCGCGAGACGCTCGAACAAGTCGACGACATCGCGGTCGAGCTCAAATGCGCCCGCGAGCTGGCGGGCATCCAGAGGATCCTGACCGACGGCGCCAGCTACGCCCGGCAGCTGGCCGTCGCAGATGCCGCGGACGGCGACCTCCGTGAGGTCGTCCGTCACCTGGTGGGCGAGTTCCGCTCCGGTCCGACGCTGCGCGAGCACCTGGCGAGCCTCGGGCATTGAGCCGGCGGGCGCCAGCGGCCCAGGCCCACGCGGCCGCGAGGCTCTGCGCAGCGCGAAGCGATGCGTGGAGAGGGCGCGGGGAGCATCCGCGCGCCCAGGATCAGCCCCGGCCGAGCATCTTCTGCAGCTCGGCGAGGTCGGCCTCCGTCGGCGCGCCCTTCGCGCCGCCGCCGAGGCCGAAGCCGGAGCCCGTCGGGGTCTGCGGAGCCTGCGCGGCGATGCCGGCGTTCTCGGCGGCGCGCTTGGCCGGGTTGCCCGACCGCGAGCCCTTCGCCTTCTGCTGCTTGCCGCGCTTCGAGGACGCGCCGGGGCGCCCGGCTCCCGGGATCGGGCCCATTCCGGGAATGTTCGGCACGCCGCCGCGGGCGACGGTCTTCATCATCTTCGCGGCCTGGTCGAACCGCTGCACGAGCTGGTTCACGTCGGTCACGGTCATGCCCGAGCCGCGTGCGATGCGCAGGCGGCGCGAGCCGTTGAGGAGCTTGGTGTTGCGGCGCTCGGCCGGCGTCATCGAGCGGATGATCGCCTCGGTGCGGTCGATCTCGCGCTCGTCGAAGTCCTCGAGCTGCTGCTTCATCGAGCCCATGCCCGGCAGCATGCCGAGCATCTTCTTCATCGAGCCCATCTTGCGCATCTGCTGCATCTGAGCGAGGAAGTCCTCGAGGGTGAACTGCTCGGTCGCGAGCTTCTCGGCGACCTTGAGCGCCTCCTCCTCGTCGAAGGCCTGCTGGGCCTGCTCGATGAGGGTGAGGATGTCGCCGAGGTCGAGGATGCGCGACGCCATGCGGTCGGGGTGGAAGGCCTCGAGGTCCTCCAGTCCCTCACCCGTCGACGCGAAGATGATCGGGCGACCGGTGACCGAGGCGACCGACAGCGCGGCACCGCCGCGTGCGTCGCCGTCGAGCTTCGAGAGGACGACGCCGGTGAAGTCGACACCGTCCTGGAAGGCCTTCGCCGTGTTGACGGCATCCTGACCGATCATCGCGTCGATGACGAACAGCACCTCGTCGGGGTCCGTCGCCTTGCGGATATCGGCGGCCTGCTTCATCAGCGCGGCGTCGCCGCCGCGCCGGCCAGCGGTGTCGATGATGACGACGTCGTGCTGCTGGCGGCGCGCGACCTCGACGCCGTCCTTGGCGACCTTGACCGGGTCGCCGACGCCGTTGCCGGGCTCCGGTGCGTAGATCGCGGCCCCCGCGCGCTCGGCGACGACCTGCAGCTGGTTCACGGCATTCGGGCGCTGGAGGTCGGCGGCGATGAGGAGCGGCGTGTGGCCGTCCTTGGCGAGCTGGCGGGACAGCTTGCCGGCGAAGGTCGTCTTGCCCGAGCCCTGCAGGCCCGCGAGCATGATGACGGTCGGCGGGTTCTTGGCGAACTGCAGGCGGCGCTGCTCGCCGCCGAGGATCGCGATGAGCTCCTCGTTGACGATCTGCACGACCTGCTGGGCCGGGTTGAGGGCGCGGTTCACCTCGTCGCCGAGGGCGCGTTCGCGCACCTTGGCGGTGAACTCCTTGACGACGGGCAGCGCCACGTCGGCGTCGAGCAGCGCGCGCCGGATCTCGCGGACCGTGCCGTCGACATCCGCGGGCGTGAGCTTGCCCTTGGTGCGGAGGTTGCGGAAGGTCTCGGTGAGCCGGTCGGAGAGAGTGCCGAAAGTCGCCATGATGCCCTGATTCTACCGGCGACCGGCGCCGGTCCCGCCCCTCGCGCGGGGCGGAAGTCCGCGCCGGCCGCTAGTCCGTGTCGCCGAGCTCCTGGAACAGCGTCAGCTGGAGTCCCGCCGGCCCGCGCAGCCGAGCGTTCACCGAGCGCCACGGGGTCTGGCGAGCGGATGCCTGCAGCACCGCTCCCCCGTCGGTGGCGCGCGCGACGGCCGCGGCCGTGTCGTCCACCTCGAACGCCAGCCGGATCGCCTCGCTCGGGGCGTCGCCGTCGGTCTCGACGCGGTCGATGAAGTCCACCTGCGCGGGGTTCGACAGCTCCAGCGTCGCGCGCCCCGCGTCGAGGATCGCCACGCGCGCGCCGCCCTCTGCCTCGTACGCCTCGGCCTGCGGCATCCCGACGACGTCGCGGTAGAACGCGAGGGCGGCCTCGAAGTCCTCCGCCCTCGCCACGACCCGCAGCTGCCGCACCTCACCGGACGGCTGCGGCCGCACCGCTTCGGCCGCGTCGGCCGCGCGCGCGAGGAAGCGCGACAGCGACGTACGGCCGGCACCGTCGTGCGCCCAGGCTTCGATCGCCGCGAGCACCGCCCCGCCCCACGCGGCTCCGGCGACCTCTGCGCGCACGCGGTCGGCGCCGCCGCGGGCGAACCGTGCAGCAGCGGCGCGTGCCACCCGGGATCGCCGCAGCGCAGCATCGCGCTCGTACTCCGTCTCGATGCCCATGGCCGCCGCGTTGACGATCCCGAGCGCCAGGCTGTCGGGCGCGAAGTCGATCGCGATGGCCTCGGCCGCCCGACGGACGGACGCTGCGGCATCCGATCTCTCGTCGGCGGCCAGCTGGTCTTCGAAGACCGCGAGGCGCTCGTCGAGACCGGCCCACAGCACGTCGGACTTGGATGCGAAGTAGTTGAAGAAGCTCGAACGGCTCACGCCCGCCCGGTTGGCGATGTCGACGATCGAGGTCTGCTCGTACCCCTGCTCGAGGAAGAGCTCGCATGCGGCCTCGGCGATGTTCTCTCGGGACGACGCCTTCGGGCGTCCGGCGCGCGACTCGGTCGACATGAAGCCACCCTATGACTCGCGTGCGACGCGGTCCTGCTCCCATCGGTCGCAGATCGCCTGAGCGGCGGGGCGATCCGAATCGGGCACCACGACGATGAGCCGATGATCGTGGTCGCTGTACTGGACGAGGATGCGGATGCCGGCGTCGCCGAGGCGACGCGCGAAGGCGCCGAGCTGCCCGGGCACGTCCTGCGCGAGTCGCACGCTCACGACCGGGTTCGCGACGACCCGTCCGAGCCCGGCGGTCGCGAGCGCCGCCTTCGCGCCGTCGACATCGGCGACGAGGAAGTGGGCGATCCCGACCCCGTCGTGCACCCACACCCCACCGCCCTCGACGCTGATGCCGGCGCGACCGAGGGCGTCGCCGAAGTCCGCGAGCGCGCCCGGGCGATCCGGAAGGGCGAGAGAGATGTCGGCTTCAGCGCGGGAGGCGAGGCTCATGGCCCGCACGCTACGCCGGGCGTCCGACACGCACCGCGGATGTATTGTTGGACGCGATCCATCAATCGCCACGAGCGTACGCGTCAAGCGAAGGAGCACGATGCTCGAGATCCAGACCGTCGGCCTGTCCCCCCATTACGTCCCCTACCTGGACGGCTGGGACCTGCAGCGCCGCATCCATGCCGAGGTGGTCGAGGGGACGCGGCCCGACACGCTCCTGCTGCTGGAGCACGAGCCGGTGTACACCGCGGGCGCCCGCACGGCCAAGCACGAGCGGCCTGCCGACGGCACGCCCGTCGTGGACGTCGACCGCGGGGGCAAGATCACCTGGCACGGCCCGGGGCAGCTCGTCGGCTACCCCATCGTGCGCCTGCACGAGCCGGTGGACGTCGTCGCGCACGTGCGGCGCCTGGAGGGGCTGCTCATCGAAGCTCTCGCCGAGCACGGCGTCGACGGGTACCGCGTCGAGGGCCGCAGCGGCGTCTGGGTCCGCCGGCCCCTCGGGGAGGACAAGGTCGCCGCGATCGGCGTGCGCGTCCAGCGCGGTGTCACCATGCACGGCTTCGCGCTCAACTGCGACAACACCCTCGCCGGATTCCGCGGCATCATCCCCTGCGGCATCACGGATGCCGGAGTCACGACCATCAGCGAGATCGTGGGCGCCGACATCGCCCCGAAGGACGTGATCGGCACCGTGAGCCGCGTGTTCGAGGCCGAGTACGCGGGGGTCAGCGCATGAGCGGCTGCGCCACGGGAGCTGCCGGCGCCGGGGGTGCGGCATCCGGTCCCTCCGCCGCCCCGGAGGGGCGCAAGCTCCTTCGCCTCGAGGTGCGCAACGCACAGACCCCCATCGAGCGCAAGCCCGAGTGGATCAAGACGAAGGCGAAGATGGGCCCCGAGTACCAGGCCCTCCACTCGCTGGTGAAGACCGAAGAGCTGCACACGGTGTGCCAGGAGGCCGGCTGCCCCAACATCTACGAGTGCTGGGAGGACCGCGAGGCGACCTTCCTCATCGGCGGCTCGCAGTGCACGCGCCGGTGCGACTTCTGCCAGATCGACACCGGCAAGCCTGCCGACTACGACACCGATGAGCCGCGGCGCGTCGCCGAGAGCGTCGTGCGGATGAACCTGCGCTACGCGACCGTCACCGGCGTCGCCCGCGACGACCTGCCCGACGGCGGCGCGTGGCTGCACGCCGAGACCGTGCGGCAGATCCACGCGATGAACCCGAACACGGGCGTCGAGATCCTCGCCACCGACTTCAACGGGGACCCGGGTCTGCTCGGCGAGGTGTTCGACAGCCGACCCGAGGTGTTCGCGCACAACGTCGAGACGGTGCCGCGCATCTTCAAGCGCATCCGGCCCGCGTTCCGCTACGAGCGGTCGCTCGACGTGCTCACGCAGGCGCGTGACGCGGGGCTCATCACGAAGTCGAACCTCATCCTCGGCATGGGCGAGGAGCCGGAGGAGGTCGTGCAGGCGCTGCCGGACCTGCACGACGCCGGCACCGACATCATCACCATCACGCAGTACCTGCGGCCCTCGCCGCGCCACCTGCCGGTGGCCCGCTGGGTGAAGCCGCAGGAGTTCGTCGAGTTCAAGGAGGAGGCGGAGCGCATCGGCTTCCTTGGCGTGCTCGCCGGACCACTCGTGCGCTCGTCCTACCGCGCCGGCCGGCTGTGGGCGCAGTCGATGCTGTCGAAGGGGCGCGAGATCCCCTCGCACCTCGCGCACATCGCCGAGGACGTGCACGTCGACCGCGGCTTCGCGCAGGCGGTCTGAACCCGGATCCCCCCGTCCGGACGGCGGTGCGGTTCAGTCGGCGCTGGTGACCGACTGGACCGCCCCGTCGGAGTCCAGGTTCACCAGCAGCACGTCATCCGTGGCGTCGGGGTCGAGCGCATACTCCAGCACCGCGAACGGGTCGGAGCCGCCGTGCTCGTCGGCGAGGATCGTCATGCTCATGAGCTGCAGCGATCGGATGACGTCCATGTGCACATCGCCCGAGATGTCGACGAGCACGTCGTCGATCGCCTCGCCGAGCGCCTCCTGCTGCTGCAGGATGTACTCCGTCACCTCGCTGGTGCGGTCGTTGAGCTCGTTCACCATGGCGTTGCGGGCGCTGAGGTCGATGGCCTCCAGCGACGAGATCAGCGCGGCCGCGACGTCGAGCGCGGCCGCCGACACGTCGTCCTGGTCCGGCGCCGTGAGGTCGACCGTGACCGACTGATCCCCCAGCTCGACGTTCTCCGACCAGAAGATGGATCCGTCGGGGCCCGATTCGAGGAGTCCGAAGTAGTCGTGCTCGATCGCCATGACCCCATGAAACCGCACGGAGCGCGTCGGCGAAAGTCCGGACACGCCGTGGCGGCGATCCGGCCGGACCGCTGCGATCAGTCGACGAGGGATGCGGCGAACACGTGGGGCGTGAAACCGGTGAGATCGCCGATCCCCTCGCCCTGCCCGAGGAGCTTCACCGGGATGCCGGTGCGCTCCTGCACGGCGAGCACGAAGCCGCCCTTGGCGGACCCGTCGAGCTTGGTGAGGACGAGTCCTGTGACCCCGGCGTGCTCCAGGAAGGCCTGCGCCTGCATGACGCCGTTCTGCCCGGTCGTCGCATCGAGCACGAGCAGGACCTCGCTGATCGGCGCCTGCTTCTCGATGACGCGGCGGATCTTGCTGAGCTCGTCCATCAGCCCGCCCTTGGTGTGCAGGCGTCCCGCGGTGTCGACGAGCACGATCTCGGTGCCGGTGCTCTTGGCGTACTCGATCGTCTGGAACGCGACCGATGCCGGATCCTGGCCCTCCTGCTGCGGCCGGACGATCGCCGCCCCGCCGCGCTCGGCCCATGTCGCCAGCTGGTCGACAGCGGCTGCACGGAACGTGTCCGCCGCGCCGACGACGACCGATCGTCCGTAGCGCTGGAGGAACTTCGCGAACTTGCCGATCGTCGTCGTCTTGCCGACGCCGTTGACGCCGACCACCAGGACGACCGCCGGGCGCTCGGTCAGGCGGAGCGTGGTGTCGAACTTGGCGAAGTGCTCCTCGAGCGTCTCTTTCAGCATCCGCTGCAGGTCGCGCGGGTCGGTCGTGCGGAAGCGATCGACCTTCTCGCGCAGCTCGTCGACGATCCGCTCGGTGATGTCGGGGCCGAAGTCCGCGGTCAGCAGGGCACTCTCGAGGTCCTCCCACGTGTTCTCGTCGATCGTGGGCTTGACGAACATGCCGCGCAGTGCGCGACCGAGCGACCAGGAGCTCTCTGCCATGTCTCCAGCCTAGGGGCGGGTCCGCGGCATCCCGACCGCCGCCGCGCTCACTGCAGCGGGACGATGGAAGCGGCCAGGCCGTCCTCGACGAGAGTGCTGAGCTCGGTCGTCGCGTCCTGCCCGGTGGGGCACTGGATGCCGAGATAGATGCCGCCGCCCGCCGACGCGATCATGCGGGCGGTGTCGAGCCAGCTCGTGCCGTCGTCGCTGGAGCTCGTGATGCTGCGGGTGTCGACGGTGCCTGACGGCGACAGCGGGATGGAGTCGTCGTACGCGTACTGCGCCACGTCGTCGCCGGTGACCGCGTCGCCGTCGCTGGTGAGCACGATCGCGAGCATCGAGTCGGTCAGGGCGCTGTCGTCCAGTGACGTGTCGAGATCGGTGATGGTGCCCTGATAGAACGTGGCGACGCACCCGGAGCGGGTGTCGGTGTAGGCCCAGCTGCCGTTCCCGTCGTCGGCGGAGCTGACCGTGTAGTTCGAATCCGTCATGAACGGATCGGTCCACTGCAGCGTCATGGTGGTCGCGTCGAACTCGACGTCGAACGGCAGGTCGCCGACCCCCGCGTCGTCGGTCGTCGTCTCGTCGTCGGTGGTCGCGTCGTCCGACGGCGACTGCGACGCGTCGACGGGACCGACGATGGTGGGCATCGGCAGCGCACAGCCGGCGAGGGTCATGGCGCCGGCGATCAGGATGCCGAGCCCGGCCGCCGAACGGAGAAGGTGGGTCATGCCTGGAAACCTATCGTCAATGGGGCGTTGCAGGGGGTCTCGCGTGCTCACGCGACGCGTTCGCCGACGCGCTGGCCGACGACGGCCGACACGCCGTCCTGGCGCATCGAGACCCCGTACAGCGCGTCGGCGATCTCCATCGTCCGCTTCTGATGCGTGATGACGATGAGCTGGCTGGACTCGCGCAGCTGCTCGAACACCCCGAGCAGGCGCCCGAGATTCGCATCGTCCAGGGCGGCCTCGACCTCGTCGAGGATGTAGAAGGGGCTGGGCCGAGCCTTGAAGATCGCCGTCAGCAGCGCCACGGCGGCCAGGGACCGCTCGCCTCCCGACAGCAGTGAGAGACGCTCGATCTTCTTGCCCACGGGCCGCACCGCCACCTCGATGCCCGTCGTCAACGGCGAGTCCGGATCCGTCAGGGTGATCGATCCGGTGCCGCCGGGGAACAGGATCGGGAACACCTCGCCGAACGCCACCTGGGTGTCTTCGAACGCGGCGAGGAAGATCGTCTGCATGCGTTCGTCGAGCTCCTCGATGATCGTCAGCAGATCCTTGCGGGTCTGCGTCAGGTCGGCGAGCTGCTCGGTCATGAACTTGTGCCGCTGCTCGAGCGCCTCGAACTCCTCCAGCGCGAGCGGGTTGACGCGACCGAGCTGCGCCAGCTTGCGCTCCGCCTCCTGCAGCCGACGACGCTGCCGCGCGCGGTCGAACGGAACGGTGGCCGGTTCGTCGCCGTCCCCGCCGTCGTCGCCCCCGCGTGCATCGTCGACCGCGGGCCCGGTGAGCACGTCATCGGCAGGGATGGGCTGATCGGGGCCGTATTCCGAAATGAGAATGTCTTCGTCGAGGCCGAGCTCGGACTGCACGCGCTCCAGCAGCCCCGTGACGTGCAGGCGCTTCTCGTGGATCTGCAGCTCCAGGCTGTGCACGCTCTCGGTGAGACCGGCGAGCCGTTCGCGCATCGCGGACTCCTGGGCACGGAGCTCGGCGAGCTCTGTGGTCAGCGCCGTGCGCGCCGACTCCGCGGCGGCGAGCTCGGCGCGAGCCTGCGCGAGCGAACGATCCACCGAGTCGATGACGGCCGGGAGCTGACCCGCCACCCCCGCAGCGATCTCGCGCTGTGCGCGCCTCACCACGGCCCGGCGCGCAGCCTCGGCAGCCGCCTCCTTCTCGCGTTCGCGCTGACGTTCGAGGGCGACCACCCGGGCCTCGCCCGCCCGGATGCGTTCGCGCAGCGTCTCGACGTCCAGCCGTGAGCGCATCTCGGCGTCGCGCGCCGCGTCGAGAGCTGCCAGCATCCCCTCCCGCGCGGACGCGTCCAGGATCGGCCGCGGCGCTTCGAGCGCCGCGGTGAGCTGGTCATCGGCGGTCCGTGCAGACCCCTCGGCCTCTTCGACCGCCGCCGATGCCTGCGCGAGCCCCGCCTCGAGCCGCTCGCACTCGGCCACCGCGGCCTCGTGCCTCACCGTCGCCCGGTTGAGCTGCTCCGCGTGCGATGCCAGTGCCGCGTCGTGCTCCCGGAGCGTCGTGAGCGCCGTCTTGGTGCGCTGCCGGGCGGATTCCAGCGTCTGCGTGGCTTCGGCCAGCTCCTGACGCAAGGTTTCGGCGACCGCGGTGACCTCGTCCCGGCGCTCTGCGGCGGCATCCCTCTCGGCGGTGAGCTCCAGCCGGGAACGCGAAGCGCCGGCCCCGGCGCGCAGCGAGTACTCGGTGTACACCTCGCCGCGGCGGGTGACCACGGTGATCGGGCCGCCCACCTCAGCGTCCGCGAGGGCGGGACCGGCGGCCTGTGCCGCCTCGAGGTCGTCGGCGACGACGACGTACGACAGCAGGCCGAGCACGCCCTCCGGGGCGGTCACGACCTCGCGCGCCGGCACCACGCCGGGCAGCTGCGGGAACGCAGGCCGCATCATGCCCGCACCGGCGATCACGATGTCGACGACACCGGCATCGGCCTGGCGGACCGCCTCGGCGACGGCGAATGCGCCCGCCCGGTCGTCGACCAGCACGCCTTCGGCGACCGGGCCGAGCACCGCGGCGACGGCCGCCTCGAAGCCCGGCCGCACCTGCACCGCATCGCCGACGAGGCCGCGGACACCGTCGAGCCCCTGCGCGATGAGCGAGGATGCCCCGTTCTGCACGTCGAGCGCCCGGCTGAGCGCCGCCGTCTGCGCGGTCAGGGCCTCGCGCTCGCGCTCCGCCGCGTGGAGCCGCTCGCGCAGGGACGCCACCGTCGCCTCGGCATCCGCCGCATCGCGCTGCGCCGCCTCGTACGCGGCGGCATGATCGGCCGACGCCGCCTCGGGCATCAGATCCGGATCCACACCGGCGAGGATCTCTTCGGCCTCGGCGCGGCGGGCGAGGGCCGCATCGAGTGCCTTCTGCTGACGCTCGACGGCCGCGCGGACGGCGGCGAGGGCGGATGCCGCCGCTTCCGCCGTGCCGCGCAGGGCGGTGATCCGCATGTCGTGCTCCGACACCAGCGCACTCTGCGCCGCGATGTCGACGTCCAGCGCATCCAGTTCCGCCCGCGCGCGCATCACGTCGCGGGCGGCCTCGGCGGCGGCATCCTGAGCGGCACCCAGACCGTCGGACACCTCGTCGATCTCGGTGCGGGCCTCGTCGATCATGGCCTGCGAGACGGTGGTCAGCTCGATGCGCTCCTCGTCTTCGGCATCGCCCAGCAGAGCCAGGCGCTGACCCGCGAGGGCGTACAGGCCGCGGAGCCGCTCCTGCACGCGCTCCAGCCCGTACGCGACACGGCGGGCGCCGTCGACGGCCTCCGACCGCTGGTCCGCCTCGAGCTGCTCGATGCGCACCTTCGCGTTGTCGAGGCGCTCCTGCAGCACGAGACGCTCGGCGTGCCGCTCGTGCTCGCTGCGGGCGTGCGAGGCCAGCTCTTCGCGCAGGCCGACGAGCTCGTCGGCGAACAGGCGGGCCTTGGCGTCACGGACGACGGCGGCGATCGTCGCCGCCTCACGTGCGATCTCCGCCTGCCGTCCGAGAGGCTTCAACTGACGGCGCAGCTCCCCGGCAAGGTCGCTCAGGCGGGTGAGATTCGCCTCCATGGCGTCGAGCTTGCGGAGCGTCTTCTCTTTGCGCCGCCGGTGCTTGAGGATGCCGGCCGCCTCTTCGATGAAACCGCGCCGGTCCTCCGGTGTCGCCTGCAGCACGCTGTCGAGGCGCCCCTGCCCGACGATGACGTGCATCTCACGGCCGAGACCCGAGTCGCTGAGCAGCTCCTGCACGTCCAGAAGACGGCAGGACTCGCCGTTGATCGCGTACTCGCTGGAGCCGTTGCGGAACAGCGTGCGGCTGATCGTGACCTCGGAGTACTCGATCGGCAGCGCGCCATCGGCGTTGTCGATCGTCAGCTGGACCTCTGCGCGCCCGAGCGGACCTCGCGTCGCGGTGCCCGCGAAGATGACGTCCTCCATCTTGCCGCCGCGCAGGGTCTTGGCGCCCTGCTCCCCCATCACCCACGCGAGCGCGTCGACGACGTTCGACTTGCCGGATCCGTTGGGGCCGACGATGCAGGTCACGCCGGGTTCGAGTGCGAAGGTCGTCGGCTGGGCGAACGACTTGAACCCTTTGAGCGTCACGCTCTTCAGGTGCATGGCTGCGCCTCCGCCCCCGGTCGATTACCCGCCTACGCTACCGGAGCCATGCCCCCGATCCCGAGTGCCGAGCCGTGGTCGATCGGATGCCGCGACACGCCATGCGCGACACGAATCTGCGAATTCGCTTGACGTGGGCCACATAACCGCGCTAGCGTCACTCTCCGCGTCTGAAGTCGAGAAAGGAGGTCCACCGATGATGATCAATGACAACACTGGAGTCGCCGCCCGTGATGGCGAAGCGACTCGTGCGTTCACGTCGGGGACCGTCTCCTTCGGCGTTGTGCTGAGCGGCCGCTTCCCCGCCGCCATCTGATCCCCGCAGGGGACGAGTCTGCCCACAGCCGGGCGATCTTCGTCTGCTGCGCCGCATCCGCCTCCGGGTGCTGAGCGCGCTCCCCCTGAATCCGGCCCGTCGTGCTGCGGTACGACATCTCCGCCGTCGGCGCCCGCCGTCGGCATCCCTCCTCCTATCGGAAGAAGAACCATCATGAGTACACTCCTCGCGCCGCAGCGCCCGTCGGGCGAGCCCGATACGCTGCGGCTCCCGAGCCGCGACGACCGCATCTCGTTCGTAGACCGCGCCGCACTGCACCTGGGTCTGCGCCTGCTCCTGTGGAGCACCCGCACACCCCGGCTCGCAGACGCGCGCGATCGGCACAGCGAAGCGTTCCGCCGACAGGAAGACGCCGCACAGCGTGAACGCGCGTACGTGCGGGGCGTCATCCTCTCGCGGGGCCTGTGAACGTCGCCGGGTCCGCCACTCGATTGCGAGCGGCGGACCCCGCCCTCACACTTTCCACCGCATCGAAGGACACACCGACATGACCACCATCACCGGGGTCGAGTTCCGACCCCTCGTCGTCCCCGCGTCGATCGACGCGGCGGACGCCGCCGACTTCATCGCCATGGTCGACGTCCGCAACGAGATCTACCGCGAGATCTCGGGCCACGGCGACGAAGCCATCACTGCGGCGGAGCTGCTCCCCCACTACCAGGGCAGCGAGCACCAGATCCGCAACTCCTGGATCGTCGTGCAGGACGACGAGGTCGTCGGCCGCGTCGGCGTCGACATCCCACTCGACGAGGGCTCGACCTCGGCCTTCTGGCTCATCGAGCTGCTCCGGAGCACGTGGGGCCGGGGAATCGGCTCGGCCGCTCACGAACTGGTCGAGCGCACCGCCCGCGACAGCGGCCGCACAGTGCTGCAGTCGTGGGCCGAGCACCCGGCGGCCGACGGTCCGCGGCTCGCGCCGCCCACGGGCTTCGGCTCCATCCCGGAGGATCACGCGGCGCGATTCTATCTGCGCCACGGGTACACCCTCGAACAGGTCGAACGCAGCAGCGCCTTCGACCTGACCGGATCGTTCGCCGAGGTCGAGCGCCTGCTGACCGTGGCCGAGGCCGCCTCGGGCGACTACCGCATCGTGCAGTGGTTCGCGCCGACGCCCGCGGAGTACGTCGACGGCTACGCGTGGATGAAGTCGCGCATGTCGACCGACACCCCGGTCGGCGCGCTCGAGTTCGCCGAAGAGACCTGGGATGCCGCCCGCATCGCCGAGCACGACTCGAAGTACACCGACGTCGGCCGCACCCTGCTCGTCACCGCGGCGCAGCACATCGCCACCGGTGAGCTGTGCGCCTTCAACGAGCTCGTCATCGGCAACGACCGGACGGAGGCATCCCATCAGGAGGACACGCTCGTGCTGAAGGAACACCGCGGTCACAAGCTCGGCACGCTCGTCAAGTGCGCCGGACTGCTCGCCTGGCGCGACGTCGCACCCGCGTCGCCGCGCATCATCACCTACAACGCGGAGGAGAACAGACCCATGCTCGACATCAACGAGGCGATCGGGTTCGCACCCATCGCCTACAGCGGCGCCTGGAAGAAGGTGCTCGATGACTGAGCACATCGCCGACACCCTCACGATCGTCCCCGTCGTCGTCCCCGCCACGGTGGACGCCCCCGACGCGCGGCTGTTCGTCGAGATGGTCAGGATCGCCAACGCCGTCTGCCTGCACGACGCCGGTCACGACTACCTGCACGAGGAGCCGGAAGAGATGCTCGGCATGTGGCAGGACCAGGCGGACTGGACCCAGCTCGGATTCGCCGCGCTCCGCCATGACGACGCGAAGAGCGCCGACGAGGTGCTCGGCGTCGTCAAGCTGCTCATCTCGAACCAGCCCGATGCCAGCACGATCGAGTTCGACCTCATGGTCGACCCGCCGTACCGGGGGCAGGGAATCGAGCAGCGGCTGCTCGCCGAGGTCGAGCGCGAAGCCCGCGAGCGGGAAATCGACACGATCCAGACGTGGACGCTGCACCGCCCCGACGCGCCCGGGGAACGCCTCGCCTCGCCCACCGGGTGGGGGTCGATCCCTGCCGACGCCGAGGCGCGGCTGCAGCAGGCGAACGGGTTCACGCTCGAGCAGGTGGAACGCAACAGCGTCTTCGACCTCACCGGCGACCTCTCGCGGGTCGAGCGCATGCTCCGCGATGCCGAGCAGGCCGCAGGTGACGAGTACCGGTCGGTCGCGTGGACGTCCCCGACGCCGCCGGAGTTCATCGACGGCTTCGCCTACGCCATCTCGCGCATGTCGACCGACACCCCGCAGGGTGGCCTCGTGGTCGACGAGCAGCACTGGGACGCCGAGCGCGTGAACCGGCGCGACGCCCGGCTGAAGGCGCAGGGGCTCACGGTCTCGGTCGCGGCGGTGCTGCACGTGCCGACCGGCCGAGTCGTCGCCTACAACGAGCTGGCGATCGCGGACGATCCGACGGGCGCCACGCAGCAGTTCGGCACGCTCGTCGTGCGGGAGCATCGCGGACACCACCTCGGCACGATCGTCAAGTGCGCCAACCTGCTGCGCTGGCGCACGATCGCGCCGCAGTCGCCGCGCGTCTCGACGTTCAACGCCGAAGAGAACCGCCACATGCTCGACATCAACGAGGCCATCGGGTTCGTCCCGGCCTCGTACGCGGGTGCCTGGAAGAAGGTGCTCGCCTGATCAGCCGTGGCGCGGGGGCCGCTGACAGTGCGGGCAGAAGTGGCTCGACCGGTTCGTGAACGACACACGGACGATCGGACGGCCGCATCGGGGACACGCCTCCCCGGTGCGGCCGTAGGCGTTGAGCGAGTGAGCGAAGTAGCCGGCCTGGCCGTTGACGTTGACGTACTGGGCGTCGAAGCTCGTGCCGCCCTCGGCCAGCGCCTTGTCGAGCACGTGCCGCACTTCGGCGAGCGTGCGGTTGACCGCGCGGGTCGACAGCGCGCGCGCCGGGGTCTCGGGATGGATGCGGGCGGCCCAGAGCGACTCGTCCGCGTAGATGTTCCCCACACCGCTGACGACGGTCTGGTCGAGCAGCACCCGCTTGACGGCGGAGTCCTTCCGCGCGAGCGCATGCCGGAACGCGGCATCCGAGAAGGCGGGGTCCAGCGGATCGCGCGCGATGTGCGCGACCTGCGCCGGAACGGATGCCTCGTCCCCACCGAACCCGCCGGCTGCGGCATCCGGCGTGGCGACGAGATCGTCGATCGCCAGGGAGCCGAAGGTGCGCTGGTCGGCGAACACCACCGACACCTCGCCGTGATCGGGGTGGAAGAGATCGATGCGCACACGCTCGTGGCGCTCAGGGGCGGCGCCCGGCGCGCGCAGCAGCAGCTGACCGCTCATGCCCAGGTGGCCGACCACCGCCTGCTCCGAAGGACCGCCCGGATCGCGCGGCTCCAGCGGAAGCCACAGGAACTTGCCGCGACGCACCGCGGCACGGATCCGACGCCCGGTCAGCGCGGCCTCGAAGTCTGCACCGCTGCCCGGATGCCGGGTGAGCGCCCGCTCATCGAGCACCGACACGCCGAGAACGGTCGCTCCGGTCACCGCGGGCGCGAGGCCGGCGCGGACGACCTCGACCTCGGGGAGTTCAGGCACGCCCGGTGAGCTCCCGCCACGCGGTCAGCGCGGCGGCCATCTCGGCGTGCTTCTTGCTGGTGCCGGTGCCCTCGGCCGTGAGGTCTCCGACGCTCACCGTCGCGGTGAAAGAGCGGTCGTGATCGGGTCCGGTCGAGGTCACCGAGTAGGACGGCGGCAGCATCCCGCCGTGCGCAGCGAGCTCCTGCAGCGCGGTCTTCGGGTCCATCGCCGCGCCGTAGCGCTCGGGGTCGGCCAGCAGCGGCTCGACCAGGCGCAGCACGAGGGCGGTGGCGGCATCCGGACCCGCCGACAGGTGCGCGGCACCGAAGATGGCCTCCATCGTGTCGGCGAGGATCGAGTCCTTGTCGCGTCCACCGGTGAGGTCCTCGCCGCGTCCGAGCAGAAGGTGGCGCCCGAGGTCGATGCCCCGCGCGATCTCGGCGAGGGCCAGGGTCGACACGACGCTCGCCCGCCTCTTGGCGAGAGCACCCTCTTCGAGTTCGGGATGCCCGGTGAACAGGCGTTCCGTCACGGCCAGGCCGAGGACGGAGTCACCCAGGAACTCCAGGCGCTCGTTGTGCGGGACCTGCCCGTTCTCGTACGCCCACGAACGATGCGTGAGCGCCAGCGACAGAAGCTCGGAGTCGATATCGACCCCGAGCTTCTGTGTGAGTTCTGCGAGCGCCATGCGCTCGGCAGTGACGTCGGTCACGTCAGGCGCGACGATCAGACGTCGGCGACCTTGCGGCCCTTGTACTCGAGGAACAGCTCGGTGCCCTGCGAGTCGGTGACGACCTTCGCCTGGTGCGGACGGCTGTAGACGGTCTTGCCGTTCTCGACCGTCTTCACGAGCGTGATGGGCGTGGCCTTCCACTGCGCGCGACGCGAGCGGGTGTTCGAACGGGAAACCTTGCGCTTCGGGGGGTTACCTGCCATGGCTAACTCTCTTCTGTCTGAACTTCCCCGCGCGAGCGGGGAACGTCTGGGGTGAAGTCCTGGAGCGCGGCCCATCGTGGATCGGCAGGCTGGCTCGACTCTGCTCCGGCATCAGCGGTCAGCCGCTCGCCCGTGACCGGATCAAGGCCGGGGCAATCCGGCTGACATACCGGCTGAAATGGAAGCGACAGGACGACCGCCTCCCTGACCAGAGTTTCAAGATCCACGTGGTCGTCTTGAACCTCGAAGTCAGCTTCGTC
>NZ_JBQCIP010000048.1:0-17952 GCF_051953575.1 Microbacterium sp.
AGTGGTACAGCGTCGTGAGGCCGAACTGCCAGCGGGCGAGCAGCAGAGGGTCCAGCAGATCCATGGGTTTTCCATTCGGTTCCGGACTGGTCAGCACCACCGTAGCATGTGGTCAGACCACACGGGACCCCTCGGATGGAGCAGACCCGTGCGGCTCCACTTTCCCAGTCCCGGAGCGGGATCGCACGCTCCCCCGCCGTGAATAATCCGCCACTCCGCGCCCGCCGTCGCACCGCACGACTACCCTCGAACCATGGCGGTGCGGACGGGGCGATCGGGGCGGCGCGCGTGAGCGCCATCCCCGTCGTGATCGGAAAGCGGATGCCGGCCGCCCCGGCATCCGACGCCGCCGAGCCGGCGCACGCGGGGCCGGGCGCGCCGCTGGTCGACACGCACGGCCGCGTGCACCGCGACCTGCGCATCTCGCTCACCGACCGGTGCTCGCTGCGCTGCACGTACTGCATGCCCGAGCAGGGCAACGAATGGCTCGCCAAGACGAGCATCCTGACGCTGGACGAGATCGAGGCCGTCGCGCGCGTCGCGGCAGCCGACGGGATCACCACCTTCCGGCTCACCGGCGGGGAGCCGCTGCTGCGCACAGACATCGTCGAGGTGGTGCGCCGTCTCGCGGCGATCCCGGGGCCGGACGGCCGGCCGGTCGAGATCGCCATGACGACCAACGGCATCCGGCTGCGGGAGCTCCTCCCCGCACTCGTCGACGCGGGGCTCGACCGCCTCAACATCTCGATCGACACCCTGCGGCGCGACCGCTTCCACGAGCTCACCCGCCGGGACCGGCTCGACGACGTGCTCGACGGCATCGCGGCGGCTGCGGCATGCTCGCTCCGCCCGCTGAAGCTCAACGCGGTGGCGATGCGCGGCGTCAACGACGACGAGCTCGTCGACCTCGTGGATTTCGCCGTCGCGCACGGGGCGCAGATGCGGTTCATCGAGCAGATGCCGCTGGACGCGGGCCACACCTGGGACCGCTCGAGCATGGTGACCCAGGACGAGATCCTCGGCAGGCTCGCCGATCGGTGGACGCTCACGCCCGTGCCCGGCCGCGCCGGGGCGCCGGCCGCGCGATGGACCCTCGACGGCGGTCCCGACACCGTCGGCATCATCGCCTCGGTGACCGCGCCGTTCTGCGGCGACTGCGACCGCCTGCGCCTCACCGCCGACGGCCAGCTGCGCAACTGCCTGTTCTCGACCACCGAGTACGACCTGCTGCCGCTGCTGCGCGGCGGCGCCGACGTCGACGCGGGGATCGACGGGATGCTGCGCTCCTGCGTGCGCGGCAAGCTCCCCGGTCACGCGATCAACGACCCGTCGTTCCTGCAGCCGGCGCGCGGCATGAACGCGATCGGGGGCTGACGTGGGCCGCGTCACCACCCGCACGCCGGTCACGCGGATCTCGCTCGGCGGCGACGGCGTCGCGGTCCGGCGACGGGCCGACACCGTCGCCGTCGAGGAGCCGCTCGAGATCCGCATCGCGGGCGAGCCGCTCACGGTGACGATGCGCACGCCCGGGCACGACCTCGAGCTGGCTGCGGGCTTCCTCGTGTCGGAGGGCGCGATCGGCGAGAGCAGCGACGTGCGCGCGGCGATCCACTGTGGCGGGCCCGGATCGGCCCCTGCTCCGAGCCCGCTCATCGCGCTGGGCGCCCCGCCCGTGGCGACCCTCGCGACCACCTCCGCCGAGAACACCTACAACGTCCTCGACATCGCGCTCGCGCCGCGCGCAGCCGACGCGGTCGCGGGGCGAGTCCGGGCGTTCGCCACGACGAGCGCGTGCGGGGTGTGCGGCGCCGCGTCGATCGAGATGATCGAGAAGCAGTCGCGCCATGACGTGTCGACGGATGCCGTCACCGTCGAGGCCGCACTGCTCGCCGGGCTTCCGGACCGGCTGCGCGCCGGGCAGGCGGCGTTCGACAAGACCGGCGGCGTGCACGCCGCCGCGCTCTTCGACGCCGCGACGGGGGAGCTGCTCGTGCTGCGAGAGGACGTCGGCCGGCACAATGCGGTCGACAAGGTCGTCGGCTGGGCGGTGCTCGAAGACCGCCTGCCGCTGTCGGCGACCGTTCTGCAGGTGTCGGGGCGCGCGAGCTTCGAACTCGTGCAGAAGGCGGTGATGGCCGGCATCCCGATCCTGTCGGCGGTGTCGGCGCCGTCCTCGCTCGCGGTGGAGCTGGCGACGAAGGCGGGGCTCACCCTGGCCGGGTTCGTGCGCGGCGCGTCGATGAACGTGTACGCACGACCCGACCGCGTGGTGGTCTGACTCAGGCGTCGGCAGTCAGCTGCACGACGCACTGCGCGGGATCGCATGCCGGGGCGATGCCCTCGACGCGCAGCGGACCCCCGGCCTGTGCCAGCACGGCGTCCATGAGGCCGATGTGCACGCCGCACAGCACCCCGCGGCGCGCGCCCGACGGGGCGTGGGGGCACGGGGAGAGATCGACCGTGAGGTCGCGCTCATCGACGATCGGGTCGAAGCCGGCGTCGCCCAGGTCGTCGACGAGCGCGTCGAGCTGATGCAGCGCCTCGGTGGTCATCGCAGCGGCGGGCTCGGCATCCGATCCGTAGATCCGGCGCAGCAGGTCGCCGCGTCGCGCTGCCGCCTCGGCGCGGCGTGCGGCGACGGGGCTCGACGTGTCGTCGCCGGTGGCCGCCGAGTAGAGCACCCGCGGCCGGCCGCGCATGGTGCGATGCTCGGTCTCGGCGACGACGTAACCGGCGTCGATCAGCCGCTGCACGTGCTCGCGCACCGTGTTCGCGTGCAGACCGGTGGCTTCGACGAGCTCGGGGATCGCCCGCTGCGGCCGCTCCTGGAGCAGCCGCATGATCTCGACGCGCGAATAGCTGGAGATCGCGCTGTAACCGGTCCCCATGTGCCCATTATCCCCGGATGCCGCCGCCCGCGGCCGTCACGGCATCCGGGGAGCCGGGGTCAGAAGAGCTGACCGAGGATGAGGATCGCGATGAAGAACACTGCGACGATGCCGATGATGATCGAGAGCGTCCTGCCCGAACGCTTGGCCACCGCCCAGCCGATGAGGAACGGGATGGCGAACAGGCCGATCGCGATCACCCACCAGAACGCGACGTAGGCGCCGTTGCTGGCCTCTTCGAGACGGCCGCCGAAGAGCTGCTGCGTCGCCGGGTGCGTCGCGAAGCGCACCGCGATCGAGATCGGGACTGCGAGGAAGACGAAGACCACGAGCCCGATGAGAGCGCCCCAGAGGCCGGGGCTGCCGTCCCCGCTGAGCACCCCGCCGTGGAGCTCGGGTTCCTGCTTCTGCTGCTGCTTGCCTGATGCCATGAGCATGACTCTAGTGGCGTGCGGCATCCGGCCGTCAGACGACCTCGGCGGACGTCACACACGGCCAGGAAAGGGCACTGCCCGCCGGTCCGTCCGAAGACGGAGGCGGGCAGTGTGAGGGCGCCAGGGATCACCGCTTCGGCGTGCGGTTCTCCGCGCTCACCATCCACGAGAGCTGCTCCACGCGCTCAAGGATCGCGTGGAGGATGTCAGCACTGGTGGGGTCTTCTTCATCGACGTCGTCGTGGACGTCGCGACAGGTCTGGGCGACGGCATCCAGCCGCTCGGTCATGAGGTCCACGACCTCGTCGGTGGCGATCTCGCCCTGCGGGAACTCGGGCAGGGTCGTGGTCCGCGACACCTCGTCGCTGCGGCCGTCGGGCAACGCGTGCAGGGCGCGCATACGCTCTGCGACCGTGTCGCCGAAGGAACGGGCGGCCTCGATGATCTCGTCGAGCTGGAGGTGCGTGTCGCGGAAGTTGCGGCCGACCACGTTCCAGTGCGCCTGCTTGCCCTGCAGCGATAGCTCGATGAGGTCGACGAGCACCTTCTGCAGGTTCTCGGCGAGCGACTCGGACGCGGTGAAGCCCCGCTCGGCGTTCTGCTCGGGGGTACGCGCGGCACCCGCGCCGCCCGCCGCGCGCCGGTTGCCCGTCGCACCGGTTCCGGTCCGCCGCCGGGAAGCGGCCGAGCTGCTCGTCGTGGTCTTCTTCGCGGTCGTGTTCGCCATCATCGCTCCGTTCGGTTCCGGCGGTGCCATCGGGGTCGTAGCCGACGCTAACCCGGCGCGGCCGTGTCCGGTCGGGGATTGTGCGGCGCCGCCTCGGGTGCTACGTCACGCGCTCACTCGGTGCGCGCAGGGCCGCCGCATGGTGGGATGGGTCCGATGACCGCGCAGCATTCGCCCACCGACCATCCGGCTCTCGCCCCCGCCGCGTCCGCGGCCGACATCGCCGCGGCGGTGCGCGCTCGCGAGGTGACCGCCGGCGATGTCGTCGAGGCGCACCTCGACCGGATCGCACGCCGCAACCCCGGTCTCGGCGCGCTGACCGTCGTGTTCGCCGAGCAGGCTCGCGAGGCGGCATCCCTCCTCGATTCCGCGCTGGCCGCGGGCGAGGACCCCGGTCCGCTCGCCGGAGTGCCCATCTCGGTCAAAGAGAACATCGACCTCACCTGGTCCCCGACCACCAACGGCTGGCGCGGGCTGGCCGAGGCCGTCCCGGCGCGCGACGCGACGATCGTGCGGCGTATGCGCGCGGCGGGCGCGGTGCCGGTGGGGCGTGGCAACATGCCGGACTTCGGCATGCGGTGGGACACCGACAACGACCTGTTCGGACGCACCCGCAACCCGTGGGACCCGCAGCGCAGCGCCGGCGGCTCGAGCGGCGGCGACGCGGTCTCGGTGGCCACGGGCATGAGCGCGATCGGACTCGGCAACGACTTCGGCGGATCGCTGCGCCTGCCGGCCTACGCCGCCGGCGTCGTGGGGCTGCGCCCGTCGCGGGGCCGCGTCCCGCGCGCAGCGGTCACCGGATACCCGGTCGCTCTCACGCTGCAGGAGTTCTCGGTCAACGGCCCGATGGCGCGCACCGTCGACGATGTCGCGCTCGCCCTGTCGGTGATGCAGGGAGCGGATGCCGACGACCCGGTGTCGCTGGAGGCACCGCCGCCGCATGGGCTGCCCCGGCGCGTCGGCGTCGTGCGCGGGTCCCAGGTGGACCCTCAGGTCGCGGGCGGGATCGAGCGCGCCGCGGCGTCCCTCTCCGCCGCCGGGTGGGAGGTGGTCGATATCGAGGCGCCGCGCCTGGAGGAGGCCGCCGTGCTGTGGCGGCGGCTGTCGTGCACAGACATGCTGATGTCGCTCGACCCCGCCGAGCTGGGCATGCCGCTCGGGCGCTCTGCCACGGCGTTCCTGCGCGACAGCACCGCCGTGGCGCAGCCGTACGAGACCGCCCGGGAGTACGCCGAGGCCTGGGGCCGGCGCGCGGTGATCGCCGCCGACTGGCGACGGCTGCAGGCCGAGGTGCCGGTGCTCCTCGGCCCCGTGTCGACGTCGCGCATGCGCGAACCCGACTACGACCTCGGCGGACAGGACGCCGCCGACCGAGCCTGGCGCGACCTGTGGCTCACGGTGGCGGCGAACTACCTCGGGCTGCCCGCGCTCGCGCTCCCGACCGGTCTGGGCGACGACGGAACACCCACCGGCGTGCAGCTCATCGGGCCGATGTTCGCCGAAGAGGCGCTGTTCGCGCTGGGACGCGCGGTCGAGGCCGGCGTCCCGGCGCTGCCACAGCCCTGACCGCCGCGCCGGTCCGGCCTCAGGGGAACGGCGTCTCGGGCTCGGTGCCCGGGAACATCGGCTCCTCGGGGTTGGGAGCGAGCGGCTCGTCGGGCCAGGGCGACGGCGGCTCGTCGGGCGTGGCCGGGAACGGCTCGTCCGGCGTGGGCTGTCCGGGCCCGGGCGGGCGCTGCCCGGGCGGAACCTGGCCCGGGAGCGGTTCGGGGATCGTGGGATCGGTCATTCCTGCCTCCAGCCGCCGCGATCGACGGGCACCGTCCCAGCCTGCGCGCGGCGCCCGCCGCCCAACACCCCCTTGACGCGACGGGACGGCACGCTCAGCCGGCATCCGTAGGCTGGAGGTGTGGCATCCGTTCTCAACATCTCGGCGTACCTGTTCACGCGCCTCGACGACGCCGTCGCGCTGAAGCCGCGGCTGCGGGAGCGTGCGGTCGCCGCGGGGCTCAAGGGCACGATCCTGCTGGCGGAGGAGGGGATCAACCTGTTCCTGGCCGGCGACCCCGAGGCTGTGCGCGGATTCGTCGCCGACCTGCGCCGCGATCCGCGGTTCGCCGCGCTCACCACGAAAGAGAGCTGGTCGCACGCGCAGCCGTTCGGCCGCATGCTCGTGAAGGTCAAGCGCGAGATCATCCGCATGGACCACCCGACGATCCGCCCCGAGGCGGGCCGTGCCCCGGCGGTCGACCCGGTGACGCTCCGGCGCTGGCTCGACGAGGGCACCGATGACGAGGGCCGCGAAGTCGTGCTGCTCGACACCCGCAACGCCTTCGAGGTCGACTACGGGGCGTTCGACGGCGCGATCGACTGGCGCATCGAGCGGTTCACCCAGTTCCCGGATGCCGCGGCCGCAGCGGCATCCGACCTCGCAGGCAAGACCGTCGTGAGCTACTGCACCGGCGGCATCCGCTGCGAGAAGGCGGCGATCTACCTGCGTGAAATCGGCGTCGAGGCTTTCCAGCTCGACGGCGGGATCCTCGGCTACTTCGAGCACGTCGGCGGCGCCCACTGGAACGGCGAGTGCTTCGTCTTCGACGAGCGCGAAGCGCTCACCCCGGGCCTGGCGCCGGTCGCCGCCCCGGGGGAGGTCGCCGCGTGAGCGGGAGGGCACCGGGCGCGGGCGTCGGGCATGCGCAGCGCCCGACCGTCGCGGCCGTCGTGCTGGCCCTCATCCTCGACGTGGTGCTGGTGGTCGCCTTCGCCGCGACCGGCCGCGCGAGCCACGACTCCGACGTCTGGTCGGGGTTGTGGCAGACCGCATGGCCGTTCCTGGCAGGCCTGGGCATCGGCTGGCTCGTGACGCTCGCGTGGCGCGCACCCTCGGCACCCGTGCGTACGGGGCTCGGCGTCTGGGCGGCCACCGTGATCGGAGGGATGCTGCTGCGCGCGGCGACGGGCCAGGGCACCGCGCTGCCGTTCATCATCGTCGCGTCGGTCACGCTCTTGATCGCGCTGGTCGGCTGGCGTCTGATCTCGGCGCTCGTGCGCCGCATCCGTCGCCGCTGACCGTCGTCAGCCGGCGTGGCGCAGCCCGGTCTCGATCACGATCCGGTTGCCGTCGATGACACCCGGACCGTCCCCGGGTGTCGGCGCCGGGGCCGGCGTGATCTGCTCGGCCTCCCACACCACACGCGCATCTTCGGCCGTCGGCTGGAACACCATGTCGATCGCAGCCACGCCGCCCGACGAGTGGTTCGCAGCCTCGCCGCGCCGACGCCGCCGGTGCGCGTCGAACGCGAACCACAGGAAGTACACCGGCAGGGCGAAGAGCAGGGCGAGGAATCCCACCATCACGACCTGACCGAACGCCACTGGCCCAGCCTAGGCGGGGGTCACGGCGTCGGGTAGGCCTCGAACGCCGCATCCGCGGCGACCAGCGGCACGAACCACCCGTTGAACGGCGCAGGGCTCCCATCGCCGGGCAGCCGGTCCACTGCGGCGACCTGGCCGCCGATGATGCGCCCACCGCCATCGCGCGCGACCACCACGACGCGGGTGTACCACAGGTCGGCCGCGAAGCTGCCGACGGCCTCGCCCGACACCCTGGTGCGGTTGTCGCGATCGTCGGCCATCGGCTGCATGCCTGTCACGGTGATCCGCCCGGTCTCGGAGGCCGGAGAGACGGTCGCATACGACGCCTCGGGCACCGTCACCTCGACCGTCGCCACGGCGCCCGTGGTCGCCACGCCGTGAAGGACGACGGCAGATCGTCCCTGCAGCGCGGTGAGGTACTCGGATGCCGCCGCGACCTCGACTCCGGTCGCATCGAGCGCCCGTACCCGGATCTCGGCGTCCGTGAAGATGTAGTCGCTGTTGGTGTTGTCGAGGATGACGACGAACCACGACGAGCCGCCGTCCGTCTCTGCGCCGAATGCGGTCTCTGTGACCGTGAGTGCCACGGGCGTGGCGAAGGTCACCCCGTCGTCGGGGATGCCGTCGGCGCCGGGCGCCGCGAAACGGCTGCCGACGGGCTCGTACTGCGCATAGTCGTCGGAGGAACTCGGCGGCGAAGACAGGTCTCTCGAGCCGAACGCGCCGAACGCCTGCAGCGCCGCCACGACCACGGCGACGAGGCCCCCGAGGATCGACAGGGCCAGCCCGGTGCCCGCGAACCCCTTGCCGCCGCCGCGCGAGCCGGTGAGCCCGATGATCGAGACGACGAAGGCCACGAGCATCACCAGGATCGCGAATCCCGCCGTGGCCGGGATGAGCGCGAGCACGAGCCCCACGATCGCCAGCACGAACCCGGTGACGGCGATCCCCTTCGGGCGCTCGTCGCGGGGGGCCACGATGGGCGCACCGCGGTGGGGCGCGATCGCCGGCGGCGCTGCGAACGTCGAGGGAGAGCCAGGCGGGGCGTACTGCGGGGCGGCGTAAGCCGGCGTGGCATACGCAGGTGCTGCGTGCGCGGGTGCTGCGTGCGCCGGGGGCGCATCCGGCCGATCGGCGGCCGAGACGTACTCGTAGGGCCGCGAGACGGGGCCCTCGACGTCGGCGCGGGGCGGGGCGTAGTAGCCGGGGTCGGCGGGCGTGACCGGTTGCTCGTGCGGGGGATGCGGGTCGGTCATGGACGCCTTCGGCCGGGGAACGATTCGCTGATCAACCTAGCGAAACCTGCGCGTCGCGTCGCCGGCATCCACGAACGGAAGGGCACGACGGCGCAACGCCGCCGTGCCCTTCCGCAGTGGATCAGCTGAAGCCGTTGGCGGCCAGCCAGTCCTTCGCGATGTCTTCGGACGAACGCTGGTCCTGCGTGGACTCGACGTTCAGGGCGATGAGCCCCTCCGGGGTGAGCTTGGCGCTGACCGGGTTGATGACGTCGGCGATCTCGTCGGCGATGTCGGCGTTGACCAGCGGCACCACGTTCGAGGCGAGGAAGAGGCCCTTGGGGTCTTCGAGCGTCACGAGGTCCTTCGTCTTGATGAGCGGGTCGGCGCTGTAGACGTCGGCCACCTGGATGTTGCCGGCGACGAGCTCGTCGACCGTCGTGTCGGCGGTCGCCGAGAACGAGACGGTGACGCCGTAGACGTCCTTGAGCCCCGTGGGGCCGTAGGGACGCGTCTCGAGCTCGGGTGCGCCGCCGAGCACGAGCCCGTCGACGTTCGCGAGATCGGCGATCGAGGTCAGGTTGTGCTCCTTGGCGAAGGCAGCCGTCACGTTGTACGAGTCCTGGTCCGTCGCCGGCGACTGATCGAGGACCGTGAGGCCGTCCGGCAGTGCGTCCTTCAGCGCCGCGTACACGTCGTCGGACTGGGTCGCCGTCGTGTCCTTGTCGAAGAACTGCAGCAGGTTGCCGGTGTACTCGGGGAACAGGTCGATCGACCCGTCCTCGAGCGAGGGCATGTAGGCGTCGCGCTGGCCGATGTTGAAGTTGCGCTCGACCGTGAAGCCGGCGCCCTCCAGGGCCTGGGCGTAGATCTCGGCGATGATCTCGTTGGAGTAATAGGCCTGCGAGCCGATGACGATGGTCGACGAATCCGTCGCCCCGCCGGCATCGGTGCTCTCGCCGCTCAGGGGATCGCTCGAGGCGCAGCCGGCGAGGGCGAGCGCCGCGATGGCGGTGCCCGCGAACGCGAGCGCCAACCGGGTTCGTGCTGTGGACATTGTCGTACCTCCGGTGGGTTGGGTTCAGTGTGACGTCTGCGGAACGGGGATTGCGACGGGCTCCGCCCGGCGGGAGCGTGGGCGCGGGCCGGTGGTGCGGGGGACGGCATAGCGGGCGAGGAGCGCGAAGATTCCATCGAGCACCAGCGCGAGCGCTACGACCACGATCGAGGCGCCCAGGATCTCGATGAAGTTCCGGGTGTTGAGCCCCTGCATCATGAAGAACCCGAGCCCGCCCAGGCCGACGTAGGCCGCGATGGTCACGGTTGCGACCACCTGGAGTGTGGCGGAGCGGAGCCCGCCGATGAGGAGTGAGAGACCCAGAGGCATCTCGATCCGGAACAGGATCTGCCACTGGGTCATTCCCATCGCACGCCCGGCGTCGATGACGGTCCGGTCGATCGCCTCGATGCCGGCGTAGGCGCCGGCGAGGATCGAGGGGATCGCGAGGATGACGAAGACGGTGACGGCCGCCTCGGTCTTGAGGTTGACGCCGGCGACCATCACGAGCAGCACGACGAGGCCGAGCGCAGGGAGCGCCCGCGCCGCACCCGACAGGATGACGGCCACCTCGCGTCCCCGCCCCGTGTGGCCGATGAGCCAGCCCAGAGGGATGGCGATGACGGCGGCGATCGCCACTGATCCGAAGGTGAATGCGAGGTGCTGGAGGATCGCCATCGGCAGGGTGAGCGATCCCTCGAGCCGCGCCGGGGAGAAGATCCATGCGAGCGCGTCGATGAGGAGGTTCATGCGTGCACCGCCCATCGGATGCGATCCCAGCGCGGCGGCGCGATGCGCCGGGTCCACGGCATGAGGGCACGTCCGAGCAGCAGAAGAGCCACATCGACGAGCACCGCGATGACCACCACGGCGATGACACCGGCCAGAACCTCCGCGACGATGCGCCGCTGCGAGCCGTTCGTGAACAGGTAGCCGAGGTTCTGCACGCCGATGAGGGTGCCGACGGTCGCCAGCGAGATCGTCGACATGGCGGTCACCCGCAGGCCCGCGAGGATCACGGGGCCGGCGAGTGGGAAGTCCACGGTCCAGAAGCGGCGCCACGCTCCGAAGCCGACGGCGACGGCTGCGGAGCGCGTGACCTCGTCGACGGACGAGAGGCCGTCCGTGACGGATCGCGTCATGATCGCCACCCCGTAGATCGACAGCGCGACGACGAGGTTGGCCTCCGAGAGCAGCGGGATGCCGAAGAACACGGTGAGCAGGGGGAACAGCGCGAAGGAGGGGATCGTGTACAGCAGCCCGACCACCGTCAGCAGACCGCCGCGGAGCCTCGTATAGCGGAACGCCGCCCAGCCGACGGGCAGCGCGACGATGAATGCGACGACGACCGCGATCGCGCTCTGTCGCAGGTGCGCGACCGTCAGCGCCCAGATGAGGTCGAGGTTGTCGAGCACCCAGCTCACGGGGAGTCCTCCACGAGAACGCCCTGCGCCCGCCCGGCGGCGTCGACGAGCACGGTGCCGCGCCCGGTCTGCTTGGCGCGGAGTGCTCGCGTGCCGCGCTCGACCCCGATGAAGTCCGCGACGAACTCGCTCGCGGGGTTCTCGATGATCTCGTCGGGCGTGCCGATCTGGGCGATGCGTGCCCCCTTCTCGAGGATGACGACCTGATCGCCGAGCAGGAACGCCTCGTCGATGTCGTGCGTGACGAACACGATCGTCTTCTCGAGCTCGCGCTGCAGCCGGATGGTCTCGGTCTGCAGCTCGCGCCGGACGATCGGGTCGACGGCGCCGAAGGGCTCGTCCATCAGCAGGATGTTCGGGTCGACGGCGAGGGCTCGCGCGACGCCCACGCGCTGCTGCTGGCCGCCCGACAGCTGGCTCGGATACCGCTTGGCGAACCCGCGTTCCAGGCCCACGACGTCCATGAGCTCCAACGCGCGCCGGCGCGCCTCGGCCTTCGGGACGCCGTTCAGCACCGGCACCGTGGCGATGTTGTCGACGACCGAGAAGTGGGGGAGCAGGCCGGCGTTCTGCAGCACGTAACCGATGCCGCGCCGGAGCTTCACCGGGTCGCGCTCCGAGATGGGCTCGTCGTCGATCGCGATGACACCGCCCGAGGGCTCGATGAGGCGGTTGATCATGCGGAGCAGCGTGGTCTTGCCGCTGCCCGAGGAGCCGACGAGCACCGTCGTCTTGTGGGCGGGCATGAGCACGCTGAAGTCGTCGACGGCGACGGTGCCATCCGGATACCGCTTCGAGACTGCGCGGAATTCGATCGCCATGCTGCCCTTTCGGCCGGGTTGTGCCAGCGGGATTCCCACCTAACCACACGGTTCCGACACCGAGACAGGCTTGCGCCCGGGACCCCGGATGCGCAAGACGCGCGCCCGACGTCGTCACACGGCGATACGTTGGGGCGCATGACTGCTCACGAGTACGACCTGATCGTCATCGGCGGAGGCCCCGTCGGCGAGAACGTGGCGGACCGCGCCGTGCAGGGCGGCCTGTCGACCGTCATCGTCGAGAGCGAGCTGGTCGGCGGCGAATGCTCGTACTGGGCCTGCATACCCTCGAAGGCGATGCTGCGGCCCGGCGCCGCGCTGCGCGCCGCGCGCGACGTGCAGGGCGCGTCGGGCGCCGTCACCGGCGGCCTCGACGCCGCGGCGGTGCTCGCACGGCGCGACACGTTCGTCCACGACTGGGACGACACCTCTCAGGTCGAGTGGCTGCAGGGCGCCGGCATCGACCTCGTGCGCGGACACGGGCGCCTCACGGGCGAGCGCCAGGTGACGGTGACGGGCGCCGACGGCACCGAGACCGTGCTCGTCGCCCGCCATACCGTCGCCGTGTCGACCGGTTCGGCTGCGCTCCTCCCCGACATCCCGGGGCTGCGCGACGTGCAGCCGTGGACCAGCCGCGAGGCGACGGGCATGCGCGCGGTGCCGGCATCCCTCGCGATCCTCGGCGGCGGCGTCGTCGGCAGCGAGATGGCCACGCTGTTCGCCTCGCTGCGCGTCCCCGTCACGGTGATCGCACGGTCAGGACTGCTGCGGGGCGTCGAGCCCTTCGCGGGCGAGGCGGTGGCGAAGGCGCTGACGGATGCCGGCGCCGACGTCCGCACCGGCGTCGAGGTCGAGCGTGCCGCACGCGACGGCGACGGCGAGGTCGTGCTGACCCTCTCGGACGGCTCGGAGGTGCGCGCCGCCGAGGTGCTCGTCGCCACGGGCCGCGTGCCCCGGACGCAGGACCTCGGCCTCGACAGCGTCGGGCTGGAGCCGGGGTCGTGGCTCGACGTCGACGACACGCTGCGGGTCCGCGGGTTCGACTGGCTCTACGCCGTCGGCGACGTCAACCACCGCGCGCTGCTCACGCACCAGGGCAAGTACCAGGCACGGGCCGCGGGCGATGTCATCGCCGCGCGGGCCCGCAGCCGCACGGTGGACGACGCGCCTTGGGGCGCGCACGTGGCGACGGCCGATCACGTCGCCGTGCCGCAAGTGGTGTTCACCGATCCCGAGGTCGCGGCCGTCGGTCACAGCGAGGCGTCGGCGAAGAAGGCGGGGCTCGACGTGCGCGTGCTCGACTACGACCTCGCCTGGGTCGCCGGCGCGAGTGAGGTCGCCGACCACTACACGGGGCGTGCCCGCGCCATCGTCGACGAGCAGCGTCGGGTGCTGGTGGGCGCGACCTTCGTCGGCCAGGACGTCGGTGAGCTGCTCCACTCCGCCACGATCGCCGTCGTCGGCGAGGTGCCGATCGAGCGGCTGTGGCACGCCGTGCCCTCGTATCCCACGATCAGCGAGGTGTGGCTGCGCCTGCTCGAGGCGTACGGCCGCCCCGCTCCGGAATGAGGAACGGATGCCGCGGCCCGGGGCCGCGGCATCCGCTCGTTTCAGCGTCGGGCGAGGATCACTTCGGGTCGTTCCACGACCAGATGTCGTCGCCGCGCAGGGTCGCGTCGGCGCCGCCGTCGCAGTAGATGGTCTGGCCGGCCATGTGCGTGTTCGCCGGGCTCGTGAGCCACACGAGCAGCTCGGCGATCGACGACGCCGGCTGGTGGTGGTTGAGCGGCATGGGCACCGCGGCGTCCACCATCGCCGCGCCCTCGGGCGTGGCGAGCAGCCCGGCGGTCATCGGCGTGATGACCGTGCCGGGGGCGACCGCGTTGAGGGGGATGCCGGCGCCTGCCCAGTCGTCCGAGATCGAGGCTCGCCGCACCCAGCGCGAGAGCGCGCGCTTGGACGACGGGTAGTTGAGGTAGCCGAGCTCCGGGCCCTGCGCCGCCAGCTCGTCGCCGCGGGCGACGGCCGCCGTCTCGTCGCCCGACAGTGCGGCCTCGACCAGCGCCGGGTCGACCGGCTGCAGTGACGCCATCGACGACACCACGGCGGCCCGGGGCGCGTCCGATGCCCCCAAGGCGGGCAGGAGGGCAGTCAGCAGCTCGGTCACGCCGAAGTAGTTGATCGACATCGTCTTGCCGATCGGCGCCGAGATGCCGGCGCAGGCGATGACGCCGTCGATGACGCCGCCGGTCTTGTCGATCGCCTGCGCGGCGGCATCCGCGCGCCCCTCGGGGGTGGACAGGTCCGCTTCGACCTCGGCGCCCCGCAGGTCGATGCCGACGACGGTCTCGCCGCGGCTGCGCAGCAGTTCGGCGGTGGCGGCGCCGATGCCGGATGCGGAACCGGTGACGACGTAGGTGCGGGGCATTTCAGTCTCCTTCTGTGGGCGACGGGGTCGCCGTCGCAGGCTGCCGCGGGTGGGCGGCGGGTTCTTCTCGGGCGGGGTCCGCGGGAGTCGTGGGCGCCGGCGACTCGGTCAGGAGTCCGTCGACGAAGCGGTGGAGCAGGGCGCCGAACGCGTCGATCTCGGCGGGTGACCACTCGGCGAGCGCGTGGTCGACCATGTCGTGGCCGGCCGTCACGAGCCGGCGGTAGGCGTCGAGGCCGCGGGGGGTGAACGCGACGGTGGCGGCACGGCCGTCTGCGGGGTGAGCCTCGCGGGTGACGAGGTCGTCGGCGACGAGCCGCGCGACCAACTTCGACATCGTCGGTCGGGTGACGTTCAGCTCGTCGGCCAGCACGCTCGGCCGAGCGGCGCCGCCGTGCAGCCCCAGGGTGTACACGGCCCGGATCTCGGTGGGGTCGAGCGCCACGCCGACGCCGCCCGCGATGCGCGCCTGGACGGTGCTCGACGACCACCGCGACATGAGTCGCGTGAGCGAGGAGAGCAGGTCGGCGCGGGGTGCGGCATCCATGGTCCGAGTCTACGCCGGTAATTGCCTGAGGCAACCAAATATCGAGGACGCTTGTCGAACGATATATCGCTGGGTATCGTCGGGCTATCGGAAGGCACTCGTCAGGAGGTCGACATGAGCGGCACGTACCCGGGGTTCGGACCCCGACACCGGAACCAGGCGGGGCAGGGTCTGCCCGGCGGGCTCTTCGAGGCGATGGACCAGCTCCGCGACGCGTTCGAGCAGCGCTTCTCGCCGCGCGTGGCGCGCGGAGACGTGCGGGCCGCCGTGCTCGCGGTGCTCGCGGAGCAGCCCATGCACGGCTACCAGATCATCCACGAGATCGAGGAGCGCAGCGGCGGCGCCTGGAAGCCCAGCCCCGGCTCGGTGTACCCCACGCTGCAGCTGCTCGCCGACGAGGGGCTCGTCGTCGCGGAGGAGTCCGGCGGCAAGAAGACCTACTCGCTGACCGAGGCCGGTCGTGCCGAGGTCGAAGCCGGCGACGACAAGACCGCGCCGTGGGAGGCCTACGGCACCCACGATGCGGGTCGCGCCACCGCCCTGCCCAAGGCGGGCGCCAAGCTCGCGCAGGCGGCGGCGCAGGTCGCGCGCGGAGGCACGCCCGACCAGGTCGCGCAGGCCGTGGACGTGCTCGACGAGGCGCGGCGTAGGCTCTACTCGATCCTCGCTCAAGACTGACGGGAGACCGATGGCAGACGCCGGCAACACGCGCGCCCGCTATCGGCGGATCCTGCGGTTCGCCGCACGCTACATGGTGCAGGCGTGGTGGTTCGAACTCGTGCTCCCGCGCTTCGGTCTGAGTGCCCTCGCCGCGCGCAACAGGTCGAAGCGGCTGGAGCGCATCGCCAAGAAGTTCCATGTGCTCGCGGTGTCGCTCGGCGGGCTCATGATCAAGGTGGGACAGTTCCTGTCGTCGCGCCTGGACGTGCTGCCGCCCGAGATCACGAGCGAACTGGAAGGCCTACAGGACGAGGTGCCGCCGGTCGCGTTCCCCGCGATCCGGGCGCTCGCCGAGGCCGAGCTGCGCATGCCGCTCGAACGCGCCTTCGCGTGGGTCGACGAGACGCCGGTGGCCGCGGCATCCCTCGGTCAGGCCCACCGGGCACGGCTGAACCCCGACGATGGCGCCGACACCGGCTTCACGGACGTCGTGGTGAAGGTGCAGCGGCCGGGGATCGACGCGATCGTCGACGTCGACCTGCGGGCGCTGCGGCGCGTGGCCACGTGGCTCAACCGCGTACGGGTCGTGCACGACCACGTCGACCTGCCGGCGCTGGTCGAAGAGTTCGCGAGCACGAGCCGCGACGAGATCGACTACCTGCTCGAGGCGCGCAACGCCGCGCGGTTCGCCGACAACTTCGCGGGCGACGACCGCGTCGCCGTGCCCGAGGTCGCGTGGGAGCGCACGACGCGCCGCGTGCTGACGCTCCAAGACGTCACGGCGATCAAGATCACCGACGTGGATGGTCTCCGGGCCGCGGGGATCGACCCGGCCGCCGTCGCGAAAGAGTTCGCGAACGTGATGTTCGACCAGCTGTTCGTCGACGGGTACTTCCACGCCGACCCCCACCCGGGCAACATCTTCGTGACGCCGGCGGGTCCCGGCGCCGCGCCGGGGGCACGGCCGTGGCGGCTGACGTTCGTCGACTTCGGGATGATGGGCGAGGTGCCCGACAGTCTGCGCAAGGGCCTGCAGCAGCTGATCATCGCTGTCGCGGCGCGCGACAGCAAGAAGATGGTGGCGAGCATCCGCGACGTCGGCGCCCTGCTGCCGTCAGCCGACACCACCGAGCTCGAGCGCGCGATGACGGCCCTGTTCGCACGATTCGGCGGCATGGGCTTCGCTGAGCTGCAGAAGGTCGACCCGCGCGAGTTCCAGGCCTTCGCGACCGAGTTCGGCGACGTGGTCCGCTCCCTGCCGTTCCAGTTGCCCGAGAACTTCCTCCTCATCGTGCGTGCCATCTCGCTCACCAGCGGCGTGTGCAGCGCCCTGGATCCGGCGTTCAACGTGTGGGACGCCGTCGAGCCGTACGCCGATCAGCTGCTGCGCGATCAGAGCGGCAGCCTCGTCCAGGGATTCGCGAAAGAGGCGGTGTCGGTCGCCGGTGTGGTGGCGCGGCTGCCGGGACGGCTCGACGAGATGGTGTCGCAGATCGTCGACGGCAAGCTCGTCGCCGAGGTGCCCAAGCTCGACGTGAAGCTGCGCAAGCTCGAGCGCATGGGTCGCCGGGTGGTGTCGGCCGTCCTGTTCACGGCCCTGCTGATCAGCGGCGCCGTGCTGCGCTCGCAGGATCTCACGATCGGAACGGTGCTGATGATCGTGTCGATCCTGCCGCTGCTGCACACGCTGTTCTCGGGGTTCCTGCGACGGCCAGGGGAATGAGGTCGCTCGCCCTGCGCGCGGAGAACAGCGGATGCCGCGGTCCCGCCGGCCGCGGCATCCGCTCCGGCGTCAGCTCGCGACGTCGCCGCGCCAGGCGCCGGTCTCGCGAGGAGCGCTCTCGATGAACTCCTTGAAGTTGCGGAGGTCCTTCTTGACGGCGTGCGAGCCGGCGCCGACGAGCGACCCGAGCTTCTCGAGGAGGTCGGTGGGCTCCCAGTCGATCTGCACGGTGACGCGGGAGCTCGTGTCGCTCAGCCGGTGGAACGTCACGACGCCGGCGTGCGCCGTGTCGCCGCCGATGCTGCGCCACGCGACGCGCTCGTCGGGGTGCTGCTCGGTGATCTCTGCGTCGAACTCGCGCTCGAACGGCCCGACCTTCACCTTCCAGTGATTGTGGGTGTCGTCGAGCTGGGTGATCGACTCGACCTCGTCGAGGAACTTCGGGAAGGTCTCGAACTGGGTCCACTGGTTGTACGCCATGCTCACGGGCACGTCGACGTCGATGGTCTCGATGATCTGGGTCATGGCTCCAGCGTGCGACCTGCACGCTGCGAGGGGGACCCGCTTGACGTATCCCGCGAGCCCGTCTATGCACACGAAAGGCCGGGACGCAGCTCGTCCCGGCCTTTC
>NZ_JBQCIP010000049.1:0-20198 GCF_051953575.1 Microbacterium sp.
CTGCCGCGCGACTACGCCGCTGTGCTGCAGACCCGCCAGGAGGCGGTCGCTCAGGGGCTCGACCCCGACGGCGACGTCGTCTGGAACCGCATCCTGGAGGTGACGGGTGGCTGACCCGAAGGGCTTTCTGAAGGTCACCGAGCGCGAGCTGCCTGCACGGCGGCCGGTGCCGGTGCGCATCATGGACTGGAAAGAGGTCTATGAGCCGGGCGACACGGCGGTCCTGCGCCGGCAGGCCGGGCGCTGCATGGACTGCGGCGTGCCGTTCTGCCACAAGGGCTGCCCGCTGGGCAACCTGATCCCCGAGTGGAACGACCTCACGTGGCGCGGCGAGGGTCGCGCTGCCAGCGAGCGTCTGCACGCGACGAACAACTTCCCGGAGTTCACCGGGCGGCTGTGCCCCGCGCCGTGCGAGAGCGCCTGCGTGCTCGGCATCAACCAGCCGGCCGTGACCATCAAGCAGGTCGAGGTCTCGATCGCCGACGAGGCGTTCGCGAACGGGTGGATCGAGCCCGAGCCCCCGGGCCGCCTCACCGGCAAGACCGTCGCCGTCGTCGGCTCCGGCCCCGCAGGACTCGCGGCCGCTCAGCAGCTGACGCGTGCCGGCCACACGGTCGCGGTGTTCGAGCGCGACGACCGCATCGGCGGACTCCTGCGCTACGGCATCCCGGACTTCAAGATGGAGAAGAAGCACCTCGAGGCGCGCCTTCGCCAGATGCAGGACGAGGGCACGCGTTTCCGCGCGGGCGTCGAGATCGGCAAGGACATCACGTGGGCCGACCTGCGCGCCCGGTACGACGCGGTCGTCGTCGCCACCGGCTCGACGGTGCCGCGCGACCTGCCGGTGCCCGGACGCGACCTCGCCGGTGTGCACTTCGCGATGGAGTACCTCGTGGAGTCGAACAAGGCCGTCGCGGGCGACGCGGTCGCCAACCAGATCACCGCGGAGGGCAAGCACGTCGTCGTCATCGGCGGCGGCGACACCGGCGCGGACTGCATCGGCACGGCCCACCGCCACGGCGCCCTGAGCGTCACGAACCTGGCGATCGGCCGCCGCCCCCCGGGTGAGCGCCCCGAGCACCAGCCGTGGCCGATGGACCCGACGCTCTTCGAGGTGTCGTCTGCCCACGAAGAGGGCGGCGAGCGGGCCTACCTGGCGTCGACCGTCGAGTTCCTCAGCAACGAGGCCGGCGAGGTGCGTGCTCTGCGCGTCGCCGAGACCGAGTTCGTCGACGGCCGCCGCGTGCCCAAGAGCGGCACCGAGCGCGAGATCCCCGCGGACCTCGTGCTGATCGCCATGGGATTCACCGGCCCCGAGCAGGCTCTCCTGGAGGAGCAGCTGGGCGCCCGGTTCACCGAGCGGGGCAACGTGCGCCGCGAAGACGACTACCAGACGACCGCCCCGGGCGTGTTCGTGGCCGGCGACGCCGGTCGCGGGCAGTCGCTCATCGTATGGGCGATCGCCGAGGGCCGAGCGGCCGCCGCGAGCGTCGACCGCTTCCTGATGGGTGAGACGCAGCTGCCCGAGCCCGTCCGCCCGACCGATATCGCCATCGGCCTGCAGCCCGCGTAGGCTGGCCGAGGCACTCGCCAATTCACCCAACCCGGAGAAACCACGGATGAGACGCGCCAAGATCGTCGCAACCCTGGGTCCCGCCACTTCGACGTATGAGATGGTCCGCGCGATCATCGACGCCGGTGTGGATGTGGCCCGATTCAACCTGAGCCACGGGGACTACTCGGTCCACGACAACAACTTCGCCAACGTGCGCAAGGCCGCCGACGATGCCGGACGTGCCGTCGCGATCCTCGTCGACCTGCAGGGTCCGAAGATCCGCCTCGGCAAATTCGAGAACGGCCCCCACGAGCTCGCCGTCGGCGACATCTTCAAGATCACGACCGAAGACATCCTCGGCACGAAAGAGATCGTCGGCACGACCTTCAAGGGTCTGCCGAACGACGTCAAGCCCGGCGACTTCCTGCTCATCGACGACGGCAAGGTCCGCGTCGAGGTCGTCGAGACCGACGGCACCGTCGTCACCACCAAGGTGATCGTCGCGGGCCCGGTGTCTAACAACAAGGGCATCAACCTGCCGGGCGTCGCCGTGAACGTCCCCGCGCTGTCCGAGAAGGACGAGGCCGACCTCCGCTGGGGTCTTCGCGCCGGCGCCGACATCATCGCGCTCTCGTTCGTGCGCGACGCGAAGGACGTGCAGCGCGTCCACGTGATCATGGCCGAAGAGGGACGCCACGTCCCCGTCATCGCCAAGATCGAGAAGCCGCAGGCCGTCGACAACCTCGAAGAGATCATCGACGCGTTCGACGGCATCATGGTCGCCCGCGGCGACCTGGGCGTCGAGCTGCCGCTGGAGGCGGTCCCGATCGTGCAGAAGCGGGCGGTCGAGCTCTGCCGCCGCATGGCCAAGCCCGTCATCGTCGCGACCCAGATGCTCGAGTCGATGATCGAGAACCCGGTCCCGACGCGCGCCGAGACGAGCGACGTCGCCAACGCCGTCCTCGACGGCGCCGACGCGGTCATGCTGTCGGGCGAGACCAGCGTGGGCAAGTACCCGGTGACCGTCGTCGAGACGATGGCGCGCATCGTCGATTCGACCGAGGAGCACGGGCTGGACCGCATCCAGCCGCTCACGACGAAGCCGCGCACGCAGGGCGGCGCGATCACCCTGGCAGCGATGGAGGTCGCCGAGTTCGTCGACGCGAAGTACCTCTGCATCTTCACCGAGTCGGGCGACACGGCGCGCCGCATGTCGCGACTGCGTCCGCACATCCCCATGCTCGGGTTCACGCCCGAGCCGGCGATCCGCCGCCGCATGGCGATCACGTGGGGAGTGCAGTCGACGCTCGTCGAGCACGTCGCGCACACCGACCTGATGTTCATCCAGGTCGACGACTACCTGCTGTCGAACGACCTCGCGAAGGTCGGCGACAAGGTCGTCGTGATCTCGGGCTCCCCTCCCGGGATCATCGGCTCCACGAACGACATCCGCATCCACAAGGTGGGCGATGCGGTGCACGGCAAGGCGCCGATCTACCAGACACGCAACTGATCCTCTCCGGATCCCATGAACGGGCCGGCGCGACCACTAAGGTGATCGCGTCGGCCCGTTTCTCATGGAAAGTGGTACCTCGAATGTTCTTCCAGGACCTGTTCTGGTTCCTCCTGTGGAGCTTCTACTTCATCGCCTACCTGTACATCATCATCGTCATCATCACGGACCTGTTCCGCGACGAGAAGCTCAACGGGTGGTTCAAGGCGCTGTGGATCATCGCGCTGGTCTTCGTCCCGTTCCTCACGGGCCTGATCTACGTGATCGCCCGCGGCAAGGGCATGGCCGAGCGTGCGCAGGCCGCGCGCGGGAGTGTCGTCCCCGAGTCCGACGACTACCGTCCGGCTGCGTCGGCGAGTCCCGCCGACGACATCGCGAAGGCGAAGGCGCTGCTGGACGCCGGGACGATCTCGCAGGGCGAGTTCGACGCGCTCAAGAGCAAGGCTCTGGGCAACCAGTACTTCGGCGCATAAGACGAAGAGAAGAGTGGATGCGTGAGTCCAGGCAACCACTCTTCTCTTGGGTGCGCGCAGGGCGCGGGGGAGCGGTCAGCTGATCTTGCGGCGGTAGATCGACATCGCGATCGCATAGGCGACGACCAGGATGCCGACGAGCCAGGCCATCGCGACCCAGATGTCGCTGCCGACCGGGTCGCCCGCGAACAGCGCGCGGATCGAGTTGACGATCGACGTGACCGGCTGGTTCTCGGCGAACCACTGCACCGGACCCGGCATGCTCTCGGTGGGGACGAACGCCGAGCTGATGAACGGCAGGAAGATGAGCGGGTACGAGAACGCGCTCGCACCGTCCACCGTCTTGGCCGAGAGCCCCGCGATCACCGCGAGCCACGTGAGCGCCAGTGTGAACAGCATCAGCAGGCCCGCCACGCCCAGCCACGCCGCGAAGCTCGCGCCGGTGCGGAAGCCCATCAGCAGCGCGACGCCGATCACGATGGCCAGCGACACCGCGACCGACACCATGGACGTGAGCACGTGTGCCCACAGCACGCCCGATCGCGAGATCGGCAGTGACTGGAACCGCTCGAAGATCCCGCCCTGCATGTCGAGGAACAGCCGGTACGCCGTGTAGGCGATGCCGGATGCGATCGTGATGAGCAGGATGCCGGGCAGCATGTAGTCGATGTACGACCCCTGGTCGGCCCCCAGATCGATCGCCCCGCCGAACACGTAGACGAACAGCAGCATGAGCGCGATCGGCGTGACGGCGGTCGTGATGATGGTGTCGGGGCTTCGCAGGATGTGGCGCAGCGACCGCCCGGTCAGGACGGCGGTGTCGCTGAAGAAGCGAGCACCCGAGGCTGTGCGCGGCGCGGCGACGGTTGCAGTGGTCATGACTCCTCCTTGGCGGATTCGGTGTCGACCTCGCCCGTCAGGGCGAAGAAGACGTCTTCCAGGCTCGGCTGCTTCTCGACGTACTCGACCTTCGCCGGCGGGAGCAGGCGCTTGAGCTCGTCGAGCGTGCCGTCGACGATGATCGTGCCCTTGTGGAGGATCGCGATCCGGTCGGCGAGCTGCTCCGCCTCATCGAGGTACTGCGTGGTGAGCAGCACCGTGGTGCCGCCGCGGGCGAGCTTCGTGACGGCATCCCACACCTCCAGGCGTGCCGCGGGGTCCAGCCCCGTGGTCGGCTCGTCGAGGAAGATGACGGCCGGGTCGCCGATGAGGCTCATCGCGATGTCGAGCCGGCGTCGCATGCCGCCGGAGTAGGTGCCGGCCCTGCGTGCTCCGGCCTCGGTGAGAGAGAAGCGGGCGAGAAGGTCGTCCGCGATCGCGCCCGGATTCTTCAGGTGGCGCAGCTGCGCCACGAGGACGAGGTTCTCGCGGCCCGAGAGCACTTCGTCGACCGCGGCGAACTGCCCCGTGAGACTGATGGTCTCGCGCACCCGCTGGGCGTCGGCCGACACGTCGTGCCCGCCGACGGCGGCGGTGCCGGCATCCGCCTTCAGGAGGGTCGACAGGATGCGCACGACCGTGGTCTTGCCGGCGCCGTTGGACCCGAGGAGTGCGAAGATGCTGCCGCGCGCCACCTCGAAGTCCACGCCCTTCAGCACGTGGAGGTCCTTGTACGACTTCTCCAGGCCCTTCACCCGGATGGCTGTCTCGGTCATCGGTGCTCACCTCGTTCCGCGTCGTCGATCGCCTTGTTGAGGCGGTCGCGTTCCTTGTCGATCCACTGCTTGCCGGAGTACGCGGCGGTGAACTCGTCGGCGAACGCCGAGGGGTCGTCGCCGACGATGTCGCGCACGGGCGTCCCGTCGGCTGCGGCGCGCTCCCACAGGTCGGCGAAGTCCGAGAACATCGTGACCATCGTGTCGCCGTCGACGATGCCGCCGGCGACCATGATGTAGCGCTCCAGAGCCTTCGCGGCGCCGCGATACGGCTCGGGAAGCGCCTCGAGGCGAGCCTTCGACTGCTTGTACTGCTTCTTCTGGTCCAGCGAGCCGGTGACGACTTCGTACCACTTGGCGGCCATGATCAGTCCTCTTTCTTGGGGGAGTTGTCTGCGTTCTGGTGGTGGAGCTGTTCGATGCGCTCTGCGAGGAAGCTCCATGTCCTCCAGAACTCCGAGAGCTGCTCGCGGCCCTGCGCGTTCAGCGTGTACACCTTGCGGGGCGGCCCCTTCTCGGACGGGACCTTCTCGACGTCGACCAGGCCGCGCTGCTCGATACGCACCAGGAGGGCGTAGACGGTGCCCTCGGCGATGTCGGAGAACCCCTGGTCGCGCAGCCATGCGGTGATCTCGTACCCGTATGCCGGACGCCCCGAAAGGATCGCCAGAACGATCCCCTCCAGCGTGCCTTTCAGCATCTCGGTCTCTTGCTTGCCCATCTCGGGCACCTCCTCTCGGTCGCTACTCTGTCTTGCTGAGTACCACTACAAAGTATCACTGAGTACCGGTACTTAGCAACACCGAATAGCAACTCTTTTCCTCGACGGGGTGTACTGTCCATCCATCGCCCACCGGGGCGACAGAAAAGGACTCTCGATGACCCGAATCGGCTCACCGGTCGCACCCGACGACCAGAGCACCCCAGAGCGTCACGATCTGCAGGCAGGCGGCGTCAGCGCCGCGGGCTCGATCGTGATGGCCGTCGCCGGCAGCGCACCGGCATATTCCATCGCCGCCACCACCGCGACCCTCGTCGGTGTCGCAGGACTGGGCGCCCCGGCCGCCCTGCTGTGGTGCGGCATCCCGATGCTCGGCATCGCGTGGGCGTTCCTGTACCTCGGACGCGCCGACGTCAATGCCGGGGCGGCGTACTCGTGGGTGGCCCGCGCCCTGCACCCGGCGCTCGGCTTCCTCTCGGGGTGGGCGCTGGTGATCTCGGCGACGATCTTCATGGTGGCCGGAGCCCTGCCCGCCGGCGCCATGACGGTGTCGCTGTTCGACCCCTCGCAGGCCGACAACGTCCCGCTCATCACGAGCGTCGGCGCCGTGTGGTTCGTGATCATGGCCGCCTGCGTCTACTTCGGCGTGCACGTGACGGCCCGCGCGCAGTGGATCATGTCGGTGATCGAGGTCGCGATCCTGGTGCTCTTCGCCGGCCTCGCGCTGTTCCGCGCCGCCACCACCGAGCACGACGGGCCGGACTTCTCGTGGGAGTGGCTGGGCTTCACCCACCTGGCGGGTCCCGGTGTCTTCGTCGCGGCCGCGCTCATCGCCGCGTTCTACTACTGGGGCTGGGACGTCTCGTCGAACCTCAACGAAGAGACGAAGGACGGCCACAAGTCCGCGGGGTCGGCCGGTCTCATCGGCGTCGGCATCGTCTTCGTGCTGTTCGAGGTCTTCACCATCGCGACGCTCATCATGCTGTCGCAGGAGCAGATCGAGGCGAACAGCGCCAACATCCTCTCGGTCCTGGGTGACATCATCTGGCCCGGCATCGGCGGCAAGATCCTCATCGTCGCCGTGGCCCTGTCGACCATCGCGACACTGGAGACGACCCTGATCCAGGTGACCCGCACGCTGTTCGCCATGGGCCGCGACCACACCCTGCCGAAGGTGTTCGGGCGCGTGCACCCCCGCTGGAAGACGCCGACGTTCGCGACCCTCGTGATCCTGGGCGTCTCGCTCGTGCTGTTCGTCGGTTCGAACTTCCTCGGGAGCGTCGCCGACATCATGAGCAACGCGATCTCGTCCATCGGCCTGCAGATCGCGTTCTACTACACGCTGGCCGGCGTAGCGGTCGTGGTGGCCTACCGCCGCGTGCTGTTCCAGTCGGTGGGCAAGTTCCTGCTCATCGGGCTCTGGCCTGCGGCGGGCGCGGTGTTCATGGCGTGGGCCTTCATCGTGTCGATCCCGCAAAACGACCCGATCGTCAACTGGCTGGGCATCGGGCTCATCGTGCTCGGTGTCGTGCCGCTCGCGCTGTTCTACCGCAAGGCGAAGGTCTACTACTCGCGGCGGCCGCTCGAACTGCCTCCCGAGCTCGACAAGAAGGCGCCGGCCGACGTCGACCTGCGCTCGCCCGAGCAGGTCGAGACGCTGCCCGACCCGAACACGTCGGTGATCACGACCGTGGACGAGAAGTAGCGCTCGCAGAACAGAAGAAGAGTGGATGCCTCGGGCCGAGGCATCCACTCTTCTCTTCGTTCGGGTGCCGGTGGTGGGAGTCGAACCCACACGCCCTCTCGGGCAACCGAGTTTGAGTCGGTCGCGTCTGCCATTCCGCCACACCGGCCCGCGCGGGCCTCCGCGCGTCCGCGAACGACCATACCGTAGGATTGGCGGGTGACTGAGCAGGAGCAGACCGCCGCTACGACGGCGTCCACCCCCCGTCGTGTCGTCGTCGCAGAGGATGAGTCGCTCATCCGTCTCGACATCGTGGAGATCCTCCGCGACAACGGATTCGACGTCGTCGGCGAAGCGGGGGACGGTGAGACCGCCGTGGCACTGGCCACCGAGCTGCGCCCCGACCTCGTGATCATGGACGTGAAGATGCCGCAGCTCGACGGCATCTCCGCCGCCGAGAAGCTCAGCAAGAACCACATCGCGCCCGTCGTGCTGCTGACCGCCTTCAGCCAGAAGGAGCTCGTCGAGCGCGCGAGCGAGGCCGGCGCCCTGGCCTATGTGGTGAAGCCGTTCACGCCGAACGACCTGCTGCCCGCGATCGAGATCGCGCTGGCCCGCTACGAGCAGATCATCACGCTCGAGGCCGAGGTCGCCGACATGGTCGAGCGCTTCGAGACCCGCAAGCTCGTCGACCGGGCGAAGGGCCTTCTCAACGAGAAGATGGGCCTCTCCGAGCCCGAGGCGTTCCGCTGGATCCAGAAGGCGTCGATGGACCGCCGCCTCACGATGCAGGACGTCGCGAAGGCGATCATCGAGCAGCTCGCGCCCAAGAAGGGCTGACCGACTTCTCAGGAGTGGATGCCGCGGCCCGCGGCATCCACTCTTCTCATTCCTGCGGCGGCAGATCCTTGATGTGGTTCGTGATGCGCACGGTCGAGCAGCGGCGTCCCTGATCGTCGGTGACGACGATCTCGTGGACCGTGAGGCTGCGGCCGAGGTGCAGCGGCGTGCAGACGCCGGTCACGTAGCCGGCGGTCGCCGACCGCGTATGGGTCGCGTTGATGTCGACGCCGACGGCGAGCCGGCCGGGACCCGCGTGGTAGTTCGCGTGCATGGAGCCGAGCGATTCGCCCAGCACCACATACGCTCCGCCGTGGAAGAGGCCGACCGGCTGCGTGTTGCCCTCGACCGGCATGCGTGCGACGGCGCGCTCCGGCGTGAATTCGAGCCACTCGAACCCCATCTTGGCGGCGAGGGCGCCGATGCCGCGGCCCGTCGCCCACTCGATTCCGTCGACGGCCGCGGGGGAGTGATCGGGCATTGCGCACCTTCGGTCGGGCCGCACGGGCGGGGTCCGGCGGCGGAGTTCGGGTGTCGTCGCCCCTGGCTAGGCTGGCAGGGTGACGGACTCCGCAAAGCCTACCCTCCTGGTCGTCGACGGCCATTCGCTGGCATACCGAGCGTTCTACGCGCTCCCGGTCGACAACTTCTCGACCAAGGACGGGCAGCACACGAACGGCATCTACGGCTTCCTGGCGATGCTGATCAACCTGCTGAAGGCCGAGAAGCCGACCCATCTCGCCATCGCTTTCGACACGTCGCGCCAGTCCTTCCGCACGCGCGAGTACGCCGAGTACAAGGCCAACCGCTCCGAGACGCCCAGCGAGTTCAAGGGGCAGATCCCGCTCCTGCAGGACTGCCTCGCCGCCATGAGCATCCGCGTGCTGCAGCAAGAAGACATCGAGGCCGACGACATCCTCGCCACGCTGGCGACGCAGGCGGCCGAGCAGGGCTTCAACGTGCTGGTGTGCTCCGGCGACCGCGACACGATCCAGCTCGTGAACGACGACATCACGCTGCTCTACCCGAACGTCCAGGGCGTCTCTCAGCTCAAGCGTTACGACCGCCAGGCCGTCATCGACCGCTACGGCGTGCCGCCCGAGCAGTACCCCGACATCGCCGCTCTCGTCGGCGAGACCAGCGACAACCTGCCCGGCGTGCCGAAGGTCGGCGAGAAGACCGCCGTCAAGTGGCTGAACCAGTTCGGCTCGCTCGACGCGCTCCTCGACGGCGCCTCGACCATCAAGGGGGTCGTGGGCGGCAACCTCGTCGCGCACACCGAGGACGTGCGTCGCAATCGACGCCTCAACCGCCTGCTGCGCGACGTCGAGCTGCCTTATGGGCCGGCGGACCTCGAAGTCCAGCCGATGGACGCGCAGGCTGTGCGCGACATCTTCTCCCGCCTGGAGTTCAAGACGCTGATCCCGCGCGTGGCGGAGCTCGCGGGCATCGAGCAGCAGATGGCCGCGGTGAACTCCGCCGCCGCCGAGCTGGCGCCCGTCGCGGCGCAGGTGTCGGGTCCTGACCTTGCGGCGTGGCTCGACAAGGCGAACGGGCAGGTCGGCGTGACACTCACCGTCGAGCGCGGGCTGCCCGCGCGCATCGGCGTCGCGACGAAGGACGCGGCGGCAGAGGCGACGTGGACCCCCGAGGTCGAGGCATCCCTCGCGCCGTGGCTCGCGTCCGATGCACCCAAGCTGTTCGCCGACGCCAAGCCGCAGGTGAAGGCGCTGCGCCGCGCCGGCCTGCGCCTGGGCGGGCTGGAGATGGATGTCGTGCTGGCGGGCTGGCTGCTGCGCCCGAGCTTCCCCGACAAGACGCTCGCCGATCTGGTCGATCGGTACCTCGACGAGAAGCTTCCGGAGGCGGACCCGTCGCAGCTCGTTCCCGAGACGGAGGGCGCCACCCCCGGACAGCTGTCGTGGTACACCCTGCGGGTCGCCCACGCGGTGGCCGCAGAGCTTCCGCCGAGTGTGGCCGCCGTGCTCTCCGACATCGAGCTGCCGACGCTGCACACTCTGGCCGACATGGAGCTCGCCGGCGTGGCGGTGTCGCACGAGATCCTGTCGACCTTCTCGGGCGAACTCGGCGCGCGGGCCGACGCGCTCGCACAGGAGGCGTACGCGGCGATCGGCCGCGAGGTCAACCTGGGGTCTCCCAAGCAGCTGCAGGAGGTGCTGTTCGACGAGCTCCAGCTGCCGAAGACCCGCAAGACCAAGACCGGCTACTCGACCGACGCCGCCGTGCTGGCAGATCTGCAGGAGACGAACCCGCACCCGTTCCTCGACCTGCTGCTGCAGCACCGCGAGGCGACCAAGTTGCGCCAGATCATCGAGTCGCTCGACAGCTCGATCGGCAACGACCGCGCGATCGGCGACGACGGCCGCATCCACACCACCTACGTGCAGACGGGCAGCCAGACAGGACGCCTCTCTAGCACCGACCCCAATCTGCAGAACATCCCGATCCGCACGGAGGAGAGCCGCCGCATCCGCTCCGCGTTCACGGTAGGCGAGGGCTACGAGACCCTGCTGACGGCCGACTACTCGCAGATCGAGATGCGGATCATGGCGCACCTGTCCGAGGATCCGGGACTCATCGAGGCGTTCAACTCGGGGGAAGACACGCACCGGTTCGTGGGCTCGCGCGTGTTCGGCGTCGCCCCCGAAGACGTCACCCCGGCGATGCGCACCAAGGTCAAGGCGATGTCGTACGGCCTCGTGTACGGCCTGTCGGCGTTCGGGCTGTCGAAGCAGCTGCGGATCGAGCAGTCCGAGGCCAAACAGCTCATGATGGAGTACTTCGCCCGCTTCGGCGCGGTGCGCGACTACCTGCGCTCCTCGGTGGAACAGGCCCGCATCGATGGCTACACCGAGACGATCTTCGGCCGCCGTCGCCCGTTCCCCGACCTCGCGAGCCCCAACCGGGTGCTGCGAGAGAACGCGGAGCGTGCGGCCCTCAACGCCCCGATCCAGGGCAGCGCGGCCGACATCATGAAGATCGCGCTGTTCCACATCCACGACGATTTCGCTGCCGCCGAGCTGCGCTCCCGCGTGCTGCTGCAGATCCACGACGAACTCGTCGTCGAGGTCGCACCGGGGGAGTGGGATGCCGCCGAGCGCATCGTGCGCGAGCGCATGGGCGGCGCCGCGAAGCTCTCGGTTCCCCTGGACGTGCAGATCGGGCGCGGCAGCGACTGGAACGAGGCCGGACACTGAGTCGGCCACGACACTGAATCCCACCCGCGACAACACCTAGGCTCAGAGTCATGACAGACGAAACCCGCACACCCACGCAGATCGACAAGATCGCTGATGCGTGGGTCGACACACTTGCCGAGCTGGAGCCGACGCTGGCGACCTACATCGGTCGCAGCGAGCACAACGGCCGGTTCGGCGACTACAGCCCCGCCGGGCAGGAACGCCTCGCCGAGGAGGGCCGCAAGGCTCTGGCCTCGCTGCAGGCGGCCACGCCCGTCGACCTGGTCGACGAGGTGACGAAGGACGACCTCTCGCGTGAGATCCAGCTGGGTCTGGACCTCGACGAGGCGAAGTGGCATCTGCGTGACATCAACGTGATCGCGTCGCACGCCCAGAACATCCGCTCGGCCTTCGACCTGATGCCCACCGCCACCACGGACGACTGGTCGGTGATCGCCACGCGCCTTGCGGCCGTGCCGGGCGCGATCGACGGATATGTCCAGACGCTCCGCGAGGGCATCGCGCAGGGCGTCGTGCCCGCCCGCCGCCAGGTTGTCGAGGTCGTGACGCAGATCGCGCGCTACACCGCCGACGGCGGTTTCTTCGCCAGCTTCGCGGCCGAGGCGGCGCCGGAAGAAGGACAGCTCCCCGCATCCCTCGCCCGCGATCTCGCGGACAACGCCAACGCCGCCCGCGTCGCCTACGACGAGCTCGCATCGTTCCTGTCGGGCGAACTGGCTCCCGCCGCGTCCGAGAAGGACGCCGTGGGCCGCGAGCTGTACGCGCTGCACTCCCGCCGCTTCCTCGGTGCGACGATCGACCTCGACGAGACCTACGAATGGGGCGTCGAGGAGCTCGCGCGCATGGTCGCCGAGCAGGAGTCGATCGCGAACGAGATCAAGCCCGGCGCCTCGGTCGAAGAGGCCGTCGCGTTCCTCGAGCAGGATGCCTCGCGCAAGCTGTACGGCACGGACGCGCTGCAGAAGTGGATGCAGGAGACGAGCGATCGGGCGATCGAAGAGCTGGGCAAGACCCACTTCGACATCGCCGCGCCGATCCGCAAGCTCGAGTGCATGATCGCGCCCACCAAGGAGGGCGGGATCTACTACACGGGTCCGACGGACGACTTCTCTCGCCCCGGACGCATGTGGTGGTCGGTGCCCGAGGGTGTCGAGGACTTCGACACGTGGCGCGAGCTGACCACGGTCTACCACGAGGGCGTTCCGGGGCACCACCTGCAGATCGCGCAGGCCGTGTACAACCGTGCCGAGCTGAACACGTACCGCCGCCTGCTGGGCGGCACGTCGGGTCACGCCGAAGGGTGGGCGCTCTACGCGGAGCGCCTCATGGAGCAGCTGGGCTACCTCTCCGACCCGGCCGACCGTCTCGGCATGCTCGACGGACAGCGCATGCGCGCCGCGCGCGTCGTGCTCGACATCGGCGTGCACCTCGAGAAGCCGCGTCTGGACGGACAGGGCACGTGGGATGCGGATTACGCGCTCGCGTTCATGCTCCGCAACGTCAACATGCCGGAAGAGTTCGTGAAGTTCGAGGTGAACCGCTACCTCGGCTGGCCCGGGCAGGCACCGTCGTACAAGGTCGGACAGCGCATCTGGGAGCAGCTGCGCGACGAGGTGGCCGAGCGCGAGGGCGACGCGTTCTCGATCAAGCAGTTCCACAAGCGCGCGCTCGACATCGGCGGTGTCGGCCTCGACACGCTGCGCTTCGCGCTGTCGCGCTGACGCGGACCCGTCAACCGAGGAGGTCGTGGTGCTGCAGCAGCGCCACGACCTCCTCGTCGCTCGTCTGGGTGAAGGCGTCGTAGTACTGCCCGACAGCCCAGAAGTCGGCTTCGCGATGCGGGCACACGTACTCGTCCACCGTGTCGGTGGGCGGCTGCCAATCCTCGGGAGCGACGGGGACGGCGAGCACGACCCGCGACGGCTCCTGCGCCCGCAGCGCACGGCAGGCGGCGAGAGCGCTCGCGCCGGTCGCGACCCCGTCGTCGACCACGATGGCCGTGCGGCCCCGCAGGTCCGCGTGCCTCGTCCCGTATGTCTCGGCGCGGCGGAGCAGCTCGCTGCGCTCGGCGGCCTCGACGCGTTGCACATCCGCCGGCGACATCCCCGCCCAGCGGACGGCGTCGGACGTCACGATCCGCACCCCGTCGGCGATCGCCCCGACCGCGAACTCCTCGTGGCCGACGGCGCCGAGCTTGCGCACGATGACCGCATCGAGCGGCAGCCCGAGTTCGCGGGCGACGGCGGCAGCGACGACCACACCGCCGCGGGCGATGCCGATGACGACGGCATCCGATCCGCGCCAGGGCTCGAGGTCTGTGGCGAGCGCGCGCCCTGCGGCCCGCCGATCGGCGAACAGGGCCATGTGTTCACGCTACGCCGGTTCGGCTGCGGCCGCGGCGGCCCGGGACGCGCCGTAGGCTGGGGGCGTGGCATCCGTTCGATACGTCGCGATCGGCGACTCCTTCACCGAGGGCGTGGGCGACGAGCTCCCTGACGGACACGTGCGCGGCTGGGCGGATCTCGTCGCGCAGGGCTGGGCGGACGCCCTCGGCGAGCCCGTCGAGTATGCGAACCTCGCGATCCGCGGCAAGCTCGTCTGGCCCATCGTCGAGCAGCAGCTCGAGCCCGCGCTCGCACTGAAGCCGACGCATCTCTCGTTCAACGGCGGCGGCAATGACATGCTGCGTCCCCGCACGAGCGTCAACGGCGTGGTCGAGGCGTTCGAGACTGTGCTGCGCCGCTGCGATGAGGAGGGCGTGCAGCTCATCGTGCTGTCGGGGGCGAACCCGACTGGCCAGCTGCCGATGCGGCGGCTCATCCAGCGCAGGGGGGACCTGCTGTCGCACGCCGTGGAAGCGCATCTCGCATCGCGACCCGACGTCGTGCGGGCGTACAACTGGTTCGACACCGAACTGGCGTCGCCGCCGTTCTGGTCCGAGGACCGGCTGCACATGAACTCCCGCGGTCACCACCGCGTCGCGGCCCGCGTGCTCGACGCGCTCGGCCTCGACCCGCATCCCGAATGGTGGTCGTTGCCGCCCCTGCCGCCGGCTGGAGCCCGCGGAGCCGCGTATTACCGCGAGCACGTGGGTCCCTGGGTACGTCGCCGCCTCACCGGCACATCGTCGGGCGACGGTCGCGAGCCCAAGTTCGGCGGCGGCTGGAGCCCGGTCGCGCCGTCAGTCTGACGCCGCCGGACGGGCGTACTCGGAACCCGATCGCGTCCGCTCCAGCATCCCGGCATCGACGAGGTACCGGCGGAGCACGGCCGCATCGCCCGTGAAGGCGGCGAGTCGCTCGTTCGTCTGCCGCTCGCTGAGCACCTCACCGACGTCGAAGGCCTTCTCTGCCACCCACCGCAGGAGCTCGTCTCGTTCCCCGCGCTGTGCGGGGTAGCGGTCTATGCGCCCGTCGGCATCGAGGAACCTGGCCGGGCCCGACCGCTTCGCCGGCGGGTTCTCCGACAGGATGCCGCGCACCGCCGTCTCGTCGAACTCGAGGCCGCCCGACTCCGTCTCGTGCACGAGGCCGAGCTCGAGGAGCCGTTCGACCGCGCGGCGACGACGGGCGTCCGACAGGGTGGACCCGCTCATCGCCTCGGCCAGCACGGCACGCAGGTCGGGGTTGAGCAGCGCCGCGACCACGCCCCGCCACCGCTCACTCATCGGCGGCGGCCGTCACGCGGTAGGTCAGCTCGGCGAAGGCGCCGGCCCGCCGCACCGCCGTCAGTTCGAGGCGGTCGGCGCCGAGCACCCGGGGGAGCAGCGGCTTGCCCGATGCGAGCGTCGCGGGCGCGACCGACACCCGGATCTCGTCGAGCAGGCCGGCGTCGGCGAACTGACCGGCGAGATCGCCGCCGCCGACAACCCACACGTCTTTCTCCCCAGCGGCGTCGCGGATCTGCGGCCAAGCGTCGCGCACGTCCCCGGTGGCGAATCGGATGTCCACGCCGGGCACGACGGGCTGTTCGCGACTGCTGAAGACCCAGGTGGGCCGATCGCCGTAGTAGGCCGGCCACTTCTCCGGATGGGCGACGAGGTCCTCCTGCTCGAGAACCCAGCGATAGGTGGACGACCCCTGGACGAGCACCCCGATGCCCGCGAGGAAGGCCTGGAAGTCGGCATTCCCTCCTTCTCCGCCCGGTACGGCGAACAGCCAGTCGAGCGAGTCGTGGTCGTCGGCGAGGAAGCCGTTGAGCGTGGTTGCGGTGTAGAAGATCACGCGAGCCATGGCGTCACCGTATCGCGGTGCTCCGACACCTCGTCTCCAGCCGGAGTTGACACGTACTCAACCAATCGGTACAGTACCAATCAGTTGAATACACGAGACACCGGAGGTGAGACATGATCGACACCCTGAGCCGCACCTTCGCGGCGCTGGCAGATCCGACGCGGCGCGCCATCCTCGCCCGCCTGAGCCAGGGCGAGGCCACGGTGGGCGAGCTCGCGGAGCCGTTCGACATGACCTTCGCCGCGGTGTCGAAGCATCTGCGCGTGCTGCAGGAGGCGGGTCTCGTGACGCGCGGCCGCAGCGCCCAGTACCGGCCCGCGCAGCTCGACGCACGACCCTTGGCCGCCGCATCCGCCTGGATCGGCGACTACGCGAAGTTCTGGGACGACAGCTTCACCGCTCTCGACCAGTACATCAACGCCCTGCAGCAGCTCGGCGCCCCCTCTCAGCAAGACCACGGCACGACCGACAAGGAGAACGACAATGACTGAGTACTTCACCGTGACCCGCACGCTCCGTGCACCCCGCGAGCTGGTGTTCGAGACGCTCGTCAAGCCCGAGCACTTCGCCGTGTGGTTCGGGACCGCGGCCGTCGATGTGCCGCAGGAGACCCTGACGATGGATGTGCGCCCGGGCGGTCAGTTCCGCGCCGTGATGCACCTGCCCGACGGCAACCGCATCAACTGGGCCGGCGAGTACAAGGCGGTCGAGCCGCCGACGCACCTCGCGATGACCCTCACCGACCAGCCGGGCGACGACGCCGGGCTGCCGGTGCTGTTCGACCTCGAAGAGAGCGCCGACGGCACCGTCCTGACCATCCGCCAGGACCGCTCGGACTTCTCGGACGAGCAGGTGGCTGCCACGATCGCCGGCTACAACTCGTTCATCGACGACATCGAGCGCGTGCTGGAGCGTCTGCAGGCCTGAGCGCCGCAGCGATCGTCACAGAGCGCCCGGACGTCGCAGTGCACTCATCGCGAGCGCGCCGCCCGCCCGGGCGCTCTCGTGCGGGTTGGCGCCGGCCAGCGCCGCCGTGATGTATCCGGCGGCGAACGCGTCGCCGGCCCCCGTCGAGTCGAGCACGTCGTCGACCCGTTCCACGGGCACCTCGGACGCCGCGCCGCCCGCCGTGATGCGCACGGGCTCGGGCCCCCTCTTCACGACGTACACGCCGGGGACCGACAGGCCGAGCTCGGCAGCCGTCCTCGCCTCGTCCGCGTTGGCGAACACGACATCGGGACGAACCTCGTCCAGGATCTGCTGCAGCAGCGTCCGGCCGAGCTCGCGCATCGTCGCCACGCTCGACAGGTCGATGATCACCCGAGCACCATCGGACGCGGCCCGGGCCGCGGCATCCGTCACCGCCGTCCGCGAGGGCGCGACGGCGAAACCGTACATCGGCAGGTGCACCCACCGTGCGCCGTCCAGCCAGGCCGGGTCGATCGCCTCGAGCTCGGCCGCGGCCCCGCGATCGGTGATCATGGTGCGTTCGCCGACCGCGTCGACGAGCACGACGATCGATCCGGTGCGTCCCGCCCGCTGGACCTGCACCTCCACTCCTGCCGCCTCCAGTTCGCCGACGAGCGCGCGGGCGAGCGTGTCGTCGCCGACGCGTCCGATGAAGCGGACCGGATGCCGCGACGCGGCCGCGACCGCCACGTTGGCGGCGCTGCCGCCACGGGTCAGGCGGATCTCCGCGGGGTTGTCGGTGCCGCGCTGCAGTGCGGCCCCTCCGAGCACGATGAGGTCGGCGACGAGGTCGCCGATGACGATGAGCATCAGGAGGCGTCCGCGAGCGCGATCGCGATGCGGGCGCCGAGATCGACGTTGCCGCGATACACCTCGACGTTCACGTCGAGGCTGCGCCCGGCGGTCTCGCGCTGGAAGAAGTCGAGCAGAAAAGGTGTGGTGTCGTGGCCGCTGACGCCCTGAGCCTCCGCCGCGGCGAGGGCCCGCCGCAGCACGCTGTCGTGCTCCGCCGGATCGAGCTGCCGCTCGGCGGGGAGCGGATTGGCCACGAGCAGCGTCGAGGCGATGCCCAGCCCGTCGCGCGTGCGGGCGATCGCCGCGATCTCATCGGGGGAGTCCACGGAGTACTCGATGTCGTGTCCCGAGTCGGCGACGTAGAAGCCGGGGTAGTCGGTCGTGCGGTAGCCGACGACCGCGAGGCCCAGCGTCTCCAGCCGCTCCAGCGTGAGCGGAATGTCGAGGATCGACTTGACGCCGGCGCTCACCACGACCAGGGGGAGCCCCGCCAAGGCAGGCAGATCGGCGGATTCGTCGAACGTCTGCGCGGCGCCGCGGTGGACTCCGCCGAGGCCGCCGGTCGAGAAGACGCCCACACCGGCCCGCGCCGCGAGGTACGCGGTCGCCGCCACCGTGGTGCCGGCGCTCAGCCTTTTGACGGCGGCGACGGGCACATCGCGCACGCTCGCCTTCACGACGCCGTCGGTGGTCCCCAAACGCTCGATCTCGTCCGGAGTGAGGCCGACGGTGGGGCGCCCGTCGACGAGGCCGATCGTCGCAGGCACCACGCCGAGCGCACGCACCCGCGCCTCTGCTTCGAGCGCGACGTCGAGATTGCGCGGCCTCGGCAGCCCGTGGGTGAAGATCGTGGACTCCAGCGCGAGGACGGGTTCGCCCGCGGCCACGGCGGACCGCACCTCGGGTGCGACGACGAGAGGACCGGTCATGCTCTGCATCCTGCCGGGGATCAGCCGCGGCGTCGGCGCGGCGCGCGCGGCGGATCCATGCCGAGCCGGATGCGGGTGCGCTTTCGCTCGACGACGATGAAGGTCGCACCGAGCGCCCACAGCGGCAGCTGCGTGAGGAACGCGATGCGGAACGCGTCGAGGCGGTACGTGGCGGGCGTGCCGGCGCCCTGCAGATCGAGGGCGAGGCCGATCAGCAGGATCGCGATGAGGGCCGCCAAGAAGCCGCCGGCGTTCGTCACGCCGGTCGCGGTGCTGAGCCGATGGGACGGATTGTGGGTGCGCGCGTGGTCGAAGGCGATCATGGATGCCGGACCCCCGGTCGCGAGAGCCACCGCGAGGGCGAGCAGCAGCCACAGCGGCGCCGGCCCGGGGTGGGCGATGACGGCGAGCCAGGCGATCGCCTGCACGGCGACCGTGGGAAGCACGAGGGCGCGGGAGCGCAGGTGCGGGATCCGGCGCGACAGCTCGCCCATGATCGGTCCCAGCGCCATGCCGACGACGACGTACAGCGACATGATCGACGCGGCCTCGGCGGTGGTGCGACCCTCGCCGGCCGTGAGGAACGGCATGCCCCACAGCAGCACGAAGGCGGTGCCGGCGAACGGCGTGGTGAAGTGCGACCAGAACGCCAGACGCGTGCCGGGGTGCGCCCACGCGGCGCGGATGCCGGCGCCGGTGTCGACCGCCGAGGTCACGACGCGGATGGCGCCCGTGTCGGTGTCGACCGACACGTCCTCGTCGCGGTCGGGCGGGTGGTTGCGGATGAGCAGGAACACCAGCACGGCGAACAGCACGCCGAGGCCCGCGATGCTGCCGAACGTGATCGACCAGCTGGTGGCGTGCAGCAGCGCGGCGAGCGGCACGAGGGCGACGAGCTGGCCTGTCTGCCCGACGATGCCGGTGAGCTGCACCATGATCGGACCCCGCTGCGCAGGGAACCACGTCGCGATCAGCCGCAGCACGCCGGGGAAGACCGCCGCGTCGCCGGCACCGAGCAGCATGCGGGCGAGGATCGCCACTCCCACGCTGGGCGAGACCGCCATCGTCAGCTGCCCGACGGCCATGAGCAGCATCCCGATCGTCATGATGGGGCGTGCGCCATAACGGTCCAGGAGCACGCCGACCGGGATCTGCATGCCGCCGTACACGGCGAGCTGCACGACCGCGAACATCGACAGCGTCGCGGCGTCCGCGTCGAAGCGGGCGGCGGCATCCACACCGACGGCGCTGAGCGAAGACCGGTTCGTGATCGCCAGCACGTAGGCCGCCACGCCGACCGTCCAGATCACCCAGGCGCGTACCCCCGGCCCCGCAGACGCGGGGCGGGACAGGCTGGACACGCTTCCAGCGTAGTCATCGCGCACCGGGCGACCGGCATCCGCTTTGTCAAGCCCCTCCCACGACGACAGGGCGTCCGCCAGCGTTGACTCGGGACGAACCCGTCCTGGATCAGGGGGAGTGGCACCCGCACACCCCGGAAAGGAGCTCCGCATGAGTATCGGTGCTGGAATCGTGCTGTTCGCGATCGGAGCCATCGTGGCTTTCGCTCTGAACGTGCAGGTCGACTGGGTCAACCTCGACATGCTCGGC
>NZ_JBQCIP010000050.1:0-22134 GCF_051953575.1 Microbacterium sp.
CGTTTGGGGTGTGCTTCCTCATCGCTGCTGCGTTGCTCGTCATGCGTGCGCTGCGGATGTCGCTGATCAGGGCCGCCAATCCCTCAGCAATCCTTCTGGAGGTCACGGTATCGAAGAAGAGCAAGAAGGAGTTCGCGGTCACAGCGCCGTACTTGAGTTCCGGATGGTCGCACGTTCTCATGATTCGCGAAGACTCAGTCTCTCTGTGGTCCGGACCGCCGCTTCGGCAGAAGGAATTCATCGAGGCCGCCCACGTCCGAAACCTCGAGTACGTCGACGCGCCTGGGCGCTGGATGGGCGGCGGTGGCCCGATCAGCCTGGAGTGGACAGACGTTCTGGAATGGAAAAGGGCACGTACCGACCGCCGGCTGGAACTTATTCCTCTCGGGGGCGGTCCGCTCGGTAACTCCGCGCCCCCGCCGCGGCTCACCGCAGACGCGACCCACCGTGCATGGGCTCTGATCTCTTCGGCGAACGCGAACAAGCAGCTTGGCGGCTCGACGGGGTCGTCTCCCGCCTAATCCGCGCGCGGTCAGGGATGCCAATCGCACGCGGTCACCCCCGCCCGCCTCACCCGTCATGCGTACAGTGCACGAATAGGGATCCGTAAGCGGGCGGTGCACGTATAAGGTCCGTCCAGGGCCAACCGGGATGAGCATGACGGCGGGTGACTATTCGGTGACCGCGTCCCGCAAGTGATGCATCACGCGCTCAAGATGCCCGTTTCGATCCCAGACAAGGTAGTTGGTGCCGTCGCTGAGGAAGAGGCGGACAGCGAGAGATTCCCCGTATGCCAAACCGTCGCCGACGATGGTCGGCGCGTTCTCCACCTGCAGGCGGAGCAGCGCCGACCTCGCGTAGAGCGACGCTGTGACGTCGTGAGTGCCCGTTCCATGCCGCGCCGCGACCACGAAAAAACGTTCCGTGAGCACGAGCACCGTATATTCGTCCGCGTCCAGCTGAGCGGGCATGAGGTGCGCGAGCCAGATTGGGTCCGGCCCCACAGCCGCGTGGATCGCCGACAACGTCCCAAGCATGGTCGCGGGGTATCGGTTGTGAACCCTCAGGTCGCTCCACGCAGGATTGCTCGCCTGGACGCGGTCTCGGAACTCGCTCAGCCACGCGCCGAGCCCTCTTGCGGTCATCCCGTCAGCGTAGGACGTGGCTGTCCCGCACTTACCCCTGCGGCGCGGACCATTGCTTAGCACCGCGCACTTCAATGCATGGTCGACGTGTCGACCCCGACGATCGCATCCGGGCGGTACCCGGAGACCAGCCCCTCGGGCGGCCGGGAATCCCCCAATGTCGGGGGCCCTCGGTATCTTCACCATATGCGAGGTGTGAGGTGTCGTACACGCCGCGCCCCGATCGCTACGCAGGGTGAAGCTGCAACGATCGCGGCCAGTGTGTTCAAGGGGGCGAGCGCAATGCTCTGCCCCTATTGCGGATGGTGGCACGTCGTCGGGCACGGTTCACCGATCGAACGTCCGAGCAAGCCACGAAAGCGACGCTAGGGCCGTCGCCCGCCGCTCTTGAGGCCCGCACCCGCTGATTCCGGCCGCGGCGGGGTAGTGGAGCGACGATCATCTTGCGAGGAGGACGCCGTGCTGACCGATCATGATCGAGCAGGGCACTATGGTGGGGACATGGCCGCCACGGAGCTCCGATTCGCGACGCCCCCAGTCCGCGCCGTCGAGTTGACGATCTTCTTTGATGCCGTGCCGCTGAAGCTCGTAAGCCTCACGCCGCTCGTCTCGTCGCTCCAGACGAAGTTCCCGCACGTCAGCGAAAGATTCGCTCGGATGCCCTGGATTAACGAGGACGCCCCGAACACGGCGCCTGCTTTTCTTGAAGAAGAGTCGGAGCGCTTCCCGTTCCCCTGGCTGACGTTCAAGGATGACCAAGGACGTGCGGTCTCGTTTCAGGACGATCGGCTGCTGCTTCGATGGGAATTCGAAACGGGGCGGGAGTATCCCGGGTTCGTCGCACTACGGGCGGACCTCGGGCGAGAGTTTCAGTCGTTCGTGACACATGCCGAAGAATCGACTGGTGGCTCCGTGATTGTCCAGCGAGTCCGGGCGGAGTACGAGAACTCTATTCCGGAGCGCGCGGCATGGACTGCGGCTCAGCAATCCTTCTCCGTGGAAACCGATGCGCCAATTACACCCGTTCCAGGGCTGCAGGCCGTGAACTCAGGGGGATTGTTCCACTTTACTGACGACTCCTACGTTACGCATGTCGAGTATGCGGCGTTCTCCGATGCGACGGATGGCTCTCTCTCTCTTCGTTCGACGACGCATGGGGATGATGCCGTAGCAGCGTTCGACGCGCTGGATGTGGCGCACAGCCGACTCATTGAGTGCTTTGCTACCCTAACGACGAAAGAACAGCAGGAAGCCTGGGGGCCACGATGACTTTGCTGGCGGAACGCGCCTACGCTCGCCCTTTCCAGAAGGCCCCCCGCTCGCATTTAACGCAAACTCGCGTCGAGCCGTCGGCATACAGACCGAGCTGGGGCGCCAGGCCGAACCGGGCGCTCGCGCGGGCTACAGCACAGTTGCGCGCGCTCAGTGGGATCCGCCCGACCGCAACCCTTGAAATGCATCGCCTTTTGCGCACGTCGCTGCAAGACGACACCGCGTACGCGACCATTTCCCCGGATGGCGATGGTGGGCTAATCGCTCAGTGGCGGGCCGGACGCAGCTATATCACCATTGAGCTGTCAGCAGAGGACGCTTCATTCACCTGCGCTGACATCGATGGCCGGCTCATCGCGAATATTGTGACGCCCGGACAACTGGACGCCGACCAGGTTCGATACGCGCTCGCGCGCTTTACCCACGCCCTGGTGAAGGCTAACCCCAATTGGCGGCAGAACTTCGCTTGAATGACCGACGAATGGGTCGTCGACGACGACAGCATCCCTGACGGAGACTACGTCCATCGACGTCTGACCGAGCCCGGTGACTTGATCATTGACCAGATATCCGGTGAGCTCACGCTCGGCATCACCGCTTATCGGTATGCGAACGACGGGATGAGCGTCTACATCACCCAGGCGATGACTGCGCAAGGCCTCACCGATGTAGATCTGGTCACTTGGGAAGGCCAAGCACTCGCGCGTGTCACAGTCGCCACCGTGCGTCGCGCCGATGAAGGGGCCGAGTATGTTTCGAGGGCACAACCCGGCGGGACTGTCGCGCAAGGCGAGGAGCGCGAGACTCCCGGCGGCGTGATATACAGCGAAGGCGATCATCACGACGAACGGCTGCGTCGGTCGCATGGTCTCGTGCGTGTGCATGAGCGTCCACCAGCGAAGCGTCTATGGAACGCGTTTCGCAACAAGCTGCTGCAGAACACCGAGGTGAAGCGAGCCCGGAATGCGGCATGGCAAGACCCCGCGCTACGCGCCTGACCGAGCAGCACCACGGTTGCGCATGCGCAAAATGCTTAGGTCAACTCGTGTGGGAGATTCGGCGTCCGCCGGGATTTGAAGATTCGCGTCTTGGAGTAACTGCAGGCCGGGTCGGGTCGCGATCGCCTTCACTTGTAGCGATGCAAGAGTGACGGGCTCCGGGGCGGATCTATTTGCCCAGCCCCACAGCCGAGTGCCGGGGGTGCTCGCGTAGCAGCCAAGGAGCTGGACGCGTCCGACGACGATGCGATCGGCAAACTCGAATGAGAGCGTTCCTGCGGCGAGATCAGCTGACCAACGATCTGCGGTTCCGGCGCCCCACTGCTCGGCGGCCCGCTGCCGCTTAGACAACGCCTCGACGTGTCCCTCGACGATCAGCTGTTTCAACTCGGCAGTCAAAGATGTGACCCTGCCGGGTCAGCGGGCGGACGTTATGGAGCGGACGTGTCCCAAACCGGATGACCTCCGAGCAGGTACTCGGCAAGCACGCACACAACGATCGCGAGCAACGCCAGCCCGCCGCCCCAGGCCCCCGTTGCATGACCAGAACGACTCAGGACGCCACTTTCGCCCACAAGCAGCGACGACGAGCTCGCCTCTCGGATCGAACGTCCTTCGTTTGGCATGGGTCCAGAGTATGTCCCTTCGACAATCGCGATGAGTGACAACATGAGTCCCGCTGGCAGGTGCCGCCGTGGGCTGAATAAGGGTCGGCGGTCCCTAGACTCGGCAGGCAGAACTCGCATGACGAGTGCGTCAAGCAGCTCCCCCTGCGCGACGAGAGGCCGGAGATCTATGCGCTATCGAGATGAGTCGATCCGGGCGCAGCTGATCAGACTCCCCGGCGAGGAGTACATATCTGATGACTGGGTCGACTTCTCCGTAGCCACACAGACCGGTCTCCGCACAGTCTGCAATGACGGAATGATCGTTGTCTTGGTTTGGCAGCCCGGCAGTTGGGACGTCATCGCATACGGAGCGAACGGACTTCAGCAACTTACTTGGCCAGATTCGGACGTCTCCGCCAGGCTCATCAGCTTGCTTGACGACTGACCAGCTGGAACCGCGGGCCGGGCTCAACCTGGTCGGGCGACTTTTGCGATGCCGCTGCGCGAAGGCCAGTCGGTCAACGCGCGCGGTCCCGGGACAGCGCCACCATGCCGGATGGTTCGCTGGCGATGCCCGCATACCCCGCGCGAAGGTATGCCCCATGACCGCGCGCTATTCGAGCGTCGCTGGCCTCGCAGACGAAACGCGCTCCCCAGAGGTAGCGTCGAGACCATGGCCACCCCTTCTGACCGCCTGCTCGGATGGCGCGCTGCCGCTCGCTGGCTACTGGCCCTCCTCCTCGCAGCTGCCGGACTGTCCCACCTCACCTGGGGGCGCCGTGGCTACCGCATCGTCGTGCCCGACTGGTCGACGCGACTGACCGGCCTCGAAAAGGATGCGATCGTCGTCGGATCCGGGGTGGTCGAGCTCGTGCTGGCCGGAGCGGTCGCGACGATTCCTCGGCAGCGCAGTGTCGGCTGGCTGGTCGCGGCGTTCTTTGTTGCCGTCTTTCCCGGCAACGTCCATCAGTGGCGCACCGGCCGGTCCGCGCCCATGCTCCGCACCGACCGGGCGCGGTTCATCCGCCTGCTGCTGCAGCCGATTCTCGTCGTCTGGGCGCTGTGGGCGACGCGCTAGCCGCAACCACGAGCTACCGGCGACGTAGCAGCATCCCTCGACGATCAGGCAGGCTGGCCCAGTGATCGCCCTGATCTCCGCACCGACCAACCTGGGGCTTCGGCCTCCGCAACCCGGAAGCGTGCCGGGCGCCGACAAGGCTCCTGCGGCGTTTCGTGAGGCCGGCCTGTTCGGGCGGCTCGCCTCTCGCGGCGCTCGAGACGCCGGAGTCGTCCTCGCGGGCCGGTACGTCGATGACGACGGCACGAGATCGCCGGGCCACGTGCGCAACGAGGCAGCCCTCGTGACACACGCCCGGCTGCTCGGAGCCCGCGTCGCCCAGACGCTGCGCGGCGGCGATCACCCCGTCGTGATCGGCGGAGACTGCAGCGTGCTGGTCGGCATCGGCCTGGGCCTCGTCGCTGCCGGGCCGACCGGCCTGGTCCACATCGACGGCCACACCGACTTCCGCCACCCGGGCAACAGCGACGCGTGCGCCAGTGTGGCCGGTGAAGACCTCGCCGCCGCAATAGGACTGCACTGGCCGGCGATCTCTGACATCGACGGCTACGGCCCGTACTTCCCGGCCGCGCGCTGCGCGCACATCGGCCACCGCGACGACGACGAGCAGCTCGACGAGGTGGTCGATCGCCTCGGTCTCGTGCTCTCCGCCCGCGCGTCGGCGGCGGTCGACGCGGATGCGCTCCCCGCGACAGTCCTCGAAACGACCGGACCCGGCTACTGGCTCCAGGTCGACGTCGACGTCCTCGACCCCAGCGTCATGCCCGCCGTCGACAGTCCCGACCCCGGCGGCCTCATGCCCCAGCAACTGTCCCGCATGCTGACCGCGCTCGCTCCGCAGGCGATCGGCGCCTCGGTCACCGTCTTCGACCCCGATCTCGACCCCGACGGTCGCTATGCCCGCCTGCTCACCGACGTCCTCGTGCCGGGCCTTGCACTCGTCGGCTCTGGCCTCGCGGCATGGCGTCGCTGACGGGGATGCCGGCCCGGCCACTTTCCCGGCGGTTCAGTTCCTGATGCGGAGCGGCCGACGCGCTGGGCACGCCATCCCGAACTGGTCGGATCACGGTACAGCCCGCAAGACTCAAGACGCCGGCGCTGTCACAGCATTCCGGTGAGCACCCCGCCGTCAGCGCGCACGGCCGCTCCATTCGTGGCGGATGCCAGCGGACTGGCGAGGTACGTCACGAGGTTCGCAATCTCGGCCGGGTCGATGAACCGCTCCAGCAGCGTCGTGCTGTTCTGGCCGATGATAGCCGCCTTGACCCCGTCGACAGGAGCAGACTGCGACTGGGCGATCGACTCGACCGTCGCGGCGACGCCATCCGAGTAGGTCGGGCCGCCCAGAACGGTGTTGACCGTCACGCCGGTACCGCGAGTGAGCTTGGACAGCCCGTTGCCGAGAGCGATCATCGCGGCCTTCGTCACGCCGTACGGGATCATGTCTGCCGGCACGTTCACGCCGGACTCGCTGCTGATGAACAGCACCCGGCCCCACCCTCTGCGCAGCATCCCGCCCAGCAGGTGGCGCGAGAGACGCACGCCGCTCATCACGTTCACCTCGAGATAGCGCGCCCACTCTTCATCGCTGACGGACTCGAACTCGTCCAGCCCGAAGATTCCGACGTTGTTGACCAGGATGTCGACTTCCTCGAGCTCGCCCCAGAGGGCCTCGACCTCGGCGGGTGACGAGAAGTCGGCCCGTCGACCGCTGTGATCCGCTCCGGGGTACGCGGCGCGCAGCCTCGCCACGGCGGCATCCACGCGTCGCTGAGACCTGCCGTTCACGATCACCCGCACGCCTTCGGCCGCCAGACTCGATGCGATCGCAAAGCCGATCCCCTGCGTCGAACCGCTCACGAATGCTGTCTTGCCCTGCTGGTGCAACTCCATGCTTCACTCCTCATCGCGCCGCTCACCGCGGAATTAACTTGCTCAGGCAAGTAACGTAGATCTAATAACTTTCCCAAGCAAGTTTCTCCGCGATAGGCTCGTCGCATGCCGCGTTCCGCCGACCCCGCCGCTCTGAGTCCGGAGCACCTGGAGGTCTGGGCCTCCGTCGCGACACTGCTCGAGCGGCTACCCGCTGCGCTGGATGCCCAGCTCCAACGCGACAGCGGCCTGACGCACTTCGAGCACGGACTGCTGTTCGCGCTCGACAGCGCACCCGAGCGCACGCTGCGGATGAGCACACTCGCCGGCTACGCGAGCAGCACGCTCTCGCGGTTGTCACGTGCGATCTCGAGACTGGAGAAGAAGGAGTGGGTGCGCCGTCACACCGACCCGACGGACGGCCGCGTCACCCTCGCGACGCTGACCGAAGCGGGCCACTCAGAAGTCGTGCGGTCGACGCCGGCGCATCATGCCCTCGTCGAGAGGCTGGTCTTCGAATCGCTCACCGATCAACAGGTTCGCCAGCTCGGCACGATCAGCCGACGCATCGCCGAAGCCATCGATCCCTCCGCTCCCGTGTGGAGTCCTGAGGCCACTCTCCCCGCAGCGCCGTAACTCCCGGCACACCGGGCTCAACGCTCCGGTCCCGGTCAGTCGGCTACCCGACCAGCGACTGCGTCCCCAGCACGATCGCGAGCTGCAGTCGCTCCGCATCCTCCGTACCCGGGGCTGCCGTGTAGACCATGATCCGCAGGTCGTCCTGCGCGACGACCAGCGTGTCGCAGTCGACGGCGATGGGGCCGACGGTCGGATGGTCGATGATCTTGTGGCGTGACTGCTCGGCGGGTGCGGCATCCGTCACCGTGTTCCAGAGCACCTCGAAATCGGGACTCGCGGCACGCAGGTCGGCGACGAGGCGGCGCAGCCGCGCGTCGTGCGGATAGCGGGCGACCGTCGTGCGCAGGTCGGCGACGAGGCCGGCGACCTGCTCGGCCTGCTCTTCGGGGGTCTGCCGAGCGCGGGAGCGAGGGCCTACGACGTTGCGCCACACGCCGTTGCGTTCGTTGCCGCGCAGGTCGGCGGTCGGCCCCATGAGCGCGTCGTACGGCGGGTTCGCGACGATGAGGTTCCAGGCCGCGTCGTAGACGACGACGGGGATGCCGTCGAACCGGTCGAGCAGGCGCTGGATGCTGGCAGGGATGCGCCCCGAGACGACACCGGCCCCGGGCGCACTGCGGCCCGCCAGCTGGAACAGCAGGTCTCGCTCGGCATCCGAGAGGCGCAGGGCACGGGCGAGCGCCTCGACGACCTGCTCCGATGGCGCCGTCGCGCGTCCCTGCTCCAGCCGGGTCAGGTAGTCGACCGAGATGCCGGCGAGGGTCGCGAGCTCTTCACGGCGCAGGCCGGCTGCGCGGCGGCGGCCGCCTTGGGGGATGCCGACGGCCTCGGGAGTCACCCGGTCGCGCCAGCGGCGCACGGCGCCTCCGAACTCCCACGCTTCCATGCCTCCAGTGTGCGCGCTGCCCGCAGCCTTGTCGTGGTACTGGGAGTCCTAGGAGAACGCGACGACTGCCTGCGCCGGCGCGAGCGGCGGACGCTGGATGCATGACAACGACACTGATCACCGGGGCGAACAAGGGCCTCGGCAAGGAGACCGCCCGCGCACTCGTCGACGCAGGGCACACGGTCTGGCTCGGCGCCCGCGACTGGGCCCGCGGACGGGCCGCGGCCGACGAGGTCGGCGCACGCTTCGTGCAGCTCGACGTGACCGACGACGCATCCGTGACCGCGGCGATCGCCACCATCGCCGATTCGGGCACGGGACTCGACGTGCTCGTCAACAACGCCGGCATCGCCAAGTACGGCAATGGGTTCGTCGAACCGCGAGACAGCGCGAGCGTGCTCGAGGTCTTCGACACCAACGTCGTCGGGATCGTGCGGGTGACCGAAGCCGCACTGCCGCTTCTGGAGCAGTCCACGAACCCCGTCGTCGTGAACGTGTCGAGCGCTCTCGGCTCGTTCTGGGCGACGCACGAGCCGTCGCGGCCCGCGTCGAGCTTCGTCTCGCTCATCTACGGGTCGAGCAAAGCGGCGGTCTCGATGCTCACCGTGCAGTACTCGCGGGCGCACACGAACGTGAAGTTCAACGCCGTCGAGCCCGGCATCACCGCGACCGAGCTCGGCGGTGGCGACCCTGGCAGCCACCCCGGGCGTCCGGCCTCGGTCAGCGCAGCGGTCGTCGCGAAGTTCGCCATGATCGGACCCGACGGCCCGACCGGCACCTTCCAGGAGGATCAGGGCGAGCTCGGGTGGTGACCACCCAGGCGTGAAGGTGGCCCGGCAGGGGTGCGCGAGGAGCGTGCCCCTGCCATGTTCACGCGCTTTCTCGGCCACTCTGGGCGCACGGGACCGCGATGGTCGCGGCATCCCTTCGTCGTCGGCGAGACTCGTGGATACGCCGACCGCAGAGGAACCCGATGATCACCGTTCACCTTCGCTACGAGATCGACCCCGACAAGCTCGACGAGTTCACCGAGTACGGCCGCACGTGGATCCGGCTCGTCAACCGGCTCGGCGGCACGCACCACGGCTACTTCATGCCCAGCGAAGGCGACAGCGACGAGGCGTTCGCCCTCTTCACGTTCCCGTCGCTGGCCGAGTACGAGGTCTACCGCAACGCTTCGAAGACCGACGCCGAATGCCAGGAGGCCTTCGAGTTGGCGCGCCGGACGGGGTGCATCCGCCGGTACGAGCGGCGCTTCTTGTCGCCGGTGTTCTCGTAACCGCGACCCGGCGCTACGGCGTCGGATGCTGCACGACGATGTCGCGCTGCGGCCCGTAGTGCAGCGGAGAGGCGACGAAAGCGACCACCGCGATCAGAGCGAGCGCCGACACGATGACGCAGATGCGCGTCATGACGACCGGCGTGCGCTCGCCGGACGCCCTGCGCACCAGGATGAAGACCGCCCACCCGATGAGCGCCCCGGCGGTGTTGACGATGAGGTCGGTGGTGTCGAAGCTGCCCGTCGAGATCAGGTGCTGCACCGTCTCGAGCACGAGGCTCGTTGCGAGTGCGGCCAGCCCGGCCTTGAACCACGCCCAGGTCGGCGCCAGCGCCCCGATGAACAGGCCGAACGGCACGAACAGCACCAGGTTGATGACCATCTCGACCGGCGTGCTCGCCCCCGCGTCTCCGCTCGGCACGAACGGCACCAGCTTGATCGGGCGGGCCAGGCCCGCGGCGTCGCCGATCCACGGGACCTCGAGCTTCCACAGCACCACCCACGCCAGCAGCGCAAGGTAGACGACGAATGCGACGATGAGGATGCCGCGGCTGCGACGCGCACGAGGCCTGGCCGAAATGGTCACAGGGCATCCTCTCGCGAGACCCTGTGAAGCGCCGAGTCAGTCCGAGCCGAGGGCAGCGACGGTCGAGGCACGAACCCCCTTGCGCCACGGCCCCGGCGCTGCCCGCGTCAGCGCAGCAGCTTGGCGGCGCTGCGCACCGCCGACACGCTCGCGATCGCGGCGGCGACGCTCATCACGATCGGCGTGACGGCGATCACCAGCGCGATCGAATTGGGTTTGAAGACCGTGCCGCTCGGGCCAGACACGTAGGCGCCGATCGGCAGCGAGACGCCGCCCCCGCCGCCGCCCGAGCCTTCGCCTTTGCCTTGGGGGATCCTCTCGGTGGGAGGAGTCTCGCCCGACCCCTCCCCGGCGCCGAACCCGAAGACGACGATCGCGACGGGCACGATGTCTTGCCCGCCGACCGTCGACTTCTCTCCGTACGCGATGCGGGCGCCCCACGAGGGAACCGCCGCGGCAAGCTTCTCGACCAGTCTCTCCGCCATGCAGCGACCATAACCCTCAGCCCGCCGCAGGACCAGGGCCAGTCGTCCGTCACTCGGAGATCGAGATCGTCTCCGACAGCGTGTCGCCGCTGTCGGTGATCACGCGCCGGAACACATCGCCGTCGCGCACGTACATCCCGGCCTCTGCGCCGGTGATGTAGTACTGGTCGGCGGCGTCGCCCGGGAGCATCGTCGGCGTGAGGTAGAGCAGGTACTGGGTTCCGGTACTGAGCTTCTCGTCGATCTGCTGGCGCACCTCGATCTCGTCGCCGACCTGGATCGTGCCCGCCTCGGCATCGACGTTCGAACCGAGCGACGGGTTGCCGGGAGTGTTCTCGACCACCACGGTCGCCACGGTCGCATCGCCGTCGACGCTCTCGGCCTGCACGGTGCCGACGACGATGTCGGTGCTGTCCAGCGCCATCGCGTCGTTGCTGTCGTACAGCGTGGCGCGACTGCCCGAAGAAGACGTCGTGCAGCCGGCGAGGCTCACTGCGACGAGCAGCGCGATCGCCGTCACCGCCATCCCGTGTCGTCGTGAGGTCATGGTCACCGCTCCGTCGCGTTCGGTCGGGCTTCGGCGCCAGCCTAACGCCAGAATGCGCAGATCAGAATCCGAAAGCGAAAGAAGGATGCGGCCGGCATCCGGACCCCCGGGTTCACCAGACGGTGCCGCCGCCGATCGAGATGCCGCCCCAGGTGAGGGCGATGAAGATGGCTGCGAAGACGACCGGGGCGATGCCGGTGCCGCTGCGCGCGAGGCCCTTGAGCAGGGCGATCACGGCGAGGACAGCGGCGATCACCGAGAGCAGGCCGCCCAGCACCAGCCCGATGAACAGGGGGATGGGCATGAGCACGAGACCGGCCAGCGCGAACCAGAACGCGGCCCAGGCCGTCGGGTTCGACTGACGTGTGTGGGGGGAGGACATGCCCCCATCCTCTCGCGTTTGCGCGGGGCCGCCCGGCCGCCGGCATCCTCTCCTCAGTCGATCCAGAGCACCACGCCGGTCATGCCGGTCAGCACGGCCGCCGCACCGGCCCGGATCGCCGCGTCGCCGCGCTTCGGCGTGAACGAGTCCTCGTCGAAGTGCGTGGCCGAGCCGAGTCCCTCGCCGCGGAAGCCGGCGCCGGTCCAGTCGACCGCCGTCACGTTGTCCGTGGGCTCGGCCAACTCGGCGCCGAGCACGAGGAACGACACGTCGAGGTGGTTCGGCGTGACCGTCGCGAGTGCGTCGATCAGGGACTCGCCGGTGCTGACGATGAGGTCGGGCTTCATGTCCATCGCGTCGACGATCGCCGGGATCGCGCCGGACTCGTCCGCGACGACCGTCCGCAGCGACACTCCCTCGCTCGACGCCCACTGCTGGACGGCGGCGTTGAGCACGTCGGTCGTGGCATCCGTCCCACTGGTCAGCAGCACGACGCGGTAGCCGGGCGACGGTGAGACGCCGCGCCACGAGCCGTCCGCGGGCACGACGGTCGCCTCGGGCGAGGGCGCGGTCTCGGGGTGGAAGCCGGCGCCGGGCGTGCCGACGATCGTCGGCTCTGCGCGTGGGGTGGTCCAGTCATCGGTGGCGCAGCCGGTCAGCGAGAGAAGGAGCACGGCAGCAGCGGTGGTCGCGGCGAGGGCGCGGAGAAGCACGGTCGTCCTAGGGGATGGAGAGCGGGATGCTTCCAGCATGCGCGAGGGGCGCCCACCCGCAGCCCCCGCAACGGGTCCGTTCGCCGACTGTTCGCTTTGCCGGCCCCACTCGTTCACGCGGCCGGGCCGGGCGCGTCACGTGCCGCCGGGAGGCTCGCCTGTTGGAGCCGGGCGACACCCGACGCCATTCCCCCACCCGCTTCCAGACAGAACGGAAGACACATGCTTTCGGAAGCAACCTCGCGGCCCTCGGGCCGCGCGGCCCTGTGGCTCTCGGCCGCAGCGGTCAGCGCCGCCCTGGCGTTCGGCGGTGCGTTCGCCGCGCCCGCCGGCGCACACGCGGCCACCACGGCGACCTACACCGGCATCGTGCTCGGCGTCGGCGCGGACGAGACCCAGCGCACGGTCACCTGGTACTCGTCGGACGACAGCGCGCAGGTGATCCAGGTCGCGCCCACCGCCGCGCTCGTGAACGGCGAGTTCGTGGCCTCGGTGACGACCTTCGCCGCCACCGGCACCGCGAACATCGCGTCGAGCGGCGGCTTCAACCGCCACGCCACGATCTCGGGCCTGCAAGAGAACACGCAGTACTCGTACCGCGTGGGCTCTGACGGCAACTGGTCGACGACGTACTCGTTCAAGACGCAGTCGTTCGAGGGCGACTTCGACTTCCTGTTCTTCGGCGACCCGCAGATCGGCGCCTCGGGCAACGTGGCGAACGACCAGGCCGGCTGGGTCGACACCATGAACGTCGCGCTGAACGCCAACCCGAACGCCGAGCTGCTCGTCTCGGGCGGCGACCAGGTCGAGACGGCGAACACCGAGGCGCAGTGGGACGCGTTCCTCGCGCCCGAGCAGCTGCGCTCGTACCCGTGGGCCGCGACCATCGGCAACCACGACGTGGGCGGCAAGGCGTACGAGCAGCACTTCTACACGCCCAACACCGACTACTCGGCGGCCTACTACCGCGCCGGCAACACGGCCACCGAGTCGGGCGGCGACTACTGGTACATCTACAAGGACGTGCTGTTCATCGACCTGAACAGCAACAGCTACAACAACGCGACCGGCGGCGGCGACGCGGCTCACGTGCAGTACGTGACCGATGTCGTGAAGGCCCACGGCGCGCAGGCGAAGTACACCGTGCTCGTCTACCACCACTCGATCTACTCGGCCGCTTCGCACGCGAAGGATGCCGACAACAAGGTGCGTCGCGTCGACTTCCCGACCACGTTCTCGCAGCTCGGCGTCGACCTCGTGCTGCAGGGTCACGACCACGTCTACACGCGCAGCTACGAGATCAAGGACGGCCAGAAGGCCAACGCCGACGAGCAGCCGGGTGCCAACGAGGTGTTCGTCGGAGAGGGCGGCGTCATCTACATGACGGCCAACTCGGCGTCGGGCTCGAAGTACTACAACATCACCGCGCCCGACAACAGCGGCACGAGCGGTGCGGGCAACGGCGCTGACCCGCTGAACCCGTCGAGCTACTGGTACAACTCCGTGCAGAGCCAGGAGAAGACCCGCAGCTACGTCAAGGTGCAGGTGAAGGCCGACGAGCTCGTCGTCGAGGGCATCCGCTCGCAGACGTCGCCGGGCGGCGGCGTCGACTCGAAGATCGACTCGGTGACCATCCACCCGCACCACGCGGACGGTGGCGAGGACGTTCAGGTCATCGTCCCGACGGCCGCTCCGGGCGAGTTCGGCTGGACCATCGACGGCCAGAACGGCCTCGTCGACCTCGGCACGGCCGTCGAGAAGGACGGCTACTTCGAGGCCAAGGGCGAGATCAACCCGATCGCCGTGTCTGACACGCGTGCGTCGCTCGCCCCGTGGTCGATCACCTCGGTGCTCGGCGACTTCGCCGACGGCGACAAGACGTTCCAGGCCAGCTACCTCGGCTGGACCCCGAAGGTCGTCACGCCGGGTGCCGGCGCGGTCGCCGGTGCGGCCGTCAGCTCGGGCTTCGACGGCGGCGCGGGCCTGTCGGTCGACCGCGTGCTCGGCGCGGCGCTGCAGGGCCACGAGAAGGGTGAGGCGCTCCTCGGCGCGAACCTCGACCTGAAGCTGCCGACTGAGACCCAGACCGGCAGCTACCGCGCGACGCTGACGATCACGGCGCTCGCCGGCTGATCGACCGATCCGCCACCTCGCGTCCGTGGGAGAGAGCCATCGCTCTCTCCCACGGACCGTCCCGTTTCCGCACCACCCCGAAAGCCCACCCGTGAACGCACGCCCCGCTTCCCTCCGATCCCGCCGTCGCATCAGCGCGCTGTGCGCGGCCGCCCTCGTCGCGCTCGCCGTCGCCCTCCCCACGGCATCCGCCGCCGCGGCCGACGACAGCACGGACGTCAACTGGACCGTCCGCACCGAGTCCAACGACTTCGGCTCCGACCGCACCAACTACGGCTACACGATCGATCCCGGCGGCACGGTGACCGACGGGATCGTGGTCGCGAATCACGGCCAGGAGCCCGTCGACCTCAAGGTGTACGCCGCCGACGGATTCACCTCCGACGACGGCGCCCTGTCGCTCGTCGTCGCCGGCGAGGAGTCGAAGGCGGTCGGCGCCTGGATCACACCGGGTCAGGAGACCCTGACGCTCGGCCCCGGTGAGACCGCCAGCATCCCGTTCACCGTCAGCATCCCCGACAACGCGACGCCCGGCGACTACGCCGGCGGCATCGTCACCTCGCTGACGGTGCCCGACGCCCAGACCGGCGTGAACGTCGACCGCCGACTCGGCATCCGCGTCAACCTGCGCGTGGGCGGCGACCTCGCGCCGGCGCTCGCCGTCGAGAACCTCTCGGTCTCGTGGAACGGCGGTCTCAACCCGTTCGCCGGCGGTGACGCCACCGTCACGTACACGCTGCACAACACCGGCAACGCGGCGATCTCTGCCGATCCCGCCTCGACGGTGGGCGGCGTGTTCGGCCTGCTCGCGGTCGACGCGCCTGACGCCGACGCGGCGCCCGAGCTGCTGCCCGGCGAGAGCGTGACGCAGACGGTCGTCGTCCCGAACGTGCCGCCGCTGTTCGCGCTGCTCGCATCGACCACGGTGACCCCGGTGGTGACGGATGCCGCCGGCTCGCGTTCCCCGATCGCCGAGGTGTCGGCATCCGCCGTCGGCCTCGCCGTGCCGTGGACGCTGCTCGTGATCGTGGCCCTCATCGCGGTCGCGCTCGTGCTGGTGCTGCGTCGCCGAGGCCGGAACAAGGCCGAGGCGCAGCAGCGCGAGGACGCCCGTGTCAGCGAGGCCGTCGCTCAGGCGCTGGAAGAGGAGCGCGCGAAGTCGACGGTCGGCGCCGCCGACTGACCCCTGTCACACAGCGCCCCGCCCCTCGGCCGAGTCCGAGAGGCGGGGCGCTTCGTCATGGCCGCGAGAGCCGGCCGCGGCTCAGCGACCCGATACCGGCGTGGGCTCGGAAGAGGACTCGGGCTCCGCGACCACGGCGGGTGCGGCATCCGCTTCACCGCGCTCGGAGGGGATGCGGGTGACGTACCAGAGCGCCGCCACGACCGCGACGAGCACGAGGTACCAGACCACCGGGAAGCGGGCGATGCCGTCGAACACCGGCTGCAGCACGGTCGTGCCGTCGAGGCTGATCGCGATGATCCACGCCGAGGCGGCCACGATCGCCAGGCCCGCGATCACGGTGCGAAAAGCGGGGTACGCACGGGCGTGCGAGAGCCAGATCAGCAGCGGCAGCACCAGCACGGCGGCGCACAGCTGCGCGAGTTCGACGCCGATGTTGAACCCGAGGATCGCGACGAGCTTCTCGCCGAAGGCGAGGTTGAGATCGAGGATCGTGGTCGCGAAGGCGGTGCCGTGGACGAGGCCGAACACCCCGGCGATGAGCAGCTCGCCGCGGGGCATGAGCGGCTTGATCGCGTGGACCGCCGCGACCACGATCGACACCGCCACGAGGATCTCGACCGGCTTGGTCGGGAACGAGACGACCCCCAGCGACACCAGCGCCAGCGTGATGAGGTGGCCGACCGTGAACGACGTGATGATGAGGGCCGCCCGCAGCACCGCGCGCTTCGTCGGGATCGGCTGCGTCCAGCGGAACCCCCGCCGCGACCGCGCCGCCAGCGACGGCGCGACGATCAGCAGGGTGGTGAGGAACAGCAGGTGGTCGGTGCCCTCGGCGATGTGCAGCATCCCGAGCCACACGACAGAGAAGAAGCCGTGCAGCGGCGTCTGCTGCGCGCGGTCGAGGGTGATCTCGGTGACGCCGCCGCCGAGCACCCCGACCACCTCGGGATCGCCCTCGGCGACCTGGCCGTTGTTCCAGTCGCTCACCAGCGCCACGTACACCTGATGCGAGGGGACGACGTCGAGGATGAAGTCGTAGTCGAGTGTGACCGCGCCGTCGATCGGCCGGCCGCCGTCGGCGAAGCGGATCGTGGTCTCGATCGAGTCCTCGCCGTTGACGGTGACGAACTCGGGCGTCTCGGTCACCGTCGGCGCCAGCTTCGTCGAGCCGACCGACACCGTCACCCGGTTGAGAATGAACGACATGAGGTTGTCGGCCACGGCGTCCAGCTCTGCCTGATCCGTGTCGAGGTCGTAGCCGGTCGCCGCGACGAACCCCGCCTTCTGGATCTGCATCTTCACCTCCACGGCGTCGGAGTGGACGGTGACGAACACTCCGGTGCTGCCCGCCGGATGCGCAGACGCGCCGGTCGCGGGAACCAGCACCAGCAGGGCGGCGAAGACCGCGGCGATGCCGAGGAGAAGAGGACGTGTGAGGCGGGGGACGGCAGAGAGCACTCGGCGACGTTAGTGAGCCACGGCGAACAACAGCCCAACGGGAAGTGACGCGCGGGCGCGGCGTCAGACCCGCCGCAGGCGCTCGGCCTGCCGCAGAAGGTGCTGCTGCTCCAGGACGCTGGTCGCCCGGCGCGCGGCCTCGGCGTACTCGGCGGTGGCGGCATCCCGCTCGCCCGCCCGTTCATGCAGGTAGGCGAGCGCCGCGTGGTACCTCGGCACGTCGGCGTCGACAGAGTCGAGGGCAGCGAGCCCGGCGCGCGGCCCGTCGGCCTCGCCGACCGCCACCGCACGCCCCAGGCGGATGACCGGCGAGTCGCCGAAGGCGAGCAGCTCGTCGTACCACTCCACGATCTGCACCCAGTCGGTCTCGGCTGCGGTCGGCGCATCCGCGTGCAGCGCCGCGATCGCCGCCTGCGCCTGATACTGCCCGAGCCGGTCCTGCGCGAGCGCGTACTGCAGCACCTCGACGCCCTCCGCGATCGCCGCCACGTCCCACCGGGTGCGATCCTGCTCTGCCAGCGGCACCAGCTGTCCGCCCACTACCCGCGCCGGAAGCCGCGCGTGATGCAGCAGCATGAGAGCGAGCAGCCCCGCGACCTCGGGCTCGTCGGTGAGAGCCGTGAGCTGGCGCGTCACCCGGATCGCCTCGGCCGCGATGTCGATCTCGCCCGAGTAGCCCTCGTTGAACACGAGGTAGAGCACCCGCATCACGCGCGACAGGTCGCCGGGCTGATCCAGCGGGATGCCGGCGAGCCGCTGCTTCGCGCGGCTGATGCGCTGCCCCATCGTCGCCTCGGGCACGAGGAAGGCGTCAGCGATCTGCCGCGTCGTGAGACCCGCGACCGCGCGCAGCGTCAGCGCCGTCGCCGAGGATGCCGTCAGCGCGGGATGCGCGCACAAGAAGTAGAGCCCGAGCGTGTCGTCGTGCTGCGGCACCGCACCGGGCTCGGGCTCCAGGGCGAGCTTCTCCTCCCGCGCCGCGCGCGCCGAATCGCTGCGCACCTGGTCGAGGAACGCATGCCATGCGACCGTGACGAGCCACGCCCGCACATCGCGCACCTCTTCTGCGGGCGGTCGCTCGCCCGCCCGCAGAAGCGCGGTCTGCACGGCATCCTCGGCCGACGCGAAGTCCGCGCCGCGCCGGACCAGGATGCCGACGACCTCGGGGATCGCGCGGCGCAGGGCCGTCGCATCCATGTCACTCCGCGTCGGCGGTCGTCGAGAACATGACTTCGCGCAGCTCCAGCCACTCGCCCAGGGGCTTGCCGCCGGCCCACGGCGCGGCCGACAGCTCCGACGCGAGCTCCACCGCGCGGTCGTACGAGTCGACGTCGATCATCATCCAGCCCGCGATGAGATCCTTCGTCTCGGCGAACGGGCCGTCGACGACCGGCGGACGCCCCTCGCCGTCGAAGCGCACCCAGGCGCCGCCCATCGCGAGCCCCTCCGATGCCAGCAGCTCGCCCGAGTCGAAGAGGCGCCGCTCCATGTCCTGCATGTACTGCACGTGGGCGGCCCATTCGTCCGGCGTGAGCTGGTCCATGGGGACCTGGTTCACCGAGGGGCGCCCGCCCCGGTAGTGCTTCAGCATCAGATACTTGGCCATGACAGCCTCCCGTTCGGTGCGGCCCATTCTGGCCGCTTCGCAGAGGAGACGGAACCGGCCGGGTGTTCTCTACATCCCCGGTGAAGAACTTCGGGATTCAGGATGCCGGGCCCCCGGCATCCTGGACCGTCAGTCCTCGTCGGGCAGCAGCGTGCCGGCGGCGTGCGCGTAGAACAGCTTCGCCGCCGCCTCGGGGTCGCCGGCGTCGAGCGCCTCGACGAGGCTCTTGTGCCAGTCGGCGGCCACGTGCCAGTCGCCCGGATAGTCCGGGTCGGCGAGCACGTGGAAGGAGCGCAGGCTCGGCTCGATGATGTCCCACATGCGGGGGAGGTAGACGTTGCCGCTGGCTTCGACGACGGAGCGGTGGAAGGCGAAGTCGAGCTCGCGGAACGCGCCCAGGTCTTTGTCGTCCGCAGCCTCGTGCATCTGCGCGATGAGGGCTTCCAGTGCCGCCCGCGTCGTCGCGGTCAGCGTGCCGCACGTCAGACGGCCCACGATCGACTCCAGCTCGGCGCGCGCCTGGCGGGCCTGCGCCACCTCTTCGTCGGTGTAGCTCGTGACGAAGCTGCCCTGATGGCGCACGTGCGTCACGAGGCCCTCGTGCACGAGCTGCTTGAGCGCGTCGCGCACCGGCGCCTGGCTGACCTGCAGGCGTCGGGCGAGCTGCGACTCGACGAGCTGCTCGCCCGGCTCGAGCGAGCCGTCCTTGATCATCGTCTTCACGAGCTCGTAGATCTGGTCCGACAGCAGACCGCGCTTGAGCTCGGTGACAGAGCTGAGGGCGTCAGTCACGGGGCGCCTCCCTTCCCGGCACCCCGGCCGCCGCGCCCAGGTGGGCGGCGAGCCACGCGTCGGCGATGATCGCCGACCCCTGCGGCGTGGAGTGCACGCCGTCGGGCACGATCGCGGCGGCGCCGTGCTCGGCCGCCGCGGCCGTCACCGTGTCGTGCAGCTCGACCAGCGTCGCGTCGAACCGCTCCGCCAGGCGCCGCACGGCCTCGCGCTTGGGGTTCAGATCGTCGAGCCACGCCACCTGGTCGTCGCGGACCGGCACGAAGAACGGCTCGATGAGCAGGATGCGGTCGACGCCGGCATCCCGTGCCGCCTGCAGCAGGCCGGCGACGGTCGCCTCGAAGTCCTCGACCGACGTCGGGTCGTCGGCGTCGAACCGGCGCCACATGTCGTTGACGCCGATATAGACCGTGAGCACGTCGGGGCCGGCGGCGAGGATGTCGTCCCAGCGCGCCTCGAGGTCGACGGCGCGGTTGCCCGAGATGCCCTTGTTGACGACCGTCTCGCCGCGCTCGCGGACAGCCTCGGCGATCAGGCTGACGTACCCGTCCCCCAGCGAGGCGGCGTCGTCGCGGTCGCGGCCGGAATCGGTGATCGAGTCGCCGGCGAAGACGAGCGTGGTCGTGCGAGGCATCCGTTCAGTCCCATCGTTGGAGCGTGCTCCGTCAGCCTAATCGATAATCGCTTGCGCGGTCCCCAGTGACCCGCAGCGCCGCGGCTGTCGTGAACATACCGTCTCGCGGGCATCCGTGGCGAGCACTCCTGCACGGACGGTCACGGGCCGTCGGTGGCCTCGATGATCTGCCGCATCACGTCGAGCGGGATCGCGTCGCGCTCGCCGTCGGCCCACTCGTGGACGACGAACGGGACGCCCAGGCTCTGCAGGTAGGCGACGGTCTTCTCCAGCCGCGGAACGACGTGGATGTGGTCGTTGCCGAACAGCTCGGCCGTGTACACCGGCTCGCCGCTGCGGATCGCCTCGCGCAGCTCGACCGTGGAGCGGCCGGTGATCCGGTACAGCGCCTTCAGCACCTCACTGCCGAAGTCCGGGGTGCCCGAGATGGTGACTGAGAGCGCGTTCTGCGCGGCCGGCTGCGACATCGATCGGGTCCCCTCGTCAGCGTGCGCGCTCCACACTAATCGGCGGCCCTCGGGCGAGGGGGCAGAATCGAACGGACGCGAGGAGGCGCCATGACCGATGTCACCCGTGACCCCGACGATCTCGCCGCGCTGCGTGCGGCATCCGACGTCCTCGGTCTCGACGCGCTGCTGAGCCCGGCCGAACGAGACGCCCGCGACGGCGTGCGGGCGTTCGTCGACGCCGAGATCCGTCCGCACATCGCCGAGTGGTTCGACCGGGGCGTCTTCCCCGCGGAGCTGGCCCCCGCCCTCGGACGCCTCGGCGTGCTCGGCATGACGCTCGAGGGGTACGGGTGCCGGAACGCCGGCGCGGTCGAGTACGGCCTGGCCGCGCTCGAGCTCGAAGCCGGTGACTCGGGCATCCGCACGTTCGTGTCGGTGCAGGGCTCGCTCGCCATGGGGTCGATCCACCGCTGGGGATCGGACGAGCAGAAGCAGGAGTGGCTGCCGCGCATGGCCGCCGGCGAGGCGATCGGCAGCTTCGCGCTGACCGAGCCGGGCGCGGGGTCGGACCCGGCGAGCATGACGACGTCCGCGCGACGCGACGGATCGGACTGGATCATCGAGGGCGCCAAGCGCTGGATCGGCCTCGCCTCGATCGCGCAGATCGCCGTGGTGTGGGCGCAGACCGACGAAGGAGTGCGCGGCTTCCTCGTGCCGACTGACGCGCCGGGGCTCGACATCGCCGTGCTGGAGCCCAAGGGCTCGATGCGGGCGTCGGTGCAGACGCAGCTGACCTTCGATCGCGTGCGGGTGCCGGCATCCGCTCTCCTCCCTGAGGCGCGCGGCCTGCGCGGACCCTTCTCGGCCCTGAATGAGGCCCGCTACGGCATCGTGTGGGGCGCGCTCGGTGCGGCCCGCGACAGCTATGAGGCGGCATTGCGGCATGCGCTGCGGCGGGAGCAGTTCGGGCGCAAGGTCGCCGGGTTCCAGCTGACGCAGCGCAAGCTCGTCGACATGGTCGTCGAACTGCAGAAGGGCGCGCTGCTCGCGCTGCAGATCGGACGGGCCAAGGACGCCGGCAGCCTGACTCCCGCGATGGTCTCGCTCGGCAAGCTCAACAACGTGCGCGAGGCGATCGCGATCGCCCGCGAGGCCCGCACGATCCTGGGCGGCGAGGGCGTGCTGCTGGAGAACTCCCCCATCCGCCACGCTGCGAACCTGGAGTCGGTGCGGACGTACGAGGGCACCGACGAGGTGCACACCCTGATCCTCGGCCAGCACCTGACCGGGCTGAACGCGTTCCACTGACGGGCCGATTCGGCGCCCGTTGCGGCATCCAGTACCATAGGAGGGTTGTCCGTGTGAGTGCGCGCCTGCGTGCCCGCG
>NZ_JBQCIP010000051.1:0-7593 GCF_051953575.1 Microbacterium sp.
GTCGGCCAGGACGACGCCGTTGCGGATCTGCTGCCACACCTGCGACCGCGAGATCTCGGCGGTGGCGGCATCCTCCATGAGGTTGTGGATCGCCACCGCGCCGTTGCCCGACAGCCACACCGCGATGTAGGCGATCGCGACATAGAGGTTGGTGCGCAGGCCCGTCTCGGTGACCGCGCCCGGCGCCGAGGCGACGTCGAGCAGCTGGCTGCCGGTGACCTCCACCTCGGGCCGCTGCCGGTCGAGCTGATTCGGCCGGTCGCCGAGCACGGCGTCGAAGACCGCACGGCAGATCGGCACGAGGTCGGGGTGGGCCACCCACGAGCCGTCGAAGCCGTCGTTCGCCTCGCGCGTCTTGTCGGCGCGCACCTTCTCGAACGCGGCCTCGGTGACCTCGGGCTCGCGGCGGTTCGGGATGAAGGCCGCCATGCCGCCCATCGCGAAGGCACCGCGCCGGTGGCACGTCTTGACGAGCAGCTCGGTGTAGGCGCGCATGAACGGCGCCGTCATCGACACGTCGGCGCGGTCGGGCAGCACGAACGAGTCCCCCGCGTCGCGGAAGTACTTCACGATGCTGAAGAGGTAGTCCCACCGGCCCGCGTTGAGCCCCGCGGCGTGGTCGCGCAGCTCGTACAGGATCTCGTCCATCTCGAAGGCGGCCGGGATCGTCTCGATGAGGACGGTGGCGCGGATCGTCCCCTGCGGGATGCCGAGGGCGTCCTGCGCGAACACGAACACGTCGTTCCAGAGCCGCGCCTCGAGGTGGCTCTCGGTCTTGGGCAGGTAGTAGTACGGACCCTGCCCGTTGTCGATGAGCTGCCGCGCCGTGTGGAAGAAGTGCAGCCCGAAGTCGACGAGCGCGCCCACCGCGTCACGGCCGTTCACCTCGACGTGCTTCTCGTCCATGTGCCACCCGCGCGGCCGCGCGACGACGACGGCGAGCGGAGCGTCCTCGCGCAGGGCGTACACCTTGCCCTCGGGCGACGTGTACGCCAGCTCGCCGCGGGCGGCGTCGTGGAGCGTCAGCAGGGCGTCGACGACGTTCGACCACGTCGGCGTGGACGCGTCCTCGAGGTCGGCGAGCCACACCTTCGCGCCGGAGTTCAGGGCGTTGATCGCCATCTTGGCGGGCGTGGCCGGGCCGGTGATCTCGACGCGGCGGTCCTGCAGCGCGGGCGGCGCCGGAGCGACCGTCCAGTCGCCGGCACGGATCTCGGCCGTCTCCGGCAGGAAGTCGAGCGTGCCGGTGCGCGCGACCTCGTCGCGACGCACCCTGCGCGCGGCCAGGAGCTCGTCGCGGCGCGCGGCGAACCTCTCGTGCAGCTGCTCGACGAAGGCGAGCGCGTCGGGGGTGAGGATCTCGCCGGCGCGGGCGGGCGCCGCTGCGGAACGGATGGCGATGGTCATGGGGGCTCCTCTCAGGGGCGGGTCGTCAAGCGGCGGTGCGAGCGAGGTCGTCCTGCCGCGCGGCAGGCTCCTCGGCCTGGGCCGCCGCGGCCACGGCGGCGGCGACGTCGCCCGCCACCAGCGGGTCGAACACGCTCGGGATGATGTAGCTGGCGTGCAGCTCGTCGTCCGACACCCGCTTCGCGATGGCATCGGCGGCCGCGACGAGCATGGCCGGCGTGATCTCGACCGCGTGCGCATCGAGCAGGCCGCGGAAGAACCCCGGGAACGCCAGGACGTTGTTGATCTGGTTCGGGAAGTCGCTGCGACCGGTCGCGACGACCGCCGCGTGGCGCGCCGCCAGCACGGGGTCGATCTCGGGATCGGGATTGGCCATCGCGAACACGATCGCACCGTCGGCCATGCTCTTGACCTCCGCCTCGCCGATGACATCGGGCGCCGAGACGCCGATGAAGACGTCCGCGCCGACGAGGGCGTCGGCGAGGCTCCCGGTGACACCCTCGGCGTTGGTGTTGGCGGCGAGCCAGCGGCGGTGCTCGTCGCTGTACTGCTCCCCCGCGTGGATGACGCCCGTACGGCCCGCGGCGACGATGTGCCGGGCGCCCTCCGCCTTCAGCAGCTGGATGATGGCGGAGCCGGCCGCACCGACGCCCGACACGACGATGCGCACGTCGGCGAGGTTCTTGCCGACGACCCGCAGCGCGTTCTGCAGCGCGGCCAGCGTCACGATGGCCGTACCGTGCTGGTCGTCGTGGAAGACGGGGATGTCGAGCTCGTCGCGCAGGCGCGCCTCGATCTCGAAGCAGCGCGGAGCCGCGATGTCTTCGAGGTTCACCCCGCCGTAGACCGGCGCGATCGCCTTCACGATCCTGACGATCTCGTCGGTGTCCTGCGTGTCGAGGCAGACGGGCCACGCGTCGACGTCGGCGAACTGCTTGAACAGCGCCGCCTTGCCCTCCATGACCGGCAGCGCGGCGGCGGGGCCGATGTTGCCCAGGCCGAGCACCGCCGAGCCGTCCGTGACGACGGCGATCGTGTTGCGCTTCACGGTGAGGTTGCGGGCATCCTCGGGGCGCTCCGCGATGGCGAGGCACACGCGGGCGACGCCCGGCGTGTAGGCGCGCGACAGGTCGTCGCGGTTTCGCAGCGGCACCTTCGGCACGATCTCCAGCTTGCCACCGAGGTGCATCAGGAAGGTGCGGTCACTCGTGTGCAGCACCGACACGTCGGCGAGTGCGGCGAGCGCCTGCTGCACCTGCGCGCCGTGGTCGGCGTTCGACGTGTTGCAGGTGACGTCGACGACGAGGGAGTCCGGGCGCGACTCGACGACGTCGAGCGCGGTGACGGCTGCGCCGGCACGGCCGACGGCGGCGGCCAGTTCGGCGGTGGAGCTGACGCTCGCGGGCGCCTGCACGCGCAGCGTGATCGAGTAGCCGGGGCTGGGGTTCGCCATTGATCCTCCTCGTTCGCTCGACCACTTCCACTGATCGAGAACTAGTTTCCGTATTATGGATAGTAGTTTCTGCCACGCGGAAAAGCAATCGTCGCAATCGGATGCCGCGTCCCCGCGTCGCGCGTGCGGTGCGGCATCCCTCTTCCGTATCGTGGACGGAGACCCCGACGGAGTGGAAAGGTGACGACATGGCCGAGAAGGCGTCCGGAGGTGTGCAGTCCGTCGAGCGCGTGTTCGAGCTGCTCGAGCTGATCACCGACGCCGACGGCGAGGTGACCCTCAGCGAGCTTGCCGCCTCGACCGAGCTGCCGCTGCCCACGATCCACCGCCTGCTGCGCACGCTCGTCGGCATGGGGTACGTCCGGCAGCTGCCCAACCGCCGCTACGCGCTCGGGCCTCGGCTCATCCGGCTCGGCGAGGGCGCCAGCAAGCAGCTCGGCGCGATCGCCCGCCCGCAGCTCGCGCGTCTTGTCGACGCCCTGGGCGAGACCGCAAACATGGCGGTGCTCGACTCCGACATGGTGGTCTACGTCGGCCAGGTGCCGTCGAAGCACTCCATGCGCATGTTCACGGAGGTGGGTCGCCACGCTCACACGCACGCGACCGGCGTGGGCAAGGCGATCCTGGCGACGCTCGACGACGACGTCGTGCGCGGCATCGTGAGCCGCGTCGGCATGCCCACCGCCACCCCGATGGCCATCGGAGACATCGACTCGCTGCTGGCGGAGCTCGACCGCATCCGCGAGCGCGGCTATTCGATCGACGAGCAGGAGCAGGAGATCGGCGTCCGGTGCTTCGCCGTCGCGGTGCCGCACGCGCCCACCCCGACCGCCATCTCGGTGTCGGGCCCCGTCTCCCGTGTCGACGAGGCGTTCGCCGAACGCGCCGTCCCCCTCCTTATCGACGCCGCACAGGTGCTCTCGCGGGAGCTCGGCGACGCGGCCTGATCCAGCGGGTCAGCGCGCGGACTCCGCGCCCGCGGCGGGTCAGCGCCCGCGGCGGGTCAGCGCGCGCGGCGGGTCAGCGCCCGCGGCGCGTCCAGCGCCACGGCACCGCCGCGACCACGACCGACAGGATGGCGAGCGACGACATCAGCAGCGACTGCCAGAGCGACGGGGCGGCGGCGGTCGGCCACAGCGCGTCGATCAGCACCGACGTGACCACCTGCCCGACGACGGTGCCGAGACCCAGCAGCAAGACCCCGGTGTAGGGCACGAGGGCGGCCGCGAGGAAGATGTAGGTCACGCCGATCACACCGCCGGCGTACAGCCACGGCTCGGACGGGAAGACCGTGGGCGGCGGGGCGACGGTGAGCGAGTGCACCAGCTCGGCGATGCCGAGCACGACCGTGCCGCCGATGAAGTTCACCAGTGTCGCCGTCAGCGGCGTGCCGACGCGCTGGCGCAGGCGGCCGTTCACCGCGGACTGCCACGCGATCCCGGCGCCGACGAGGAACGGCAGCACGATCAGCACCGGCGGGGCGTGGACGCCGCCGGCCAGCGACACCGCCGCCGCGAGCATCGCCAAGGCACCCCCGATGAGGCGCGCCGGGGTCACCGCGACGACGCCCGCGGGGCCGATGCCCGAGCGGTCGAGCAGCAGCCCGCTCACGGTCTGACCGGCCACCACCCCGACGGTGAACAGCGCGACGCCGATGATGCCGACGGCGAGCGATTGCGTGGCCACCGAGAGCGCGCCCGCGACACCGCCGCACAGCATCCAGAACGGGATGCCGGCGCGCCCGTCCTCATCGCGCCGCCGCACTCCCGCGACCAGCGCCGCGAAGCCGCGGCGCCCCTGCGGGACGACGAGCGACAGCACGATCAGGACCGCGAGCCCCGAGCCGAACGAGATCACGGCGGCGGTGAAGCCGTCGCCCAGGCGCGCGCCGAGCTGACCGTTGATGCGGGCCTGGATGGCGGTGAGGATGCCGATGACCGCCGCTGCACTGATCCCGATCCAGGCGGGCAGGCGGCGGTCGGTCACCGATCAATCATGCCCTGCCCACGGGCGGCTCACCGCCGCCGCGGCACCGCTGACGCCCGAGTTACCCTGGATCGTGCCCGTCTCGTCGCGAACCCGAACACTGCTCACATGGCTCCCCGCCACGGTGCTCGTGCTCATCATCGCCGGAGTCGTCATCGCCTCCCTCGCGATCCAGGGGTCCTGGTGGGCGCAGGACCGTCCGGCCGCCTCCGACGACCAGCGGGCGTCGGACGGCTCGACGATGCTCACCGACACCGGCTTCGACTACGTCAATGTCTCGGGCACCTTCAAGGTGCGCATCGGCGAGGGCGCGTTGTCGGCAGCGGGTCTGGGCATGCCGGAGGACGGCGAGAAGAGCGCCGAGTTCCGCCGCCCGGTGCGGGCGGTCATCGCCGCGGGCAAGGAGCTCTACGTGCTCGACGACATCTCCGGGCTCACGGCGACAACCGTCGACGGCGAGCTCGCATCGGTCACGTTCGTCCCCGACGTCACGAGCAACTGGAGCGGCGCGCTGGACTACCTGCGCGCGCTCTCCCCCGATCTCGGATGGGATGCCGCACAGCTCGACCCGCTGACCGAGCAGCTCGGCGAGTTCAACCGCTCCGGCGAGGGCGACACCTTCACGGCGCGCATCGGCCCGTCCGAGGGCGGTCCCGCGAAGATCACCGGCGACATCCTGTTCGACCGCGCGACCGGCGCCACGCCGGTGACGATCACGTTCGAACCCGCCGGCTGAGCGCGCCCGGCAAGGTCCACCGGTCGACGCTTCGTAGAGTGGATGCATGCTGATCGGCCGCATCCGTCCCGTCGAGACCCGCACACTCGAGGTGCAGGGCGAGTCGCTCGCGGCACTGCGCGCCGCCGTGGACGCGCAGCTGCCCGCCGGCTGGGTCGTCACAGACGTGCCGGCGGCCATGCCCAAGGGCTCGCAGCTGCTGACGTCCACCGCCACGATCGCGCGCCGGGACGGCGTCGAGCAGATCGAGGCCGACGACCTGGCCGCACTGGAGGCCAAGGTGCCCGAGGGCTGGCAGCTGCTGAGCGTGCACAAGGTCTGAGCAGCTCTGCTGCGGAGGTGCCGGCTACAGGACTTGAACCTGCAACCCCCGTATTACAAGTACGGTGCGCTACCAATTGCGCCAAGCCGGCAGAGCGCCCAGTCTAGCGGCGCCCGTCCCACGCCCGTCACCGCGGGCGCGGGCCGATCACGGAGCCGGTGTGGCCGTCGGGGTCGGAGTCGCCTTGTAGTACGAGTCGCTCGCGACCGTGAGGACGAACTGCGCGAACTCCTTGGGGTCGTCGATCTTGCCGACGTACTGCGTGCCGTTGACGAGGATCGTGGGGGTCGCGGTCAGCGCGACGCCGCCCGAGTCGGGCAGCTCTTTGAGCGCCTGCTCGGTCGCCGTCTTGACCCACAACGTGTACGACTGCTGCTCGATGCAGTTGCGGACGACCTTGGGGCCGTCGAGCCCCGTCGCGATCGCGAGGTCGGCCAGCTCCGAGTCGCTCAGCCCGTCGGAGTCGACACCCGGCTGCTGAGTGAGCAGGGCGTTGTTGAAGGCGAAGAAGTACTCCGGCGAGTTCTGCGCCACGCACGCGGCTGCGCCCGCGGCGCGCAGCGAGTACTTCGTGCCGTTGGACTTGGCCGTGAGCATCGCGACCGGGTAGTAGGTGAGGGTGGCGGCGCCGGAGTCCACCCACTGCGACAGCTGCTTGACGTTCGCGACCTGGAAGTCGCGCGAGCCGCTCGACAGGTAGTCGACGTACACGCGGATGTCGACGGCGGGCGCCTCGGTCGGCGTCGCGGTGGGGGTCGGCTGGGTCTCGGTCGCCGCCGCATCGCCGGTGGGCGCGGGAGTCGCCTCGGCGGCGCCTGCGCCGTTCTCGGCCGACGGGACGCCGGTGCCGCGGACGCCGGTCACCACGAAGCCGCCCGCGACGTTGGACGGGTCGGCCATCGGCTTCGACGCGCTCGACGACACGGTCCAGGTCACGACGACGGCGACGACGGCGATGACGGCGAGCCCCAGGGTCACGAGCGTCGTCCGGCGGATGAGCCGGGCTCGGGACTGGCGCGCCTTCACCTGCTGCGCCTTCTCGCGCACGGCGTCGCGGCGCTCGCTGGACGCGGCGTTCTGTGACTCGTCGCTCGACATGGAACCTCTCGTGGCGAAGGCCGGCCGCGGGCTGCGGGGCGGGGAATTGCGCGGGACCGCACGGGAAAGCGGCCGTCCACGATGCTAGTCAGCCACCCTGGGAAATGCCCAGATGCAACCTCCGCGCGCGGTGTGTCACGCGCGTGTCATACTGTTGCGAGCGCCCGACGACGGGCGTGCGGGAAAGCCCCCGCTCATTCCATCACTACGGATCGTCCGGCACGTACCTGCCGGTGAAGGAGAAGAGAACATGGCGTCCGTCACGTTTGACAACGCAACCCGCCTGTACCCCGGGGGCACGCGCCCCGCGGTCGACAAGCTGAACCTCGAGGTCGCCGACGGCGAGTTCCTGGTTCTCGTCGGCCCCTCGGGCTGTGGCAAGTCCACCTCGCTGCGCATGCTGGCCGGCCTCGAAGAGGTCAACTCGGGCCGCATCCTCATCGGCGACCGCGACGTCACCGACGTCCCGCCGAAGGACCGCGACATCGCGATGGTGTTCCAGAACTACGCGCTGTACCCGCACATGACCGTCGCCGAGAACATGGGCTTCGCCCTGAAGATCGCCGGCGTCGGCAAGGAGGAGCGCGCCGC
>NZ_JBQCIP010000052.1:0-17672 GCF_051953575.1 Microbacterium sp.
GCGATGTTCCGGTCGTTCTCGGCCTTCAACTACCGGGTCTGGTTCATCGGCGCGCTGGTGTCGAACATCGGCGCATGGATGCAGGCGACCGCCCTCAGCTGGGTGGTGCTCACCGAGCTCACCGACAACGACGCCGCAGCCATGGGCATCACGATGGCGCTGCAGTTCGCCCCGCCGCTGCTGCTCGTCGGGGTCACCGGCTGGGTCGCCGACAAGTTCGACCGTCGCCGGCTGCTGCTGCTGACGCAGAGCCTGCTGCTCGTGATCGGCGTCGTGATCGGCATCCTGCTCCTCGTCGGAGTCATGACGCTCCCCCTCATGTACGCCTTCGCGTTCGGGTTGGGGCTCGTGTCCGCGTTCGACAACCCGGCACGCCAGGCCTTCGTCTCGGACCTCGTCTCACGCGAGACCGCCTCGAACGCCGTCGCCCTCAACGCGGCCTCGTTCAACGGCGCCCGCATGATCGGCCCGGCCGTCGCCGGTGTCGTCATCGTCGCGATCGGGACGGGGTGGGTGTTCCTCGCGAACGGCATCACGTTCTGCGCCATGATCGTCGCACTCATGCTGATCCGCACCGACGAGCTCATCCCCCGCGTCAAGGGCTCCGGCGCCTCGAGACTGGCCGACGGCTTCCGGTACGTCGGGCGCCGCCCCGACCTCATGGTCACCTTCGCGATGGTGTTCCTCGTGGGCGCGTTCGGCATGAACTTCCCGATCTTCGCGTCGACCATGGCGCTCGAGTTCGGCCGCGAGGCGGACGGGTACGGACTGCTCAGCTCGATCCTCGCGATCGGGTCGCTCGCCGGCGCCCTGCTCGCCGCCCGCCGTGACCGCGCCCGCATCCGGGTCGTCATCATCGGCACCCTGATGTTCACGATCGCCTCGTCGGTCTCGGCGCTGATGCCCTCGTACTGGGCATATGCCGCGACGCTCATGTTCACCGGCTTCTCGGTCGTGACGATGCTGACCACGGCGAACGGGTATGTGCAGACGACGACGGATCCGGCCCTGCGCGGCCGAGTGCTCGCCCTGTACACCGCCATCCTCATGGGCGGCACGCCCATCGGGGCGCCCATCGTCGGCTGGGTGGCCGCGCAGTTCGGCCCGCGCACCGCGATCATGGTCGGCGCCGTCGCGGCGCTCATCGCCTTCGGCATCGGCGCCACCTGGCTCATCGTGTCGGGGCGCCTGCACCGTCACGAAGAGAAGCGGTTCCTGCTGACCCTCGACGAGACGCGCCCGCTGTCGATCGTCACCCCCGAGGAGTTCAGCGACGAGGTCGCCGGCACGACCGCGATCCCCGTGGTCTCCGACGACGACGTCCCCCGCGCCGCGAAGGCGAGCTGACGGGGCGACCGCTCACGAGTCGAGAGGATGCCGGCGGCCGCGGCCGCCGGCATCGCGGCGTCTCACGCGCCGAAGGTCAGCGGCACCCGCACGGGCGCGTAGCCCTCGGCGGTGACGAGCACCGTCGCGACCCCCGGACCGGTGGGCCGGACGATCGCCAGCGCGCGCCCGGCGTGCGTGGTGACGGAGGGACCGGCGAACGACTCCTCCGTGCGGATGCGCCCCGTGCCGAGCCCTGCGAGCTCCGCGTCGCCGTCGACCGTCACCGTGATCGTCGCGTCCGCGTCGCACGCCACGACACCGTCGGCGTCCGCGAGCGAGATGCCCACGAACGCGAGGCCGTCGGGCGCGACGTCGGCTCGCTCGGCCGTGGCGACCAGCGCGAGCTCGCCGGCCGTGCGCAGTCCGGTGCGGCCCACCTCCCGGCCGTCCGTCCGTGCGACCGCGACCAGCTCGCCGGGCCGGTACGCGGTCTCGAACCGGGCGCGGAACGCCTTCTCGTCGCCGACCCGCGCGACGCCCACCGAGACCCCGTCCCGCAGCAGCTCGATCTCGTCGGCGGCCGCATAGACGTCGACCGTGACCGGCGCGCCGGGTGCGGCATCCCACGTCCATGACGACACGGAGTCGTCCCACGACCACGGCGTCGTCGCGGTCGGACGGCCGTGATGGCGGGGCGGGTGGACGGCGATGTACGGGTCGGTGCGCAGCCCGAACACGATCTCGCGGTAGTACGACACCGGTCTGCGGTGCCCCGTGATGTCGAGGTCGCCGCAGCCGGCGAGCAGATGCGGGTACGGACCGGCGGTGCCCGTGGGCGTGTAGCCGGGCTCGTCGGTGTAGTCGACCCGGCCGATGCCGGCCTCGCCGAGGTAGTCCCAGCCCGTCCAGGTGAAGTCGCCGATCACATGCGGCAGCCGCTCGACGAGTTCCCACATGCGCTCGATGCGCGACGGGAACGTCTCGGACCCCACGATCACGCGGTGCGGGAACAGCTCGCGATCGAGCTCGTACCGCGACTCGGCGTAGTTGAATCCGACGACGTCGAGCACCGAGGCCGACTCCTCGGTCGAGGCGGCCACGAGCTCGGACGCGTTCGCTCGCGCCATCGTGTCGCCCATCGTCGCCATCATCGTGTTGGGATCGGATGCCTCGTCGGCCTGCGCCCCATCAACTGCCGCGATCTCGGCCATGCGGTCGAGGTTCGCGATGATGCCGTTGATCCCGTTCGTCACCAGGCGCGTGTCGTCGCGCGCGCGGACCGCCTCGGCGAGGCGCCGGCTCCACGCGGCGCCGGCAGGCGAGGCGAGCTCGAGGATCTCATTGCCGATCGAGTACATGATGACGCTCGGGTGGTTGAGATCCTTCGCGACGAGCGCGTCGACGTCGTGCCGCCATCGCTCGGCGAAACCGGGCGCGGCGTCGAACGCCACCTTCGACCGCGTCCAGGTGTCGGTGAGCTCGTCCATGACGTACACGCCGTGGCGGTCGCACGCGTCGAGCATCGCACGGCTCATCGGGTTGTGAGAGCTGCGGAGGGCGTTGAACCCGGCCTCCTTGAGCAGGCGCACCCGGCGGTCCTCGGCATCCGCGAACGTGGCGGCCCCCAGGGGGCCGCTGTCGTGGTGCACGCATGCGCCTCGCAGATTCACGGGCACGCCGTTGATGCGCAGGCCTCGCTCGGGGTCCACCTGGATGCGGCGGATGCCGAAGGCGGCGGCATCCCGGTCGAGGTCCTCGCCGCGCTCATCGGTGAGGATCGTCCGCACGAGGTGAAGCGCGGGGGCGGCGTCGCTCCAGAGCACCGGCGCCTCGACGGCGAGGCGGGCCCGGGCGATGGCGTCGGACCCCGGCAGGACCGTCACCGGCACCGAGTCGGCGACGAGTCCGACGCCGTCCGGGCCTTCGAGCGTCCATGCGACGCGGAGCGTCCGCGTGTGCCGCGAGCCGTTGCGCACCGTCGTGGCCAGCTGCACGACCGCGCGGTCTGCGTCGACGTCGGGGGTCGTCACGCGGGTGGCATCGAGCGGCAGGTGCACGGGATCGGCCACGACGAGATGCACCGGGCGATAGATGCCCGCACCGGAATACCACCGGCTGTCACGGTGTGCGCGGGCCTCCACCGTGAGCCGGTTGAGCTCGCCGTAGCGCAGGTACGGGTCGAGGACCGCCTCGAACGCGTTGTACCCGTTCGGCTCGTGCGCGACGGCATCCCCGTTGAGGAAGACGGCGGCGTCGCGGTACACGCCCTCGAACTCCACACGCACAGTCCGCCCGCGCCACCACTCGGGAACATCGAAGGTCTTGGCGTACTCGAACACGCCGCCGGGCACGTAGCCGGTGTGCACGCCCTGGTCGCTCGTCGCCGTGCGGGGCAGGTCGCGGACGGCGTCGTGCGGCAGTCGGACCGGCCGCGGGGCGGACTCGGCCGTGGCCGCCTCGAACGCGCCCAGCTTCGGCCCGACGGTCCAGCCGTCGAGCCAAGGCTCGCGGATCATGCGCCGTCTTCCGTCGCCTCGCCCGCGGAATGCCGCGGCGTCCCGGATGCCGCCACCGCGGGACCGCCGGCGGTCGCGGCGGAGTTCGCGTCCAGCACGTCGAGCACGTTCTCGAGCCCGACGAGGTCGTAGCCGCGGATGAGACTGCGGAAGCACTCGTGCATCGCCTCGGCCATGTCGGTGGACGTGCGGTCGAGCAGCCACTGCACCTGGAGGCCGTCCATCAGGGCGATCGTGGCGACCGCGGCCCGGGCGGGATCGACGCCGTCGATGAGGCGTCCCGCGGCGGCCGCACGCTCGAAGGAGCCCCTCACGCTCGAGCGGACGTACTCGTACCGGTTGATGAAGTACTCGTGGGCGGGATGGTCGGGAGAGGTGGCTTCGGCCGACAGCACGCAGTAGAGCTCGACGATGCCCGGGTTGTCCGCGTTGAAGCGCGCGAGCTCGGCGAGCGCGCGCAGCGCCTCGACACCGTCGGGCATGTCGAAGTCGACGCGGGAGCGCGACAGGTCGTCGCGGTGGTCGAGCAGCGCGAGCAGCAGCGCGCTCTTGCTGCGGAAGTGGTGCAGCAGACCGGCCTCGCTCATCCCCACGCGCTCGGCGACCTCGCGGAGCGACCCCGCCCGGTATCCGGACTGCGCGAACACCTCCAGGGCGGCGTCGAGGATCGCCGTGCGGGTCTCCTTCGACTTCGCGTACTCGCCGCGCGGCTTCCGCTCCTTCGTGGGAGCGTTCTCCTTCCGCGTGACGGCGGTCGTGGTGTCGGTCATCGTCTCACCGTATCCCCGGGTCGTCTCGCCACACAGCCTTCGTGCGCGCCGGGGTCCTTCCTCTCCGTTCTATAACGAATTCCTAGTAGTCGCTAGCTTTTTGTTTCAAAAACCTAGTGCTCGCTCGTAATTGCTGTTAGCGTCATCGGCCAGCAGGCGATCCACAGGGGCATCGCCACCTAGGAAGGGACCAAGGATGTTCCGTTGGAAGGCCACAGCAGCCACCATCGCGATCGCCGCGCTCGCCCTGACCGGCTGCGCCGGCGGCGGTGACGGCGGGTCGGGCTCGGGCGACTCCGGTCGCGCAGATCGGCTGACGCTCACGGCGATCGTCGCCCCGACGAGCTACGACATCGGCGCGGGCGCCGAGTACGGCAACCGCAGCCCGTTCTTCCAGGCGGTGTTCGACACGCTGCTGCAGAAGAACTCCTCGGGCGAGATCGAACCGTGGCTCGCGACCAAGTGGGAGTACAACGACGACAACACCGTGCTGACCCTCACGCTCCGCGACGACGTCGAGTTCACCGACGGCACCAAGCTCGACGCCGACGCCGTCGTCGCGAGCCTCGAGCGCTTCCGCGACGGCACCTCGCCGCAGGCCGCGACGTTCGCCGGCAAGGAGTTCGCCGCCGTCGACGCCACCACCGTGACCATCACGCAGTCCGCGCCCGATCCCTCGCTCATCAACCTTCTGTCGATCGCCCCCGGCCTCATCCAGGCGCCGTCGAGCTTCGACGACCCCGATTCGGCCACCGAGCCGGTCGGCTCGGGCCCCTACGTGCTCGACACCACGGCGAGCGTGACCGGCACGACGTACGTGTACACGGCCAACCCCGACTACTGGAACCCGGATGCCGTCAAGTACGACAACCTCACCATCAACGTCATCGACGACCCGACGGCGACGCTCAACGCCCTGAAGGCCGGCGAGGCCAACGGCGCCAAGATCGTCAACAACGACACGATCCCCGAGATCGAGGCCTCGGGCTGGACCATCGAGTCCAACGAGCTCGACTTCCAGGGCCTGCTCCTGTTCGACCGTGACGGCGCAATGGCGCCCGAGCTCGCCGACGTCAACGTGCGCAAGGCCATCAACATGGCCTTCGACCGCGAGGCGCTGCTGAAGGCGCTGCAGGCCGGCTACGGCACGGTCACCGAACAGGTGTTCCCGGCGACCTCGGTGGGCTACGACGAGTCGCTCGACAGCACGTACGAGTACGACCCCGAGGGCGCCAAGAAGCTCCTGGCCGAGGCGGGCTACCCGGACGGCTTCACGCTCAACATGATGTCGACCCCGGCGTTCCAGACGACGTTCGATCTGGTGGCCCAGCAGCTCGCCGACATCGGGATCACCGTGAACTACACCGACCCCGGCACCGGGAACTTCATCACCGACATGCTCGCACCGAAGTACCCGGCGACGTGGATGGCGCTGGAGCAGAACCCCGACTGGCAGCTGATCAACTTCATGATCGCCCCGGGCGCGACGTTCAACCCGTTCCACTCGCAGGACCCGCAGGTCGACGAGTACATCAGCACCATCCAGACGGGCACGAAGGACGAGGCCGAGCAGGCGACGAAGGACCTCAACGCCTGGATCGTCGACAACGCCTGGTTCGCGCCGTTCTTCCGGGTGCAGGGCACGTTCGCGACCGACGCGAACACGAACCTCGAGTTCTGGCCCACCAACGCCTACCCGTCGATCTTCGACTTCTCGCCGAAGAACTGAGACCTCGCCCCGCCCCGCGCACATCCGCGCGCGGGGCGGGGCGACACCACCCACGGGAAACGTCATGCTTGCATTCATCCTCCGGCGACTGCTGTCGGGCGTCGTGCTCATCGCGGTGATCTCGTTCCTCGCGTTCGTGCTCCTCTACATGGGCGGCGGCGACATCGCCCGCCGCATCCTGGGCGAGAACGCGACCGCCGAGACCGTCGCCAAGAAGACCGAGCAGCTCGGTCTCAACCAGCCGCTCCTGCAGCAGTACTGGAGCTGGCTCACCTCCGCTCTCACGGGCGATCTCGGCCGCAGCTGGTTCACCGGCGAGCTCGTGTCGGTCAGCGTCACCAACCGCCTGGCGGTCACCCTCTCGATCGTGATCGGCGCCACCCTGGTGTCGGCGATCCTCGCCGTCGTGCTGGGCGTGCTCGCCGCGCGTCGCGGCGGCTGGGTGGACGGCTCGGTCCAGGTGCTCTCGCTGGTCGGCTTCGCCATCCCCGGCTTCCTCATCGCACTCGGGCTCGTGCTCGTCTTCGCGATCAACCTCGGCTGGTTCAAGGCGACCGGGTACATCCCCATCTCGACGTCGTTCGCCGGCTGGCTCTCGTCCGTGACCCTGCCGATCATCGCCCTCTCGATCGGCGCGATCGCCACGGTCGCCCAGCAGGTGCGCGGCTCGGTCATCGACGCGATGTCGCGTGACTACGTCCGCACCCTCCGCTCACGCGGCATCAGCACGGCGTCGGTCGTGTACCGCCACGTGCTGCGCAACGCCGGCGGGCCCGCGCTCGCGGTGCTGGCCGTGCAGTTCATCGGCCTCCTGGGCGGCGCCGTCATCGTCGAGCAGGTGTTCGCGATCCCCGGGATGGGGCAGCTCACGGTGCGCGCGACGACGCTCGGCGACATCCCCGTCGTGATGGGCGTGGTGATCACGTTCGCGATCATCGTCGTCATCGTCAACCTCCTCATCGACCTCGCCCAGGCGGCGCTGAACCCGAAGGTGCGACTCTCATGACCGCCATCGACGTCCCCCTCGACGTGCCGGTCGCGCCGGTGCGCGTCTCTCTCTGGCGGCGCCTGCTGCGCCGGCCGCTCGGCCTCGCCTCGCTGCTCTTCCTCGTCCTGCTCGCGATCATCGCCATCATCGGCCCGGCGATCGCCCCGCAGGATCCGAACTACGCCGACATCCGCAACGTGCTCGCGCCGCCGAGCGCAGCGCACCTGCTCGGCACCGACGGCAGCGGTCGCGACGTGTTCTCGCGGCTGCTGGCGGCGACGCAGACCACGGTTGCCGCGGCCCTGCTCGCGCTCGTGGTCGCCCTCGTGCTCGGCGTGATCAGCGGTCTGATCGCCGGCTACTACCAGGGGTGGTTCAACAGCACGGCCACGTGGGTGACCGAGCTGAACATGGCCCTCCCCGGCATCGTGGTGCTGCTGGCCGCGCGCGCCGTGCTCGGCCCGTCGGTGTGGATCTCGATGTTCATCTTCGGCATCCTGCTCGCCCCGGCGTTCTACCGGCTGGTGTACGCGTCTGTGACCGCGGTGAGGTCCGAGCTGTACGTGGACGCGGCCCGGGTGTCGGGCCTCAGCGACACGCGGATCATCGGCCGGCACGTGCTGTCGGTCGTACGGGCGCCGATCATCATCCAGTCCGCGATCATCGCGGGCATCGCCATCGCGATCCAGTCCGGTCTGGAGTTCCTGGGACTCGGCGACGTCGCGGTCCCCACGTGGGGCCAGATGCTCAACGACGGCTTCAAGAACATCTACAAGGAGCCTCTTCTGATGCTCTGGCCGTCGCTGGCGATCGCGCTGACGTGCATCGCGCTGACGCTCCTCGCGAACGTCATGCGCGACGAGCTGGAGCGCACGGTGTCGGTGCGCCGCAAGCGGCGCCGCGCCGTCGCGACGGCGACGGGCTCGGTGGCCGCGGTGACGACCTCGGTCGCGCTCGGCGGCGGCGACATCGTCGACCTCGACGAGCAGCCGATCTACGAGAGCGCCGGCGTCATCGTCCACCAGGACGACGCGCGCAGCAAGGCGACCGAGAAGGTGCTCGAGGTGCGCGACCTGCACGTCGGCTACGACCAGCCCGACGGCTCGCACATCGAGGTGGTCCACGGGGTGTCGCTCGACATCCGCAAGGGCGAGGTGCACGGCCTCATCGGCGAATCGGGCTCGGGCAAGAGCCAGACCGCGTTCGCGGTGCTGGGGCTCCTCCCCCGCGGTGGGCACGTGACCTCGGGCTCGATCCGCTACGAGGGCACCGAGCTCGCCGACGCCTCCGACCGCACGTACGCCGGCATCCGCGGCACGCGCATCGGGTACATCCCGCAGGAGCCGATGTCGAACCTCGATCCGTCGTTCACCATCGGCAGCCAGCTCGTCGAGCCGCTGCGCAAGACGCTCGGGCTGTCGAAGAAGGACGCCACGCAGCGTTCGCTCGACCTGCTCGCCCGCGTCGGCATCCCGAACCCGAAGCGCACCTTCGACGCGTACCCGTTCGAGGTGTCGGGCGGCATGGCGCAGCGCGTGCTGATCGCCGGTGCGGTCTCGACCGACCCCGACCTCATCATCGCCGACGAGCCGACCACGGCCCTCGACGTGACGGTGCAGGCCGAGGTGCTCGATCTGCTGCGCGACCTGCAGGCCGAACGTCACATGGCGATGCTCCTGGTCACGCACAACTTCGGCGTCGTCGCGGACCTGTGCGACCGCGTGACGGTCATGCAGAGCGGTCTGTTCGTCGAGCAGGGTCCCGTGCGTGCGATCTTCCACGACGCGCAGCATCCGTACACCAAGTCGCTGCTGGAGGCGATCCTCGACGAGGGTCCCGCCCGCGGCCCGCTGGCCGGATCCCCGGTCGTCGCGAAGGGAGCGCAAGCATGAGCGCGCCGCTGTTGGAGGTCAAGGACCTCGTGGTCGAATACCCCGGCAAGGGCTTCCGCGCCGAGCCGTTCCGGGCGCTGAAGGGCGTCTCGCTCGACATCCTCCCCGGAGAGACGGTGGGACTGGTCGGCGAGTCCGGCTCGGGCAAGACCACGCTCGGCCGGGCGGCGCTCGGGCTCGCGCCGGTCACAGAGGGGACGATCAACTACGACGGCCGCGACATCTCCCGACTGGGGCGCGGCGAGCGCCGCAGCCTCAGCTCCGAGATCCAGGTCGTGTTCCAGGACCCGTACTCGTCGCTGAACCCGTCGATGACCGTGGAGCAGATCCTCACCGAGCCGCTGACGGCGGCGGGAGTGGCATCCGCCGAGGCGAAGACGCGCGTGCGCGATCTGCTCGACCAGGTCGGCCTGCCGGCGGACGCCCGCGGGCGGCTGCCGCGCGAGTTATCGGGCGGGCAGCGGCAGCGCGTCGCGATCGCGCGGGCGCTCGCCCAGCAGCCCCGGCTCATCGTGTGCGACGAGCCCGTGTCGGCCCTCGACCTCTCGACGCAGGCCCGCGTGCTCGACCTGTTCATCGAGATTCAGGACCGCACCGGCGTCGCGTACCTGTTCGTGACGCACGACCTCGCGGTGGTGCGCCACATCAGCCATCGGGTGGCCGTGATGTACCGGGGCGAGATCGTCGAGACCGGCGACGCCGATCAGGTCACGGCGCACCCCGAGCACCCGTACACGCAGCGCCTGTTCATGGCCGCGCCGGTGCCGGATCCCGACAAGCAGGAGGAGCGACGCATCGCCCGTCGCGTCCTCCTCGACGCCGAGGCGGCCGTCAGCGCCGCTTGACAGACCGGATGCCGCGACCCGGCCCGTCCCGTGGGTGGCGGGTCGCGGCATCCGATACGAACGCCCCTCTGAGACGGAAGACCCCCATGACCGACACCGCCGTACACCCCGCCGCCGTGCGGCACCTCGTGCCGCTGCTGGAGCGCCTCACGCTGGAGCAGAAGGCCTCCCTCGTGCAGGGCGCGGACTTCTGGACCACCGTGCCGCTGCCCGAGATCGGGCTCCGTGCCATGACGCTGTCGGACGGTCCGGCCGGCGTCCGCGGTCCGCGGTGGGACGAGCGCGAGCCGTCGTTGAACCTGCCGTCGGGCTCCGCACTCGCAGCGTCGTGGGACGTCGATCTCGCGTACCGGTACGGGGCGGCCGCGGCATCCGAGGCCCGTCGCAAGGGCGTGGACGTCGTGCTCGGACCGACGATCAACCTGCACCGCTCGCCGCTGGGCGGCCGGCACTTCGAGTGCTTCAGCGAGGACCCGGAGCTGACCTCGGAGCTCGCCACCGCCTACGTGCGCGGCCTGCAGGACAACGGGGTCGCCGCCTGTCCCAAGCACTACGTGGCCAACGACTCCGAGACCGACCGCTTCACCGTCGACGTCCGCGTGGACGAACGGGCGCTGCGCGAGCTGTACCTGGCGCCCTTCGAGCGCGCGGTCGCGCAGGCCGGCGCCTGGACGATCATGAGCGCCTACAACGCCGTCGACGGCGTCACGATGACCGAGAACGACCTGCTCGAGACGCCGCTCAACAGCGAGTGGGGCTTCGACGGCGCCGTCATCAGCGACTGGACGGCGGTGCGCTCGCTCAATTCCGTTGCGGCGTCGCAGGATCTCGCGATGCCCGGGCCGGCGCCCGCGTGGGCGGGCCTGGCCGACGCGGTCCGCGACGGACGTCTGGCGGAGGCCGACCTCGACCGCAAGGTGCTGCGGCTGCTGCTGCTCGCCGAGCGCGTGGGCGCCCTCGGCGAATCGGTGCCGCTGACGCCGGCCGACCTCGACGGATCCGCCTTCGCTCGCGCGGCGGCGATCGAGGGCACGGTGCTGCTGCGCAACGACGGCGTGCTGCCGCTCGTGCCCGCGGCGCTCGACCGCGTGGCGGTCATCGGCCAGAACGCCCGGGAGGCGCGCACGCAGGGGGGCGGGAGCGCCACGGTGATCCCCGAAGCCGTCGTGTCGCCGCTGGACGCATTCCGCTCGGCTCTCCCCGATGCCGACGTGCGCTTCGCGCTCGGCGCGGTGGTGCAGGAGGGCGTGTCCGAGATCCCCCTCGATCAGCTCACCAACCCCGCCACGGGCGAGGCCGGCCTGCGCGTCGCGTTCTTCGACGCCGACGGCACCGAGCTGTTCGCCGAGAACCGCCGCTCGACGGCGCTGGTGTGGTTCGGCGGCGACGCGCCCATCGCGGCGAGCGCGACGGTCGTCTACGAGACCGTCTACACGCCGTCCGAGACCGGCGACATCGAGCTCGGATTCGCCGGCGCCAACCCGGGCCGCCTGTTCGTGGACGACGTGCTCGTGCTCGACGACTCCCCCGTCATCGAGGGCACCGACCTCGGCGCCGCGTTCCTCAACCCGCCGTCGATCACCGCGACCGTGCACGTCGAGGCCGGGCGGCCGACCGCGCTGCGGGTCGAGTTCGCCCGCGCCGACGTCGGCGCACTGTCGGGCGCGCTCAGCGCGACCCTCGGCATCGCGCCCGAGCGCACCGACCCCGACGAGCTCATCGCGCGCGCCGCGGCGGAGGCCGCGGCGTCCGACATCGCCGTCGTCGTGGTCGGCACGAACTCGAAGGTCGAGTCCGAGGGCTACGACCGGACGAGCCTGGATCTTCCTGGCCGCCAGGACGACCTCGTGCGCGCCGTCGTCGCCACCGGCACGCCCACGATCGTCGTCGTCAACGCCGGCTCCCCGGTCGTGCTGCCGTGGGCGGGCGAGGTCGGCGCCGTCGTGCAGGGCTACTTCGGCGGCCAGGAGTTCGGCCACGCGATCGCCGATGTGCTCACGGGCGCCGCGGAGCCCGGCGGACGTCTCCCGACGACGTGGCCGGCGTCGCTCGCCGATGTCCCGGTGACGGACGTCACGCCGCAGGGCGGCCGCCTCGACTACCGCGAGGGGCTGCACATCGGCTACCGCGCGTGGCTGCGGGACGTGGATGCCCCGGCCCCCGCCTTCCCGTTCGGCCACGGCCTCGGGTACACGACGTGGGCGTGGGGCGCGGCGCAGCGGATGGGCGACACGGTCGAGGTCACGCTCGAGAACATCGGCGAACGAGCGGGCAAGCAGGTCGTGCAGGTCTACGCCGAGCGCGCCGATTCGACGGTGGAGCGTCCGGCGCGCTGGCTCGTCGGGTTCGCCACCGTGCGTGCGGACGCCGGCCAGAGCGTCACCGCGACGGTCCCGGTGCCGCCGCGGCGCCTCGCGCACTGGGCCGGCGAGTGGGTCGTCGAGCCCGGCGAGTACACACTGCGTATCGGCGGGTCGGTGGCCGACCTGCCGCTCGCACTGGCATGGCACTCCGAAGGAGCCTCCGAATGACCGTCGCCCTGCTCACCACCCCGCACCTGCGGGGCACCGCCGACGAGCGCCTCGACGACATCGTCGCGCGCCTCGACGTCTCCCTCGCCGCCGACCCCGATCTGTCGTTCCAGGTCGCCGCCTTCCACCGCGGCGTGCCCGTGCTCGACGCGTGGGGCGGACCGCACCTCGCCGAGGACTCCGTCATGGTGCCGTACTCGGTGACCAAGAACACGATCGGCCTGTCGATCGGTCTGCTTGTCGAGCGAGGCGAACTCGACCTCGACGAACGGGTGTCGCACTACTGGCCCGAGTTCGCCGCCAAGGGCAAGCTCCGCCTGACGGTGCGCCAACTGCTGTCGCACCAGGCGGGGCTGCCCCAGGCCACGCCGCCGCTGCGATGGGACGAGCTGCTCGACCACCACGCCGCCGCGCGACGGCTGGCAGAGAGCGCCCCGTTCTGGTTCCCGGGCAGCGCCTTCGGCTATCACGCCATCACGATCGGCAACCTGGCCGCCGAGCTGGTGTTCCGCGTGACCGGCCGCACGCTGCACGAGTTCTACGAGACCGAGATCCGCGTGCCGCACGGCGTCGACTTCCACCTCGGCCTGCCCGCGGCCGAGGATCACCGCCGCGTGCCGGTGCTCCCGATGATCCGCCCGGTGTCGGACGCTTCGGCACCCTCGTTCTCGGCGCTCGGCCCGGTCGTCTTCGCGATGGGCGGCGACCCGGTCGACATCGGCAACGACGAGGTGAGCTGGCGCTACGGACACCCGGCGGGTTCGGGCACCGGCACCGCGAGGGGTCTTGCCAGGCTGCTGGCGGCGGCGGTCACGGGCGTCGACGGCGCCGCGCCGTTCCTCAGCGCCGACACCGTCGAGCAGATCGGCCAGCAGCAGGTCCGCGGCTACGACGAGGTGCTGCACCAGCACGACCGCGCGCACGCGATCGTCTTCCAGAAGCCCTCTCAACAGCTCGCCTTCGGCGGCCCGCGCGCGTTCGGCCACGACGGGGCCCTCGGCGCCCTGGCCTGCGTCGACCCGGACTCGGGGGTGGCCTTCGCGTGGACGATCGCCCGCGGCCCGTGGCCTGGCGGCGCAGATCCTCGCGCGGTGGCGCTGGCCCGCGAGCTCGGTGCGCTGCTCTCGTCCTGACCTGTCCTAACTCCCGGAGATCCCCGTGACCACGCTGTACAACCCGCTGCTGAACGGGTTCCACCCCGACCCGAGCGTCGTCGAGGTCGACGGCGCGTACTACCTCGCCACGTCGACGTTCGAGTATCTGCCCGGCATCCCGATCCACCGCTCGACGGACTTCGAGACCTGGGAGCTCATCGGCCACGTCGCGACGCGGCCCGGCCAGCTGGGCGTCGAAGACGTGCCCACGGGCGGCGGCGCCTGGGCGCCGACGATCCGCCACCACGACGGCGTGTTCCACCTCGTGATCACCGACGCGATGGGCCGCGGCATGCTGCACTTCACCGCCGCCGACGCCGCGGGACCGTGGAGTAACGGCGACCTGCTGCTCAAGGCCGACGGCACGGGCACCGTCGAGGGCATCGACCCCGACATCGCGTGGGACTCCGCCGGCACCTGCTACGTCACCTTCTCGGGCCTGCAGCTGACCGGCGCGCTGAATCCCAACCAGCCCGCGCACCTGGGCATCCAGCAGGTGCGGGTGGATCTGGCGACACATCGGGCGCTCGAGGAGCCCCGCTCGCTGTGGTCCGGCACGGGGCTGATGTTCCCCGAGGCGCCGCACCTCTACGAGGTCGACGGCGCGTGGTACCTCATGATCGCCGAGGGCGGCACCGAGCGGGGTCACTCGATCTCGATCGCCCGCGGCGACTCCCCCGAGGGCCCGTTCACCGGCGCTCCGGGAAACCCGCTGGTCTCGGCGCGGTCCACGCCGCGCCCGATCCAGAACACCGGGCACGGCGACCTCGTCCTCGGCCCCGGCGGGCGATGGCTGTGCGTGCTGCTGGGCGTCCGACCCCGCAGCGGCACGCGCGCGTTCTCGGCGCTGGGCCGCGAGACCTTCGTCACACCCGTGACGTGGCACGACGGCTGGCCCGCCATCGCTCCCGTCGAGCGCAACCCGCGCCCCGGCACGCGCGTCGAGGTGGCGTTCGCGTCCGACGAGCCGCTCGACCCCGAATGGGTCGGCATCCGCCGCCTGCCCGCCGAGATCGCCGACCTCGACGCGCGCGACGGCGCGCTCGTGCTGCACGCCGACGGCACCACCCTCTCCGACTCGCGGCCGGTGTTCGTCGGCCGCCGTCAGGAGCACCTGAACAACGCGGTCACCGTGCGCGTCGACGTGAGCGCCGGCGTCGGCGGACTGGCCGTGCGCTACGACGAGGGCTTCCACCTCGAGATCGAGGCGGGCGCGGGCGCCGTCACCGCGCGGGCGTGCCTGAGCGGGCTCCGCCAGGAGTGGAGCAGCCCCCTGCAGGGGGATGTCGTCGACCTGCATCTCGAGTCCGTCACCCCCGGCCCCGGCCGGCGCATGGTCTCGACGAGCGACGTGTTCCACCTCGGGTTCACCCCCGCCGGAGGCGAGCGCATCGAGCTCGCCCAGGTCGACGGTCGCTTCCTGTCCTCCGAGGTGGCGGAGTCCTTCACTGGTCGCGTCATCGGCGTGTACGCCGTGCAGGGCGACGTCGCCGTGCTGGGCTGGGTCGCCGAAGGCGACGACGACTGACACCCCTCTTCTCACACTTCTGACACCGACCGGAAGGAACCCCGTGTTCGACCGCGCCTCCACCTTCGGCGACACCCTCGACAGCCCCGCCGGCCGCGCCGTGCTCGAGACCCACCTGCCCGGCATCGCCGCCTCGCCCATGGCGGCGCAGTTCCGCGGCGCGCGGCTCGGGCAGCTCGTCGCGCTCGTGCCCGCGCTCGAAGACCCCGCCGCGCAGGAGCTGCTGTGGGAGGCCCTCGCCGCCGTCCAGGACGGCGACGACGACCGCGTCCCGTACCCGCCTGCCATCGCGCCGGACCCCGCGTACGAGGGCGAGGAGGTGGCGCGGGGTGCGGCATCCCTCGTCCTTCCGCAGCCGACCGCGCAGTGGGATGTGCTCGAGATCCGGGTCGAGGGGCCGAGCCACGGCAACCCGTTCGTCGACGTCGAGCTCGACGCCGTGTTCACGCGGCCCGACGGCACCGAGGTGCGGGTCGGCGGCTTCTACGACGGTGACGGCGTGTACGTCGTGCGCGCCCTGGCCGACGCCGAGGGCGAGTGGCGCTTCGTCACCCGCTCGACGGCGCGCTCGCTCGACGGCCTGTCGGGCACCGGCGTCGTGACAGCGGCCCGCGAGGGGGCGCACGGTCCGGTGCGGGTCGACGGGTTCCACTTCCGTCACGCCGACGGCACCCGGCACCTTCCACTCGGCACGACGGCGTATGCGTGGACGCACCAGGGCGACGAGCTGCAGGAGCAGACGCTGCAGACGCTCGCCGCGGCGCCGTTCACCAAGATCCGGATGTGCGTGTTCCCCAAGTCGTACCTCTTCAACGCGAACGAGCCGGCGGACTTCGTGTTCCCCGGATCGCTCGCGGACGGCTTCGACCTGGAGCGGTTCGACCCCGCGCACTTCCGGCGTCTCGAGCAGCGCATCGTGCAGCTGGGCGCGCTCGGCATCGAGGCCGACCTGATCCTCTTCCACGCATACGACCGATGGGGCTTCGCGGACCTCGGCCCGGCCGTCGACGAGCGTTACCTGCGCTACGTCGTGCGCCGCCTCGCCGCGTTCTCGAACGTGTGGTGGTCGATGGCCAACGAGTACGACCTGCTGTGGTCGAAGAGCGGCGCCGACTGGGAGCGGCTCGCGGCGGTCGTCGGCGAGGAGGACCCCTTCGGCCACCTCAACTCGATCCACAACTGCCGTCCGTTCTACGACTACTCGCGACCGTGGATCACGCACGTCAGCATCCAGCGCGTCGACGTGTACCGCACCGCCGAGAACACCGACGAATGGCGTGAGCGGTGGGGCAAGCCCGTCGTGATCGACGAATGCGCGTACGAGGGCGACATCGACCAGGGCTGGGGCAACATCACCGGCGAAGAGATGGTGCGCCGCTTCTGGGAGGGCGCGGTGCGCGGCGGGTACGTGGGCCACGGCGAGACCTACCTGCCCTCGGCGCACGGCCGCGATGACGAGGTGCTGTGGTGGTCGAAGGGAGGGATGCTGCACGGCACGTCGCCCGACCGCATCCGCTTTCTCGAGCAGCTGCAGTCCGGAGCGCCCGACGGCGTGTGGGACCCGCTGCCGTCGGACTGGGACGTGCCGTGGGGCGGCACCGACACCCACCGCGTCGGCTACTTCGGCTTCAACCGGCCCCGCTTCCGCAACCTCGTGCTCCCCGACGGCGAATGGACCGTCGACGTCATCGACACGTGGAACATGACCGTCGACCGCGTGCCCGGCACCCACCGGGCGACGCTGCGCGTCGAGCTGCCCGGCCGTCAGTTCATGGCCGTCCGCGCGATCCGGGTCGGAGACTGACGCCATCCGGAGAGGGATGCCGGCGGCGCGGCCGCCGGCATCCCTCGCCCGAAGCTGTCAGCGCGCCTCGCGCACGCCCACGCGCTCGAGGTGGGCGTTGACGAACCGGCCCTCCGGGTCGAGGCGCTCGAAGACGGCGCGCGCGTCGGCGAGACGCGGGTGCACGCGCTCGATCGCGGCACGGTCGAAGCCATGCACCTTGCCCCAGTGCGGACGGGCGCCGAAGGGCTCGAGCGCCGCCTCGATGCGCGCGACCGCGGCCGCGACGTCGTCGGGGTGGTTGTACCAGGTGAAGTGGATGATCGCCGTGTCGCGGCCGTACGCGGGGCTCAGCCAGAGCCCGTCGGCGGCGGCGGTGCGCAGCTCGGTCCAGATGAGGTGGGGACGGATGCCTTCGGCCAGGGCGCGCACGGCGTCCAGCGCCGCGGCGGCATCGGCCCGGTCGACGAAGTACTCCGTCTGGATCTCGTCGCCGAACGAGGGCTGCGCGTCCAGGCGGAAGTGCGGCAGGCGCAGAAGCCACGGTCCGGGGACGCCGCCGATCTCGGTGGCGTTGTCGCCGTCCTCGAACGGCGACACCTCGCCG